>CAMHIS010000063.1 GCA_946185285.1 uncultured Prevotellaceae bacterium
AGGCCGAGTCGGTGATGAACATCATCCAGTCGATCGGCGTCCGCTTCGGCGTCGACGGCGAGGGCGACCGCGAGGCCAACGTCGACAAGCTGCGCTACGACAAGATTATCATCATGACCGATGCCGACGTCGATGGCTCGCACATCGACACGCTCATCATGACGCTCTTCTACCGCTTTATGCCGAAGGTCATCCAGGAGGGACACCTCTACATCGCCACGCCACCTCTTTATAAATGCACGTACAAGAAGAACTCCGAGTACTGCTACACCGAGCAGCAGCGCCAGGCCTTCATCGACAAGTACGTGGCTGGCGACAGCGACGACAAGGCGCTCCACACCCAGCGCTACAAAGGTCTGGGCGAGATGAACCCCGAACAGCTCTGGGAGACCACGATGAACCCCGAGAACCGCCTGCTGAAGCAGGTGACCATCGAGAACGCCGCCGAGGCCGACGAAATCTTCTCCATGCTCATGGGCGACGACGTGGAGCCGCGCCGGCAGTTCATCGAGAAGAACGCCACCTACGCCAATATCGACGCATAAGCGCAAGCGGCCCGCGAGGCCGCTGGCCGATTAACTCCTTATAAATTCTGTGCAGTTCCAGCAAGTAGCCCAGTGGCTCCTTGCTGGAATTGTGTTGGCGTCACGCCTTCCCTCTCCTTGAACACGGTTTGGAAATAGGTGCGGTCACAGAAGCCGCAGTACAGCGCAACCGCCTCGTTGTTCCATTCGGGGTGCTCTGCCATCACCTTTTTGGCATCCTCTATGCGCAGGCTGTTAATCCACGAATTAAACAGCCGGCCTTTCGTTTTCAGCCATTCCGACAGCTGGTTGCGCGACACGCCCATCTCCTCGGCCACCCGCCGTATGGTTGCCTTCTTGCGCCTGAAGCCCTTCTCGTCCACCCAGTGCTTCACCTTCTCCTCCACCATGCGCATCAGTTCTTCAGTAGCCTCCGGTGTCTTGGCTCCGTGTTCCTCTTCCTCCGTTTCGCCGGCCTCTTCCACGATGGCGGGCGTCGTGCCGACGGCGTACCGGTAGAAGCGTATGATGCAGTAGTAGATGGCCCCGAAGAGCAGCAGGGCGTAGATCTTCAGCATATAGTTGGACCAGAAGATGGCAAAGGGCACAAACACCGCTGCTACCGCCAGCATCAGCACGCTGAAGTGCATCCACTTTAGCAGTTCGTCGGCATCCTCGTCGTAGTAGTTGGCCATCGTTCGCCTCAGTTGCCGGTATGCCTTGTAGTGCAGGTAGTAGTACCACGTCTGGGCAATGGCATAGAGCAGGGCCGCCATGTATTCGGCGGTGCGCAGCTCGGCGGTGTCGCTCAGCACCGGCAGCCCCGGCATGGCGGCGGCACCGCCGAGCAGCAGGATGGTCAGCGTCCAGCACGTCAGGCCTACCGCCCATGCCGACCTGGGCACCGTGCCCCGGCGCTGGAGCAGCAGAACGGCGACAGACAGCAGGCACGAGCAGGGGGTGAAGAACACCAGGTTCACGGCCACGGCTTGGGTGATGCCCATGGCGCGGAAGCCAAACCTGTACTGCACGAAAAACTGGACGAACAGCAGCACCATGGCCGCGACCATCAGCCAGCGGGCGCGATTCACCGTGCGGCTCACGCGCTGGGGAATCTGCGACACTAATGTCAGCGTCAGCAGTGCTGTTGTCATCATTGCCCCGAATTGGACCTATAGCTCATTTTGCAGGATGGAACAGCACTCGAAGCCCGATAAATACAAGCGTTTTGAGTGATTCAAACGTTTGAGACTCAAAAATATATTTACATATTGGGTTTTCTTTGGAATGGGCAAAAACGCCAAGTATGGTATTTATAAAAGATTTATCTATTTCAGATATTTCAACAAATTTGGGCGTTTATCCTGCAAAATGAGCTATACGCCCCGAATTGCAGTTCCTCTATTCTCATAAACGAGTGCAAAGTTACGCATTTTTCCCCATTCCATCGCACTTTGGCTGTTAGAAATCGACTTTTTTAACACCTTGCCACCCGATTTCCAACACCCAATGCCATTTGCTAACACGTTTTCTCGCCGGAAAGCCGTACCTTTGCACCACCATAATCAATTAGTCAACGATAAACCAGTGGAAATGGACACCACCGTTGTGCCTCAATGGCTCGAATGGCTGCTCGGCATCATATATGCCGGGCTGCTGTGCGTTTTCATCATACTGCTTGTCAAATCTATAAAAACCATAAAAAAACAGTAAACTAATGAAAAGACTAAGAAGAATCTTTCTGGCGCGGGCAGCCATGTCGCTGGCCTTCGCCGTGCTCACGACGGTTGGGACGTGGGCACAAGAGGCTCCTACGGGCCTTATGGTTTCCAACATTTCCCAGAAAACCGCCGACTTCGGCTGGAATGAAGCCGACGGCGTGGAAAGCTACACAGTGAGGTATCGGGCGACGCTATTGCCAGGTGGGGTCAATGAGACATTCGAATCGTACAACTATTATTACTCCTGGAGCCAATACTCGGGCTTGTTGAGCGACGTGATGAATGGCAACTCTCTCTACGATTGCGATGCCTGGACCCTCACTAATTATGCTTTCGACTCTCAAAATGTCAAAGTCTGTATCTATGGAACCGGATGCCAGTATTGGTTGGTGAGTCCGAGTGTCGAAATCGCTGACGGCACCCTATTCCGCTTCGACGCTGCCTTGACAGAATATTATGGGTCAAACTCCGCCACTGCAGGGGATGACGACCGTTTTGTCGTGCTGATTAGCACCGACAACGGCAGCAGCTGGACTATACTGCGCGAGTGGAACAACGCAGGTTCCGAATATGTGCTTAACAACATTCCCAACACGGACCAAGCCGTGGACGACATCGACATCAGCCCCTATGTGGGCCAGACCGCACGCATCGCCTTCTACGTAGAATCGACCCAGTACAATAGTTACACCGACCTGCATATCGACAATGTGTTCATCGGTGCTGTAGGCGAATGGCAGACCATGACCTCTAATACACATGTTGTCACCATCACGGGGCTTACTCACGACACGCAATATGAGGCCCAGGTGCGGTGTGGCGACGACGGTCAGTGGAGCGACATCGTTGGCTTCACCACCACCACATTTGTGGGTCACGGCACGGAGGAAGATCCCTATATGATTAATGACGCCGAGGACCTCGACCTGCTGGCCGAGCGCGTAAACGCGGGCAGAAACTTCTATGGCTACTACTTCAAGCAGGGTGCCGACATTGCCTACGACCCCACCGTCTTGACCAAGGACGATGGCAAGAGCAATTTCACGGCCATAGGCGGTGATTACAATTACTTCAGCGGCCATTTCGACGGAGCAGGTTATACCATCAGCGGCATCGTCGTCTGCAAGGGGGATGACACCAATAATTATGCCAACCGTTACCAAGGCCTCTTCGGCGTAATTGGCTCGTCAGGAGAGGTGTGCAACGTCCATCTCGCTAATTCTTCCTTCACCGGCTGCCAATGCATTGGCGGCATTGTCGGTTTAAATTTTGATGGCAGCCTGCACGACTGCTTCGCCAGTGGCATCACCGTCAATGCCAATAGCAGTGATTGCGGAGCCATCGCCGGATATTGTTCTGGCAGTTCTGAGCGTTGCTACTACTATCACTGTACCGTGAATGGTGTCGAGAACGCCACTGGCGTTGGCTGCGCCAGTGCCGACTACACCGACAACGATGGTGCGGTCAGCGTACAAACCCTCACACTGGGCGAGAACATCACTACCAGCACGACGCCTTCCGTCACCGTCGGCAGCACCGGCTACTATGTACTTGGCACAACCGTCACCCTCGGCTCTGCCGGCGTGGAAGTGCCAGCCGACAAGCACATCTACTACTATGTGAACGGACAGGAAATCGACGGCTGCTTTTTCCCGATGCCTGCTGAGGACGTGACGGTAAGCTGCCAGGTGTTGCCTGTTCACGTCAACCTCGGTGCTACCGGCTGGGGTTCCTTCTATCATGAGGACGGCGTGACCTATAGTGTAAGCAAAGGAGGCGCAAAGGTCTTCTATGTCAGCAGCATTACAGACAAAGCCGTAGTCCTGACCTCCATTAAAGCCGTGCCCTCCGGCCTGCCCGTGCTTGTCCACGTAAACGGCAAAGCGGAGAGGGTGGAACTGGCTCCCTGTGAGGACATCAGCGTGCACGCCGACGCCTCTGCCAACTTCCACGGCACGGCCGCGAAGCTCTCAGCCGGCGACTTTGCTGACGAATCGCTCGCCGGCCACTACGTAGCCGGCCTGACCTACGTGCTCTCCGGTGGAAAGTTCTACTTGGCCGACACCAACCAGGGCATCAGGCCCAACCGCTGCTGGCTGACGCTGGACGCTCCCGGCGAAGCCCGGCTCTCGCTCGTCATCAACGATGCCACGGGCATCGCCTCCGTCCCCTCTGCAATGGGCGTGGAAGACTGGCATGACCTGCAGGGCCGCCGCCTCAATGGCGAGCCGACCCGCCACGGACTGTATATATATAAAGGTAAAAAGGTGAAAAAGTAAGAAGAACCAGAAGATGAATATGAAACAGAGACTTTCAACCATCATGACACTTGCCGTCCTCATCGTTGGCGGCACAACCTCAGCGCAGGCGGGCGAGCTTATCAGCGGCACCGCCGCCGGCGGCCAGCTCGCGTTCTACAGCGACGCGGCCTGCACCAGCATAATCAGCAAGGCCGCGTCGGGAAGCACCGTCTATATCAGGGCCATACCCGACTACGGCTATACAGGCATCGGCGCCACGCTCAGTGCCTTTGCCACTGTTGGCTCCGGCCAAGCCGAGGCGCGCAGTGCTGTTCAAAAACCCGAGACTCTGCCCTTTGGCGAGGCCATCGACGTGACCACTGTCGACGATGCCCGCGGCATCTACCGTCTGACGATGCCCGACAACACGAACGTCACCGTCTCGGGTACCCTGGCCACGGCCACGGCTACAACGGTAAGCTATGTTGACGAGAACAACGAGACGCAGACCGTCAGTGCCGTGCCCCTCGACCAGACGATGACAGCCCTTGCCGCTGACCAGTGGTATGTCGTCGCGAGCGACCTCACGTTCACCTCGGGATTTACAGGCACGGGCAATATGTGTATGGTCGTTCCCGATGGAGTCACCCTTACCGTTGGCACGGAGGCGTCACCACTCCAAGGCGATGCCTTCAATGGCGGCGGCCTCTGCCTTTACGGCCAGGAGAACGCCACTGGCAAGTTGAGCGTCAACAGCACCGGTAACGGCATATACCTCAACAACGTCTATGCCATCGCCAACCTCGATATAAATATCACGTGCAACGCCAATGCCATCTATTCCAGTTTTGGCTCCAGTAGTAGCAGCGTCATCGCAGGCCATTCTGTCAAAGGCAATAAAGTGACCTTGCGTGCAGGCAGTAATGCTATCTATGCAGGCGGCCATTCGCTCATCGTCAAGCGTTGTGACATCGATGCCGTCGGCAGCGAAGGCAATGGCGTCTATGCCAGTGGTGGCAACCTGACCATCGAGGGCCTTGCTGACGGCAGCAACGATTTGACGGTGCGCAGCCGTTCTACGGCCATCGGTGCCGGCGGCGGTTCTGCCGTCATCAAGTACTGCGACATTGATGCCGTCAGCACAAATAGTAATGGCATCGAAGGAAATTATAGCAGCAGCACAGGAATGGGAGTACACATTGAGGGCATTGCCGACGGCAGCAACAACGTGACGTTGCGCTGTGCCGACTATGGCATATACGGCGGCGGATGCTCCGTCACCGTCAAGTATTGCGATGTCGAAGTGACGGGTGCCACCCAGAACGAGGCAGGACAATATGGCTTCTGCGGCTATTCTGGAATATTCGAAGGCGCCGGTTCTGGAATGAACATCATTGGCTGTGCCAGCGGCAACATGGTGGTGGTGCGTTCCAATTCAAGTGGCATCGATGGCGCTGGGTGCTCTGTCAACATCCAAAACTGCTCGGTTGATGTTGTCGCTAAAGGCGGGTACGGCATTTTCGCGTCATCTGGCACCGGCCTAACCATCACTGGTCTTGCCGACGGCAGTAGCGACGTGACGGTGCGCTGTCTCAATAATGGCATCTTTGCCGGCGGCCTGCCTGTCACCATCCTGAACTGCGACGTCGAAGTGACGGGTCTCGAGAATGAGGCAGGCAGTTACGGCTATTGCAATGGTGCAGGCATTTCTGCCACCGGCTCCTCTGGCCTCACCATTACCGGCGCAGCCACGGGCAACCGTGTGACGGTGCGCAACAGCTCTTCTTCTTCTGCCTCTCTCGAAGGCGGTGGCCGTCCTGTCACCATCAAGAACTGCACGCTCGACCTTGCCAATTTAGGCGGGAAGGGCATTAACGCCAATGGCCGCGATGACAAAAACGCCGGCGTCTATATCGAAGGTCTCGCCGACGGCACAAGTTCCGTGACGGTGCGTAGCGCTACTGACGGCATCTTTGCCGGCGGCCAGCCTGTCACCATCCTGAACTGCGACGTCGAAGTGACGGGTCTCGAGAATGAGGCTGGCGGTTACGGCTATTGCAATGGTGCAGGCATCTATGCCACAGGCTCCTCTGGCATCACCATTACCGGCGTAGCCACGGGCAACCGCGTGACGGTGCGCAACAGCTCTTCTTCTTCTTCTTCTGCCTCTCTCGAAGGCGGTGGCCGTCCTGTCACCATTAAGAACTGCACGCTCGACCTTGCCAATTTAGGCGGAAAGGGCATTAACGCCAATGGCCGCGATGACAATAACGCCGGCGTCTATATCGAAGGTCTCGCCGACGGCACAAGTTCCGTGACGGTGCGTAGCGCTACTGACGGCATCTATGCCGGCGGCCAGCCTGTCACCATCAAGAATTGCCCGGTTGATGTTGTCGCTAAAGGCGGGTACGGCATTTACGCGACATATGGCACCGGCATAACCATCGAGGGTCTTGCCGATGGCAGCAGCGACGTGACGGTTCGCAGTAATGGTGCTGGCTGCATCTATGGCTCTGGATGCGCGGTCGCCATCTCCAACTGCGACTTGGATCTTACGTGTACGGGTGGCTATGGCATTTTTGCCAATAGTGGCAATGGCCTGAGCCTTACCAGTACATTGGAGGAAGGCAACAAGGCCAAGGTGGTCAGCAAGAACAATGCCATCAATAACCACGGCAAGAGTTTGACCATCAGCAACTACACCGTCAAAATCACCGGCGAAAGATATGGTATTTATGATACGAGCCCGCTGAACATCATCAACTCAGACATCACGGTCGAGAGTGCAAATAGTGGACTCTATGCAACAGGTTCCGCGAGCACCATCACTGACAGCCGCGTGAAGGTGACCACTACGGGCACGAAGCAGGATGACGAAGATTTGAACTGTTACGACGCCATCCTTATTCAGTATGGTCTGACCATCAGCGGCAGCCAGTTGGAGGCGTCGGCACAGGAAGGGAACTGGGGCATCAATCTGGATCCGACATACGGTGCAGGTACCGCCACCTTCAGCTGGACCCACGCCACCGACTACCTCAACGTGTCAAGCTGTAACGGCCCTGTGAAGGTGGCCGACGGACAGATGCTGACCGACGGCAGCAGCCTCTATAGCGGCGAGCTGACCGCCGACGAGGTGACCGCCATCGGCGGCAAGACGCTGCGCCCCGGCGTCGGCGTGGCCTTCGCCCCCGCCGGCTACGCCACCTACTACGCTGGCAGCTACGACCTCGTACTGCCCGAAGGCGTGCAGGCCTTCGCTGTCACTGACAAGGGAGCCGTCGAGGGAACACTGACGTATGTGACCGTCGCCGACGGCGACACCGACCAGAACATCGTGCCCGCCGGAACGGCCGTCATGCTGAAGGTGGCTGCCACCGACGTGGAGCAGACGCTTCCCGTCGTCATCGGCAGCGGTGCCGACGCTTATAGCGGCAGCAACCTGCTCAGCGGCAGCGACACGGATACGGAGATTCTGACCGCTACGGGCTACGCCTTCTACAAGCTGGCCTACGGCCCCGACAACACCACCTTCGGCTGGTACTGGGGTGCCGAGGACGGCCAGCCGTTCACCTCGCCTGCCCACAAGGCCTGGCTCACGCTGCCCGCCAGCGTGGACGCCCGCTTCATCGGACTGCCTGAGGGCGAGGCCACGGCGATTGCCGCCGCTGCCCAAGAACGTGTGGGGAAGGACGGTGCATGGTACACCATCGGCGGCGTGAAGCTCGACGGCCAGCCCACGGCCAAGGGCATATACATCAAGGACGGTAAGAAAGTTGTAATCAAATAATATTAGGAGCAATGAAAAAGATATATATCAGCCCCACGGTGGAAATGCTTGTGATGGGTGAGGAGGAAAACCTGCTTGCCGGCAGCCCCGGTGTTCACGAAGAGTACAGCAGCAACTCTGGCTACTCACGCTCGCTGGACGACTTTGCCGACGAGGCCGACGAACTGACCACGCGGATGAGCAACCTGCTCTACGTCGGTGAATAGCCCCGGCTAAGCATCGTCATCATTCGTCAAAGATTATCTTTTGTGGCGGATAATCCTCTCATCGTGTCCCTGGACTGCTGTCAGTCCAGGGACTTTTCTTGTCTCTCTGTGTTTCAAAAATCATACTTAGGTCATCTTGTAAAAGGTTCTTGTGGTTGGCTGGGCGGTGAGGGCACTACCTGACGGGTGGACGTAAGTGGGCTTGTAACCCTGCTGAAAATCAGACGGTTATTACTTTAGGATTCCGCCAGCCTCAGGCAAAAGCTTGTGGCTGACGGTTTTTCGTCGTACCTTTGCACTCGCAAACAAGACAACAGCGCTGACGTCAAAACTTGCAACAGTAAACAACAAGTCTAACCATTCTAAAAAAAAGGAGAACAAAATTATGGCAATCCAGATTGAAGAGTACAAGAACACCAACACTGCGTCGAAGACCTACGGACAGTATTACGGCCGCACAGTTGACAACACCCCCATCACGCTCGAAGAGCTTGTCGACCACATGGCCAACCACAACACCCCCTACTCGCCAGGCTGCATCAAGGGCGTCCTCACCGACATGGTGAAGTGTATCCGCCACCTCCTGCTCGACGGCATCAACGTCAAGGTTGACAACCTCGCCATCTTCAAGGCACACATCGAGTCGTCGGGCGCACCCACCCTTCTGGCCTACGATCTCGGTACCAATGTGAAGTCCATCAAGCTCGTGGCACAGGCCGTCGGCGACTTCACCCGCGCCGAGCTGACCAAGGCCAAGAACAAGCTGACCTACGGCACCAAGACCCGCGCCGCCCGCGACGCCGCCCGCCTGGAGCAGCAGGGCCAGCAGGGGCAGCAGGAGCCTGAGGAGCCGATGGAGCCCTAAGGAGTGAGAAGTGAAGAGTGAAGAAGTGAAGAGTGAGCTATGAACTGGAAAATGGTATTTAAGGTCATTGCCGCCGTGGCTGCCGCCATTGCGTCGGTACTGGGAGCAGGAGCAGTGGCAAGCTGCATCTGAACCTGATGAAGAATCTGCAAAAAAGTCCTCGAACCGCTTGGCGGTCCGGGGATTTTTTCTTGTCATAGGCCCGTCATTCTCCTGCCGCCTCCAGGTGCTGGCGCCGCACCTCGTCGGCCAGTGCTTGGGGGCGGACCACTTTCAGCCAGCGGCCACGGCTCAGCAGGTGGGCGATGAAGTCGGCGGTGGGGCGCAGCGTCACCTCGAAGTCCGTATGGTCGTCCTCCTGGCCGACGATGTGCTGCGTGTGGTGCAGGGGCAGGTCCTGCAGGGCGTACTGCTCGCGGCCGTAGGCGCGCAGGACGATGCGCTGGGGCTGGCTGCCGTCGCCGGCCACGACGCCGTAGCACTCGCTGAAGAAGTCCTCGGCGTCGAAGTAGGGGTCGGCGTCGAAGTGCTGCCCGGTGGCTGTCAGCCGTTTGATGCGGTCGAGGGCGAAGACGCGGAAGTTGCCGCCGGTGCGTGCCAGCAGGTACCATCGTTGGTGGAACAGCTTCAGGCAGTATGGCTCCACGGTGTAGGTGCGCTCCTCCGTCTGCTGGTAGCGCTGGTAGCCCATCTCCACGGTCTGGCTGCCGCGCATGGCCCTGATAATCTGGTCCAGGAGGTGGCTGTCGGCCCCGACGTTCTCCAGCAGTATGTGCTGCTGCATACCGAGGCTCTCGCTGAGCAGGTTGCCCACGGTGAGGGTTGACAGCAGCCAGTTCTGCACGCTGTTCTCGTGGAGCACGTGCTCATTGCCGATGTAGTAGCGGTACTGGTTGTGTGGGTCGCACTCTATGAAGAGTCCGAACATCTCCTCGACGGCTATCTTGTGGCGCCTGAAGGTGTTGCGGTCCATGGGCACGCCGCCGCTCATGTCGGTCTCCACCCACAGCCTGTTCAGCTCGCCGAGCGTCAGTCCGCCCCGGCTGCGGCTGATGGTGTTCACCAGCCAGATGTATTCCTTGAATTTCTCCGGTAGCTTCATTGCGGTTGCAAAGATAGGGAAAAACCGCGTAACGGCCAAATTTTTTACGACCTGCTTCACAATTTGATGCAGGCGGCCGCTACCTTTGCACCCGACATACCATATAAAAGCCTATAGAGTAAAATGAGAAAAGAAGAGATGAAGGAAATCCTGGGCCTGCTGAACGCGGCGGGCGTGAATCCACAGTTGTGTAACTATAAGCTGCACGTGAGCAGCTGTCCGGCGATGTGCGGCCTGCCCACGATGCCCGGCGACGACGGCTACGGCGAGGATATGCTCGTGCCCGAGGAGCTGCTGGGCTTCGAGCCGGAGCTGTTCATACCGGCACGTGGCGACTCGATGGCCGGGGCGGGCTTCGCCGACGGCGACCTGCTGCGCGTGCGCCTGTCGGTGTCGGCCCGCGACGGTGATATTGTCGTGGCACTGGTCGACGGGATGGCCACGCTGAAGGTGCTGTTCAGCGACGACGAGGGCCGCCGCTGGCTGGTGCCCTGTAACGAGCGCTACGACGCCATCCTGCTGACCGCCGAGGACAATGTGCGCATCCTGGGCACGGTGGTGGGCGTCGAGAAGCGGGTGGTGCGCGCCTCGTCGGGCGACTGCCTGAAGGCCATCCGCCGCACGGTGGCCCGCCGCCAGGAGCCGTCGCGGCCTACGCAGGCTCAGGTTGACACGGTCATCGAGGCAGTGGCGGCTGAGGTCAGGAACGGTCGGCAGTGGTACGCCGTCTACCGCGCGCTGGCCGACCTTGGCGGCGTGGCCGAGGGCTGTTTCCGGGAGTTCTGCGAGCGGGTGGCCCGTGTGGTGCCAGGCCATCCCTCGCTGCCGGTGTCGAAGGAGCTTGGCCGGCTGGCCGTGCAGAGCTTCCGCAAGCGCGTGGCTCTCTGGGATGCCTCCGACGCTCCCGTCAGCGGCCAGCGCTTTGCCGAGTACCGGCGGATAGCGCAGCTGACGGCGGCACGGATAAGCGAGAGCTGTGGGCGTTAGAACTGTGGCTGCAACGGTGTTAATGGGTACACGATGTTGACGATGAAGATGTTGGCGGCGAGTATGATGAGGTTCATCAGCAGTCCGATGCGCATGAAGTCGCTGAAGCGGTAGCCGCCGGGGGTATAGACCAGCATGTGTGTGGGTGAGCCGATAGGTGTGGCGAAGCTGCTGCTGACGCTGATCATCAGGGCGATGAGGAAGGTGAAGGGCTCGTAGCCTAACTTCTCGGCCGCCTCGTACATGATGGGGAAGAACATGGCGCCTGCTGCGGTATTGGAGATGAACTCGGTGACGACCGTGGCGACAAAGCAGATGGCCGTCATCACTACGATGGGATTACTGCCGCAAACGTCGAGGATGCCGAAGGCCAGGCGCTCGGCGATACCCGTCTTCTGGATGGCCAGGCCCAAGACGACGGACCCGGCAAACACCATCAGTATCTCCCAGTTGATGGCCTTCATCGCCTGATTAGGACTACAGCAGCGGAACAGCAGCATGGCAGCGGCGGCAAGAAAGGCACACTGCAGCAGCGGCAGCACGTTGAGTGCCGACAGCACTACCATCGCTACCATGATGGTGGTGGAGATGAGCGTCTTGATGCCTACGTCTATGACCTCGTCGCCCTTTACCAGTCCGTGACTCTTCTCCAGCTCCAGAATGGCTTGTATTTCTCCGGCGAACGTCAGGCGGTCGCCACCCATGATAAACTCGTTCTCATCGACGGGTACGCGTATGCCGTCGAAATGGCGCATCTTTATCAGCCGGCCGCCCTTGACGTTGCACAGTCCGGCGTAGCCGAGCGTCTCGCCGATATACTTGTTGGTCGACGGCACCAGCATCTCGACAGTATATTCTGCCGTTTCCTCGCCGTCAGAGACCGGCGGCTTACGGTCGGGCAGCAGGCGGCGCATGGCGATGACGGAGAGTATGCCGACGAACAGGCAGAACAGACCGGGTATCATGGTTACCAGCACGTTCATGGCCTCGCCGGTATGGTCGCTGTAAAGGCCTGAGATAATCAGGTTCGGCGGCGTACCTATCAGCGTACACACACCACCCATCCCCGAGGCATAGCTCAACGGTATCAGCAGCTTTGAGGGCGAGATTCCCAGTTTCTTCGACCATATCTTGACAATGCCCACGAAGAGCGCCACCACCGTCGTGTTGCTGAGAAACGAGCTGAGGGCTGCTACTGGCAGCATCAGGCGCACGACGGCCTTAATATAAGACTTGGGCTGACCCAGCAGGTGTTTTACGATCCACTGTAGCACACCGGTATGGGTCAGTCCCGAAACGACGACGAACAATACTCCGACTACGATGACCGATGTGCTGCTAAAGCCCGAAAAAGCCTCTTGGGCATCAAGCACGCCGGTAACGAACAGTATCGCAATCGCTCCAAGGAATACAAGGTCGGTGCGCAGCTTGGTGAACAGCAGTATGCTGAACATCGCCAGCACCGTCACAATGGTTATCCATGCTTGGACATTAAAGCCCCACAATAAGAATGTATCCATCTTGTCGTTTCTTTTCTTTGGGTTATATCATTTGCAAAGTTAATGTTTTTTTTTGAAACATCCAAGAAAAAGTAGCTAATTGTGCAAATTATAGCTGAATTTCCTGCGTGGATGGCTTATACGCGCGGCCGGGCGTACCAGCCGCGCACACCGTTGACGGCACCGTAGGGGAAGCGGCACTGGCGGAGAGCCGTGGTGAGCTGCTTCAGGCTGGGAACGTCGGAGGACTTGGCGTGGCGGCGCAGCTCTTCGAGAATGGCTGCGGCGGTCGTGTAGTGACTCTTTTGGCGCGGAGCCGGCTCAAACCAGGCCAGGAGCAGCTCCTCGGCCGAGGCGGGCTGACGGTAGAGCAGGTTGTGCTCTTCCAGGAAGGCCTCCTCGTCGCGGCTGAGGTACCACGGCGCACCAGCGTCGAGCTCGGCGAGGGCCTGGCCGTAGAGGGCGGCGTGGTCGACGGGCGACGAGGTGTCGATGGTCCCCGTCAGTTCGCAGCACAGGTAGCGGCGGCTTCCCGTGGGGTCGGTCAGAGGCTCGCGCTCGTTGGTGGTGGCGATGAACGAGGCCATGCGGGGCAGCATCTGGTACTGGTCGCTGCGCATACGGCGCGTCTGCACGTCGCGCTCGGTGAGCACACGCTTGATTTTGGCCTGCTCGCGCGATGTCTTGGCGTTGTACTCGTCAATGTTGACCAGGAGCATGCGGGCGAGCATACGCTCCACCTGCTCCGAGGAGTCGAGCTTGATGTCGTCGATGTAGTACTCGCGCAGGCTGCGTGGCAGCAGCAGTTTGCAGAACGTCGACTTGTGCGTGCCCTGACTGCCGATGAGCATCGGCACCAGCGAGTTGCCGTAGTCGCGGCTGCGCCGTTGCCACTGGGCCACCATGGCGAGGAACCACCGGTGGAAGTAGAGCGGCCACTCTTTGAAGGCGGTGGGCACGCGGCGTGACAGGGCGTCGATGTGGTCGGTGGTGCCGTCCCACGGCGTACAGTGGCCGAGGAAGTCGCCGACGGGGTCGTAGTTGGGTACAATGGCGGAGCGGGCGTACAGCTCGATGTCGATGCTCCAGGCCACACCGACCTCCTTCATCTGCTCGAAGGCGATGCGGCGCAGCTCGCGATCGGTCAGCGGCAGCCACTCCGGACTCTCCCGCGACGCGCAACAATCATTACCCGTCGCGTTTTCCGCAAAACCCGCCACGTTTTCGCCAAAACCCGCCGCGTTTTCCGGAAAACGCGGCCGGAACTCCTCGCTCTGTTTCAAAATGTTAAAGCGCAGCTCGTAGTTGTCGTTGAAGAACTGCTCCACACCTTTGGCGATGATTTGCTTCTCCCGTCCCGGTGTCTGTGTACGACGCTCAACCGCGACTCTCTTCTCCTCCTGGGGTGCGGCGGCCATGGGGGCCAGCTCTGGCTGCTTGCCGAAGAGGCGCAGCAGCCACTTTCGTATTTGTCTCATCATTTCTCTGTGTATTATAATGGTTATTTCTACTTTTCAACCCTCACTTCCGTCACTTCCCTCACCCCCGTAGGTGACGGAAGTGACAGGAGTGAGGGCTATTTCCTGCTATTCACAATTAGTGCCGCCATCTGGCGCAGTTGCCACCGCCGTTTGGCCTGCGGGCCGTACAGGCGGTACTTGCACTGTCGGCACACCCGCCGGCGGGTGCCGGTAGAGTAGAGCTCAAACTGTTCGTCGGGCAGTTCGCGCCCGCAACATCTGCATGTTCTCATCGTCTGTTTTCTGATTAACAAAGATTGAAAAGATTTAGAAAGATGGGCTGAGGCGTTGAGCATGGCGCGACAGGCCGCATTGCATAAAACAAATCTTTTTAATCTTTTAATCTTTGTTGTAAATCCGTTTAATCCGTAGTGGAACTAATACGCCGCTCTGTAGTTCGGGAAGGCCTGGTGACGGTTCTCCCGAGGGTCGAGCAGAACAGAGCAGTGGAGCCACATGGCCCCGTCGCGGCGGTGCTCGAAGAGCAGTTGGTCGAAGTCGATGTGCTGGAGGATGAAACGGTAGTAGGCGCGGCCTGTCTCTACGTCGGCGATGCGGATGTCGACGGCCTCGCCCGTCAGGTGCTTCGAGCCACCGACACCGTGGACACCGGTATTGACGGCCTCGGAGCGGAAACCGCTGTTGATGTGGATCGGGCCGAACTGACGGCGCAGCGGCTCCAGCAGCACGCAGCACAGATTTGTGAGGGCAGACAGCTGGAGCGCATCGGGGGTGTTGTCGACGCGGTGGGTTTCGGCCCATGTGGAGCGCGTCATCTCGTTGTAGCTGAAATGCTCGGTGAGCATAAAATTCTTTCTTTTCATAATTCTCAATTTACAATTCTCAATTCTCAATATTCAATTCTCACTGTTTTCCGTCCGGACGGTGCAAAGGTAGGAACTATTCTCCGTCACTCTGGCATCGGCAGCCGCCGGTGTAGCTTTGGTGGGAGGCCGGTGTAGCGAAGTGCCCATTCGGCGTGCTCCGGGTAGTGAAATGGTTGGGAGAGGGGCAGCGAAAATGTAATGAAGGGTGGGAGTTATATTATAAATAGTAAGGTGAAAATGAATTTCGTATTGATGTGAATCAAGAGTTGCAAAAAAAATGCATGAAAACAAGAAAAAACCTTCAAAATTATTTGGTGGATAACTGAAATAGTCGTACCTTTGCACCCGCTAAACGAGAAATGCTTCTCGCAAAGCACTGAAGAAAGAGTTCTTTGAAAGATTTCCATAAACAGACAAGTAGTACAAG
>CAMHIS010000064.1 GCA_946185285.1 uncultured Prevotellaceae bacterium
AGGACGACCTGCTCGAGGTGAAGGAGAAGTACGGCGACGAGCGCCGCACGGAGATTATTCCGTTCGACCATGAGTTCAACGCCGAGGACTTCTATCCCGACGACCCCGTGGTCATCACCATCTCGCACATGGGCTATATCAAGCGCACCAACCTCGACGAGTTCCACGCTCAGGGCCGTGGCGGCATGGGCAGCAAGGGCGCACGCCACCGCGACAACGACTTTACGGAATACATCTATCCCGCCACAATGCACAACACACTGCTGTTCTTCACCAAGAAGGGCCGCTGCTACTGGCAGAAGTGCTACGAAATTCCCGAGGGCGACAAGAACTCGAAGGGCCGTGCCATACAGAACATGCTGAACATCGAGCCCGACGACGCCATCAACGCCGTGCTGCGCATCAAGAACTTCGGCGACGATGAGTTCCTGAAGTCGCACTATGTGGTGTTCGCCACCAAGCAGGGCATCATCAAGAAAACCTGTCTCGACGCCTACAAGAACGTCCGCGCCGCCGGTGTGCGGGCCTTGAACATCAACGATGGCGACGAGGTGGTAGGCGTACGCCTGACCAACGGCAACAACGAGCTGCTGTTAGCCAACCGCAACGGACGTGCCGTGCGCTTCAACGAAGACCAGGTTCGCGTCATGGGCCGTGTAGCCACTGGCGTCATCGGTATGCGTCCTGACGAAGGCGGCGATGACGAGGTGGTGGGCATGGTCTGCGTGAACGACCCGCAGACGGAGACCATCATGGTGGTCTCGGAGAACGGCTACGGCAAGCGCTCTGAGGTAGAGGACTACCGCAAGACCGCTCGTGGTGCCAAGGGTGTGAAGACGCTCAACATCACCGAGAAGACGGGCCGTCTGGTAGCCATCAAGGTGGTGACCGACGAGAACGACCTGATGATTATCAACAAGTCGGGCGTGCTGATTCGTCTGAAGTGCGCCGACGTGCGCGTGGCAGGCCGCAACACGCAGGGTGTCCGCCTCATCAATCTCACCAAGAAGAACGACAGCATCGCCTCGGTGTGCAAGGTCATGTCGTCGCAGGACGAAGACATTGAGGAGGCCGAGGTCGTCAACGAGGAAGTACAGGAAAGTACCGAACCGCTGGTGGATTTTACGACAGAGGAATAATGTTTAACCAATAACGTACAGATTATGAAGAAAATCACGATGATGGCCATGATGGCCGTCGCAACAACAACAGTTTTTGCCCAGTCGGACGTGGTGAAGAACGCTAAGAAGCTACTTGACAAGGGCAATGTGGAAGAAGCCATCAAGGCCGTGCAGCCGGCCCTGAACGAAGGCAGCGCCGAGGACAAGGCCGCCGCATGGAATCTGCTGAGTACCGCCCAGTACAAGAAGTTCTCTGACATTCAGGGCGTCAAACTGGAGAACCAGCTCAAGCAGACCAACAACCCCGTTGACGAGCCTGCCATGCACCAGGCAGCCATTGCCTCGCTCGAGGCAGCCCTGAAGTGCGACGAGTATGACAGCCAGCCCAACGAGAAGGGCAAAGTGAAGCCCAAGTTCCGCGCAGAGAACCAGAAGACTTACCAGAACGGTCGCCTGCAGTGCATCAATGCCGGACAGTACCTGTATCAGGAGAAGGACTACGCCGGTGCCTTCAAGGCCTTTTCTCTCTACGTCGACAGCGGTGACTCCCCCCTGTTCACGGGAATCGACATGAGCAAGGACCAGTACAAGAATGAGGTTGCCTACTTCGCCAGCCTGTCAGCCTATCAGGCCAAGGACTACGACAACGTCATCAAGTACGCTCAGATAGCCGCCCAGGACACTGCCAAGGCCAAGGATGCCACGGAAATCCTCGTCTTCTCGAAGCGCGAGACGATGAAGACCCCACAGGACACGCTCGAGTACATCAGCATGCTGAAGGATGCCTGCCAGAAATTCCCCGAGGACACCCGCTACTCTGCATGGATTGGCGATTACTACCTGAACTCCAATAAGACAGACGAACTGCTGAAGTGGGCAGAGAGCGAGATTGCCAAGAACCCCGGCGACAAGTTCGGCTACACCTATAAGGGCGAGGCTCTGCGTATGACGGGCAAGTTCGACGAGGCCGTGGAGTGCTACAAGAAAGCTTTTGAGATTGACCCCACTTACATCGCTGCCGCCTATCAAGCCGGTGTGTCGCTCAACTCGAAGGCCATTGAGCTGAAAGACCAGCTGGCCGACAAGAAGACCGGCAAGCTGACCGTGGAGAATGCCAACAAGATCAAGGCCATCCTCAGCGACGCGAAGGTCTACCTGGAGAAGGTGCGCGAACTCGACCCCGAGCGCAAGACGGTGAACTGGGCATACGCCCTATACCAGATGTACTACTCGCTGGGCGACAACGAGAAGGCTTCCGAGCTGGAGAGCCTCGTCGGTGGTGGAAACTGATGAAGTAAGAAGAAAGAAGTAAGAAGTAAGAAGTGAGAAGTGAAAAGATTATTGCGCTTCTCTTACTAATGATAATTCCGTGCCTGACGGCGGCTCAGAAAAAGGAGTTGAGTCAGGCACGGACTATCTTGAAGAGCAAGCGAGGAGTAGAACAGGCAGAGCAGATAGCAACCAAACTGCTGAAAGACTCAGCCAACCGGCATGACAAGCGCATCTATGCCGTATGGTACGAGTCGGTGCTGATGCAGTACCAGGCTGTCAACGAGAAGCTGTACATGAAACAGCGGCAGGACACGGCGCAGTTCTTTGAACTGACGCGCCGGCTCTTCTCAGTAGCCGAAACCCTCGACTCGCTCGACATGCGACCCGACCGTAAGGGGAAGGTAGCCCCCGAATACAGGAAGGAAAATGGCGCACAGCTCATGAAATTCCGGCCCAACCTCTTCGTAGGCTCTACGTACTACGTCAGGAAAGGCGACTTCAAGCGGGCCTACGAGTTCAGCGAAGCCTACATAGACTGTGCCCGTCAGCCGCTGTTCGCGAGCTACACGCTCGACAGCCTCGACGAACGAATGCCCGAGGCAGCCTACTGGGCTACCTACAGCGGTTACAGGATGAACGACCCCGTACTGACCCTGCGCTACCGCAAGCTCGCCCTGCGCGACACGGCAAGGGCAGAGCAGACACTGCAATACATGGCCGAGGCCCGCCGGCTGCTGAGTGACGACTCGCTCTACATGGAGACGCTGATCGAGGGCTTCCGCCGCTATCCGACAGACAACTATTTCTTCACACGACTGATGGACTACTTCACGGCACACGGAGAGAACGAGAAGGCGCTGAAAGTTGTCGACCGCGTCCTCGAGGAGAACGACACCAGCCTGTTGTATCTCTACGCCAAGTCCACTGTCCTTTTCAACATGGAGCGTTACGACGAGAGCATTGCCCTCAGCGACACCATCATCAGCCGCAACGACTCCATGCCCGACCCCTACTACAACGCCGGTACGGCCTATCTGAACAAGGCCGTCAGACTGCATCCGCTCCGTGAGAAGAAACTGTTGCGGCAGACCTACCAGAAGGCCCGCCCCTACATGGAACGCTACCGCCAGCTTGCCCCGGAACAGAAACTGAAATGGGGACCGGCACTCTACCGTATCTATCTCAACCTGAATATGGGACGACAGTTTGACGAGATAGACCAACTACTGAAATAACAATCCTTACTCTACGTCAGGCGAGGGTTTGGGTAATGCCCTGCTCGCGGTGACAGATGCGCACCTCTATGCCGAACTTGCGGTGGATGTGCTCGGCCAGGTGCTGTGCTGAGTAGACGCTACGGTGCTGGCCACCGGTACAGCCAAAGCAGAACATCAGACTGGTAAAGCCGCGCTGGATATAGCGACGCACATGGGCATCGGCCAGACGATAGACAGAGTCGAGGAAGGTGAGGATCTCGCCGTCGTCCTCGAGAAACCTGATGACCGGCTCGTCGAGTCCCGTCAGCTGCTTGTATGGCTCGTAGCGACCGGGATTGTGGGTGGAACGGCAGTCGAAGACGTAACCGCCGCCATTGCCCGATTCGTCTTCGGGTATTCCCTTCCGGTAGCTGAAGCTGTAGACTTTGACCACGAGAGGGCCCTGTGCATCGTATTTCGAGAAGGTGGCAGGACCGTCAAGTGGATGAGCCTTATAGGGGTTACGCTCAGTGGTCCTGTAACCGTCGGCACGCGAGGCGGTGGTCTCTATGAGCTGGAACTGCGGCAATGCACAGAGCCTCTGCAAGACGTCGGTCAGATGGGGATAGGGCAACTGTGCCGAGCCAATCAGTTCGCGCAGGTTCTGGATGGCAGGCGGTATGGAGTCGATGAAGTGCTGCTTGCGCTCGAAATAGCCACGGAAGCCGTAGGCACCCAGTACCTGTAGCGTGCGGAAGAGAACGAAGAGTCTGAGACGGGCCACGAAATGGTGGCTCGACGGCACTTCGGTAAACTGCTTCAAGGCATTATAGTACTCAAAGACCAATTCGCGCCTCAGCTTATGGGGATAGCGAGCCGACGCCTGCCAGAGAAACGAGGCCAGGTCGTAGTAATAAGGTCCGCGCCGGCCTCCCTGAAAGTCGATGAAGTACGGCTGCGGACTGTCGGCTTCCGGGTGTCGGCAGAGCATCACGTTGCGGGCCTGAAAGTCGCGGTAGAGGAAACACGGCTCGTCGCCGGCCTGCGTCAGGTCCTTGGCCATCAGCCTGAAGTCGGCCTCAAGCTTCAGTTCATGAAAGTCCAGCTCGGTAGCCTTCAGGAAGCAGTACTTGAAGTAGTTCAGGTCGAAGAGCACCGAGTCCTGGTCGAAAGCCGGCTGGGGATAGCATTGCGAGAAGTCCAGTCCGCGTGCTCCGCGAATCTGGATGTCCGGCAACAGGCGGATAGTCTGCCTCAGGAGCTGCTGCTCGGCCAGCGTGTAACGGCCTCCGGCTTCGCGGCCGCCACGGATGGCATCGAAGAGCGACACGGTACCCAAGTCCTGCTGCAGGTAGCGCAACTCGTCGTCGGTGACGGCCAGCACCGATGGCACCGGCAATTGCCTACGGGTGAAATGACGTGCGAGATAGACGAATGCATGGTTCTCGTCACGGCTGGTGCCTATACAGCCGATGACGCTGCTTCCGTCGGCAGCGTTCAGCCTATAATACTCACGATTGCTGCCAGCGCCTGGCAGCTTCGCGATGGCAGCGGGTTCAGTCCCACTCCACCGTTTGTATAACTCAATCAGTTTTTCCATGGTTAATGTAGAATGATGCAGAATCACACGGGGCTACTTCCCAATCAGCTTGAGCATGGCCTTGGCATCCTCGTCGCCGTCGGCGGCATCCTTGCGTAAGTCCTTGAGCACGTCGTCGCCGCCCTTCTCGTTCTTGACGGCACGTAGCAGCCATTTCTTGGCCTGGGCCTTGTCGGCAACGACGCCCTTGCCTTTGAAATACGCCTTGCCGACGGCATACTCGCCATCAGCATTCTCCTGCTTGGCGGCCTGCATGAACAATTCGAAGGCCTTCTTGCGGTCCTTGGCCACGCCCTCGCCGTCCTTGTAGCACTGGCCCAACTGGAACTGAGCCTTGGCGTGACCCTGCTTGGCCGACTTCTCATACCACTGGAATGCCAACTTGGCATCCTCGGCTGTGCCGTGCCCCTTCTCGTAGCAGCGTCCCAGGCGGTATTGCGCCTTCTTGTGGCCTTTCTCGGCAGCGGTCTTCAGCTTGGGGAAGGCCGCCGCGTAGTTCTTGGCGTCGTAGAGCTTCTTGCCCTCTTCATATAGTTTGTCGGCACTCTGTGCGAGAGCCGAAAGGCTGACCACGACGGTCAGCAGCATCATGATGAGTCGTTTCATTTTTTTGTTGAGTGTTTAGTGATGAGTGTTTAGTGTTTGAGTGTTTAGTGTTTGAGTGCTTTCTTGACGGTCTTCAGCAGTTGGGCTTGCTTGGTGCCGTTTTTGACGGGCAGGAGCATCCAACGGACGGTCCAGCTGAGTTGCTCGCCGGGAGCCAGCGTGGCGTAAGCACCCTGACTCTCAAGCTCGATGTAGCTTTTTCCGCGATTCACATAGACCTGTATCTCAGCCTCGCCGGGAGCGGGAGCCGAGGCATCGAGGTCGTCGAACTGCTTTATGAGCAGCAGGCCGTCAGCAGAGTAAGCCAGCCATCCGTGACCGTCGGCATTGATCTTGCGGTTCTGGGGAGCCTCGTCGGTCGTGTACCAGACGGCACCATCCTGAGCCGTGAACGTCATCAGTCCGGCTGGGGTAATGCCTTCCAACGGTGCATCGAAGAAGATGGTGCCGTCGCCGTTGGGCACGCGGGTAATCTCCCAGGGAGCCACCTGGCGCGTCTCGTCGGCCATGTTCTTGATGGTATAAGTGACGACGATGGCCCCCGTCTTGGATTCAGTGGTGAACGTCTTACTAATCCGGTACTTCATGCGCTCGGACACCTGGCTTGTAATGGAGAGTCTCGAGTCCGTACGCTCCGCTACCGTATAGGGCATCTTGTCGTACTCCTGAACGGGTGGCCAGTTCCACTCCTTCTGCGGACTGGTCCAGAAGGTACTGCCGAAAGACTCGGGGAAGCGCGACTGCGATATGACCTCGGCATCCTTATGCTTCAGCGAGAGTATTTTTCCGCCCTTGCTGATATCGACGGTCATCGTCACGTCGCCTGATTTCAATACAAACTGGTCGCTGTCGTCGGCAGCCGCTGCCGTCAGGACAAAGCCAGTCAGGACGGCAGCCGTAAGAAACATTTTCTTCATATAATCTTTTTATTAATAATGTAATTCATCTTTTGTGAGCTTTTTCTTGTCAATGGCGCGCCAGCAATAAACGATGTAGGCCAGGACGAAGGGCACGAGCAGCGAGACGTAGAACATCGTGCGCAGGGTGAACTCGCTCGAGCATGAGTTGCGGATGGTCAGCGATGACTGCAGCCCGGCGGTCGAGGGGTAGTAGGCCGTGCCATTCCATCCGGCACAGAGCAGCAGGGCGAGCACGACGAGGACGGTGCCGATGCCTGCAGGCCAGATGGACCTACTGTTCCCGGACTCCCGATTGGCAATTTCCTTGCCAATGGCATAGAGCACGAGGCCAACGCCTATTAGCAATAAGACGAGCAGGTACCACATTTCCAAGAAGTTATGGAGGTACTTATAGGGTTCGATGAAAATGACGCCCTCGGCGTTGTAGGCATAGCCATCCTTCAGCAGCAGGTGGACGAGGTAGGCCACGAACAGGATGAGGAAGGGCACGGCCGAGCCGATGAGCCGGCTGCTGCCACGCGAGCGGACATCGTCGTCGGCAACGTTGTTCATCACGTAGAGGATGCCGAGGATGCGGGCCAGGAACACGACGGACAGCCCGAAGACGAGCACCCAGGGGTTGAGCAGGGCATCGAGGCCGTGGGAGGCATTTGCCCAGCGGCTGATGACGGGAGTCAGCGAGGCAGCATCAATCATATTGTCCTTGGCAATGATGAAGTTCGAGCCTTCGAAGAAGGTGGCCACGGCACCGCCTAAGAGCAGCGGGCCCATGATGCCGTTGAGCACGAGGAAGAACTGGAACGTGCGGGGGCCGAGGAAATTTCCAATCTTGTTCTGGAACTCATAGCTGACGGCCTGAAGCACGAAGGTGAACAGGATGATCATCCACAGCCAGTAGGCTCCGCCGAAGCTGGTCGAGTAGAACAGCGGGAAGGAGGCGAAGAAGGCTCCGCCGAAGGTGACGAGCGTGGTGAACGTAAACTCCCACTTGCGGCCTGTGGAGTTGATGACGAGCCGTCGTCCCTCTTCCGTCCAGCCGAGTGAGCGCACCAGCGAGTTGGCTCCCTGTACGAAGAGCAGGAAGACGAGCAGGGCACCTAGTAATGAAACGATGAACCACCAGTAGTTCTGTAAGAATTCGTATGTCATGACACTTTCGTTTTACTGATTTTCGATTTACTGTTTAGAAGCATCCGGGCCTTTTGCTATCTGCTTCAGCAGGATGCTGATTTCGACGGCGAGCATGGTAGTGAACAGCACGAGGAAGAGCAGGAACGTGGTGATAACGCTGCCTGAGTGGAGGTCGCTGACGGCGGCCCATGTGGGCAGCATGTCCTGAATGGTCCAGGGCTGGCGGCCAAACTCGGCCACGAGCCATCCGCTCTCAGAGGCGATATAGGCCAGTGGCACCAAGACGATAGCCGTCCAATAGTGCCAGGCGGGCAGCCGGGTGATGTCGTAGACGTCGGCCTCGGTCTCGGGCAGCAGTCCGATGGCTGCCATGAGGCGGCGCGTGATGACCGAGAGCAGCGGGACGCGGAATGCCAGCAGACAGATGGCGCCGAAGAACAGGATGAACAGGCAGCCCAAGCCCACCATGATGCGGAATGTCCAAAAGTTGATGGGGATGAAGGGCACCACCTCCGACTTGTCGCGTATGTAGCCGTAGCCGAAGTACTTCATGTTCTCGTTGAGTGTTGAGAGTTGAGCGTCCAGTGTAGCTTCGTCGGCGCCTTCGGCCTTTGCCTTTCGGTATTCGGCCAGGGCGGCGATAGCCTTCTTGCCGCGCTCAATCTTCTCGTCGACAGAAGGCTCCACACGTCCGTCGGGCGTGGTATAGCCGTTCAGGATGTCGTTCACGCCGGGCACGTAGCCGTGGATGTCGTTGGTAGCCATGAACGACAGGGCATTGGGCATCTCTATCTTTAGCGGGGCCTCGTCCAGGTTCTCGTAGTCGGGCTGGCAGAAGGGGTTCACCCATGCAATGGCCGTCAGCCCCTGGTCTATGCCGCCGTTATACAGCGCCTCCATTGCGGCCAGCTTCATAGGCTGAGCCTGGCCCACGTCCTGGGCAGCCTTATGGCCGGTGGCAGCGGCCAGTACCGAGGCCACCAGTCCTACGAGGGCACCAATCTTGATGCTCTCGACGGCCATCTTCGTGTCGCGTTTCTTCAGCAGATACCAGCTGCTGACGGCCACGACGAATATAGCGCCGATAATCCACGACGAGGTGACGGTGTGGCAGAACTTCGAGACGGCGAACGGCGACAGGGCCACCTCGGCAAACGATACCATCTCGTTGCGCATGGTGTCGGGGTTGAACTCGCAGCCCACGGGGCATTGCATCCAGGCGTTGGCAACGAGAATCCACCATGCCGAGATGGTGGCGCCGAGGCCCGTCAGCCACGTTGAGGCCAGGTGGAAGCCGCGCGACACCTTGTTCCAGCCGAAGAACATGACGGCCACGAAGGTCGACTCCATGAAGAAGGCCACGATGCCCTCGACGGCCAGCGGCGCGCCGAAGATGTCGCCTACGAACCAGGAATAGTTGGACCAGTTGGTGCCGAACTCAAACTCGAGGATGATACCCGTAGCGACGCCCATGGCAAAGTTCACGCCGAAAAGCTTCTGCCAGAACTTGGCCGTGTCCTTCCAAAACTGTTTCCCCGTGCGGTAGTAGCACGTCTCGGCAATGCCCATGATGACGGCCAGACCGAGCGTCAGGGGCACGAAGAGCCAGTGGTAGATTGCCGTCAGAGCGAACTGCGCTCTCGACCAGTCAATGGTCCCGGCATCGATGTTTAGCAGTAGGTTTGTCATATTGATATAGTTTTAGGTTATTGTGCACGTTCCACCAGCTCCGTTGCCACATAGCCAGACTCGTCGCCACCGGCGTGCTTCTTCAGGAAGTTCGGAAAGAAGAACAGCTTCAGGACGACAAAGATGATAAAGAGCTTGACGATGATGACAGCCCAGAGCGTCCGCCCCAGTTCCATGTTCTTGAAACCGTCGTAGTAAAGGTCGAAGACCCGGTATAGGAAACTGTCCTTCCGCATAGTCCAACAGATTCGATAATCGGCGCAAATATAGGAAAAAAAAATGGAACTGCCAAGAAAAAGGGCGAAAAACTAAATATTGATGCCATAGTTCTGCTTCACCTCACTCATGACGAAGGTACTTTCGACGGAAGCCAGGCTCTCAATCTCGCCCAGTTTGTTGAGAATGAATTCCTGGTATTGCTTCATGTCGCGGGCGCGTACCTTAAGTAGATAGTCGTATGCTCCCGAGGTGTTATAGCACTCCGTCACTTCGGGAATACGATGAATCCTGCGCACAAACGAGTCGGCAATCTCGTGGTTAATCTGCTTCAGTTTCACCTTGCAGAACACCTGCAGTCCCTGGTTCAGTTTCTCAGGGTCGAGAATGGCCACATACTTCTTGATATACCCCTTCTTTTCCAACCGTTTCTGGCGCTCAAAGACGGGCGTGGGGGTCAGATGGACGGCATCGGCCAACTCTTTCGTGGTCAATTTGGCATTTTTTTGCAGCGTTTTCAGTATCTGCAGGTCGGTTTCGTCTAAGTTGTCTACCATATTTCAGAATTTTATTCTGTTTACGGGGAATTGAAAGGCCCCAAACGGAAAGATTTTCTTTCCACGCTGCAAATTTAGCTATTTATTCTGAATTACGCAAGAAATTTGGAGGATATTTCCAAACTCCGTACCTTTGCACCGTCAAAAGTAAACAATTAACTAACAAATAAAAAAAGAAAGGATAAGATTATGAGTACAAAGAAAAACTTCCGTTTTGAGACGCTGCAACTCCATGTAGGCCAAGAACAGGCTGACCCCGCAACCGACGCACGTGCAGTCCCCATCTACCAGACCACGTCATACGTGTTCCGTAATTCACAACATGCCGCCGACCGCTTCGGTCTGCGCGATGCCGGCAACATCTACGGTCGGCTGACCAACTCGACGCAGGGCGTGTTCGAAGACCGCGTGGCCGCCCTCGAGGGCGGCGTGGCCGGCCTGGCCGTTGCCTCGGGTGCCGCCGCCATCACCTATGCCCTGCAGAACATCGTGCAGGCCGGCGACCACATCGTTGCTGCCGACAATCTCTATGGCGGTTCCTACAATCTGATTACCCACACACTCTCTACGCAGGGCATCAGTAATACTATTATCAACATAAACGACCTTGAAGCCCTCGAAGCAGCCATCAAGCCCAACACAAAAGTAGTATATGCCGAGACCTTCGGCAACCCGAACTCCGACGTGCTCGACCTCGAAAGTGTGGCAGCCGTCGCCCACAGGCACGGCATCCCCTTCATCGTCGACAACACCTTCGGCACGCCCTACCTCATCCGTCCGTTGGAGCATGGCGCTGACATCGTGGTACACTCGGCAACAAAATTCCTCGGCGGTCACGGTACGAGCCTCGGTGGCGTCATCGTCGACGGCGGAAAGTTCGACTGGAAGGCCAATCCCGACAAGTTCCCCACGCTGGCCAAGCCCGACCCCTCCTATCATGGCATCGTCTTTGCCGACGCCGTCGGTGCTGCCGCCTACGTCACCCGCATCCGTGCCGTCATCCTGCGTGATACCGGTGCTGCCATCTCTCCGTTCAACGCTTTCATCCTGTTGCAGGGTGTCGAGACCCTGAGCCTGCGTGTTGAGCGCCATGTTGAGAATGCCCTGAAGGTGGTCGACTTCCTGAGCAAGCACCCGAAGGTGGCAAAGGTGAATCACCCCGCCCTGGAGAGCCATCACGACCACAAGCTCTACCAGAAGTATTTCCCCCAGGGTGGCGCCTCTATCTTCACCTTCGAGGTCAAGGGCGGTCAGGAAGAGGCCTGGAAGTTCATCGACGCCCTGCAGATTTTCTCGCTCTTAGCCAACGTTGCCGACGTGAAGAGCCTGGTCATCCATCCCTACACGACCACCCACTCACAGCTCTCACCCGAGGAACTGGCAGAACAGCACATCACGCCAGCCACCGTCCGTCTCTCCATCGGGACCGAGCACATCGACGACATCATCGACGACCTCGCCCAGGCTTTGGAGAAGATTTAAGTGATGATGTAAAAACAGCTTAGTACAAAATGATACAGACCCCGCCGCAGGCCCCTCCCTCAAGGGAGGGGAGAGCGGCGGGAAATGTAAGATTGTAATCTGTATGAGAAAGTACATTGTTGCCGACAACCAGGAACTCACGCGCATAGCACTCGAGAGTATTCTACGAAAAGACGAAGAGAACATCGTTTATCGGGCTTTCGACCGATCCGGACTTGTAGAGCTGCTCAAAGAGCACCAGAGTGCGGTCGTGCTGCTCGACTATACCCTCTTCGACTTTACCGACGAGGACCAACTGCTCATCGTGGCCGAGCGCTTCTCACTGTCCGACTGGATTCTCATCAGCGACGAGCTGACCTCGCAGTTCATTCGCCGCGTCGTCTACTCATCACACCAGTTCAGCGTCGTCTTCAAGGACGCACCTGTCAGCGAGCTCCGCCAGGCCCTACAAGCCGTTGACCGCCACACGCGCTACCTCAGCCAGCGTGCGCTGGAGACCATCATCACTCAGCAGCAGGAAGAGGGCACTACCAGCATCCTGACGACGACGGAGATGGAAATCGTCAAGGCCATCGCACAAGGGAAGACCACCAAGGAAATAGCCGCCGACCGGTTCTCGAGCATCCATACTGTCACCACCCACCGCAAGAACATCTTCCGGAAACTGGGTATCAACACCGCTCACGAGGCCGTGAAGTATGCACTACGGGCCGGACTGATAGACCCCTCAGAATTCTACATCTGACGCCCTACCCTGCTCTTGCACGTACGAAAGTCCGATTTTATTTGATATATTTCGCACTTTTTGCCTGTTGTTTGCAGATTTTTCAGTATATTTGCGGCGTATAAGACGAAAACCGAAACTTATTACGCCTATGAAACCATTGATCAATCGCATTCTGCAGGACGGCCGCTGCCTCGACGGCGGCATTCTGAAGGTTGACCGCTTCATCAACCACCAGATGGACCCCTACCTGATGAAACAGGTGGCGGTGGAGTTTATGAACCGCTTTGCACAGGCACATCCCACGAAGATTCTCACCGTCGAGGCATCGGGCATCGCACCCGCCGTGATGCTCGGCTATATGATGGAACTGCCGGTGGTCTTCGCCAAGAAGAAGCAGCCGTCGACGATGGCCGACTTCCTGTCTACGACCGTACACTCGTTTACCAAGCAGAATGACTACACGCTCATCATCAGCCGTGAGTACCTTTCCTCACAGGACCGTGTGCTCTTCATCGATGACTTCCTCGCCTTCGGCAATGCCGGTCTGGGCATCATGGATCTCTGCCGACAGGCCGGAGCCGAAATCGTCGGCATGGGCTTCATTATCGAAAAGGAGTTCCAGAACGGGCGCAAGAAGCTCGTCGAGGCCGGCATGACGAATATCGAGTCGCTGGCTGTCATCGAGTCGCTTCAGGGCAACCAGATTAAGCTGAATGGCGTGAAGACACGCAAGGTGAACGTCTACGAAGAGGCCAACCGCTGCCTGCTGTGCCAGGACGCTCCATGCACCAAAGCCTGCAAGCACGGCGACCCTGCACGGGCCATCCGTGCCATCCGCTTCGACAACCACAAGCCTGCCCTCCGCTGGGTGAACGACTGTACCGACGCCGACTTGGAACGTGCCGAGCAGGCCTGCATACACTACAACTGGCCCATCCGCATCAAGGAGATGCTGCGCAGCATCCACCCCGACGATGTCGACGCCAGCCAATACCCGCCGCTCGGCATCACCTTCTGCGGCATCCCCTGCGAGAACCCCTTCTTCCTGGCATCGTCGGCCGTCTGCACCAACTACGAGATGGTAGCCCGCGCATTCGAGGCCGGTTGGGCGGGTGTCTACTACAAGACCATCTGCCTGCAGGAGATACGTGAGGTGTCGCCGCGCTTCGATGCCATGCACAACAATGCCACGCACGGCGACTTCTATGGTTTCCGTAATATGGAACAGCTCAGCGAGAATCCCGTTGAGATGGACTTCGACATCCTTCGCCGGCTCAAGCAGAACTACCCCACGAAGGTTGTCGTGGCCTCCATCATGGGACAGACCGAGGAAGAGTGGACAGCCCTGGCGAAAATGGCCGAGGAGGCCGGCTGCGACGCCGTGGAGCTCAACTTCTCATGCCCCCAGATGAAACACGAAGGCATGGGCAGCGACGTAGGACAGAGTCCCGAACTGGTGAGCCGGTTCACCGCCTGCGTGAAGCGTAGCGTCACGATTCCCGTCATACCGAAGATGACGCCCAACATCACCCACATCGCCGAGCCTGCCGCCGCCTGCGTGGAAGCCGGTGCCGATGCCATTTCAGCCATCAATACCATCAAGTCGGTGACGATGGATGCCGATGCCGAGGTGGACGGACAGCGCACCGTCTCGGGCTACTCAGGCCGCGCCGTGCGCCCCATCGCCCTTCGCCACGTCCTGGAGCTTGCACAGATGCCCCGGAAGGTCGAGCTGAGCGGCGTCGGCGGCATCGAGACCTGGCGCGACGCCCTCGAGTTCATCCAGCTTGGCTGCAGCAACGTGCAGGTATGTACCGCCGTCATGCAGTATGGCTATCGCATCATCGACGACCTCATCCTCGGCCTGCAGCGCTATCTCGCCAAGCGAGGCTTCACATCGCTTTCCTCCCTTGTCGGCGAGCAGCTGCCGAAGTTCCTGAAGCCCGACAGCCTGAACCGCGACACCATCATCTATCCTAAGTTCGACTACGAGCGCTGCATCGGTTGCGGGCGCTGCGAGGTGTCGTGCAGCGACGGCGGCCACCAGGCCATCGTCTTCAACCACGACAGCCGTCAGCCACGACTCGTCGGCACCAAGTGCGTTGGCTGCCACCTCTGCCGCCTCGTCTGTCCCACCGGTGCTATCGGCCTGACAAGACGGACCAAGAAAAAGCTGTCCTAAAACTCCACGCGGTAGGCGATGTTCGGGAACGTCAGCGAGGTGAACTTGTCGACAATCTCATGCGTACGCAGGTCGAAGGTCTGCCCCTGGAATGTCTTCATCTGCAGGTACTCCAGGATGAAGTGGTGCGAGGTGTGACGCTTGTTGACGGTGTACTTTACTGACAAGGCATAGCCCACGGTTGTCTTCATCTGGGCGCTGTAGGGGTCGAGACCGTCAATCTCGGGTATCGACTTGTCGGGACGCTTGGCCACATCCTCGAAGGTGATGCCGTCAGGGATGGGCGTGTAGCGGTCGCCCCCCATCAGCGTGAGTCGGCCGTTGACGCCAAGCACGTTTTTCCTGGCCTTGCCCGCAATGCCTTTATGGCCTCCAATGCATCGGTTATAGTAGGTTTCTTGTCCAAACTCATGCCGCAAAGGTACAACTTCGTCGGCATTCCCGCAAACCTTTAAACATAGTTTAATATATTGTAAATCAATGAATTAAGCTAAATAAGAATAGTACCGCCGCAGGCTGTACCCCCCCTATGTCTTAACCCCTCGGAGTGGGCTGTTCCCGATGGAATTGACAATACGACACTCTGAAAACCAGACGGTTAAACGCTTTTCCAGGATTGTTTGTCACGCCTTAAGACTGTTCCTTATCCGGTGCTCATTAGGTTTTATTAACGGCAATGACTTTCATTCCAACAGATGATTACTGAGGCTGTGATGATGACTGAGTAGTTAC
>CAMHIS010000065.1 GCA_946185285.1 uncultured Prevotellaceae bacterium
CCTGCATGGCGATGAGGTTCTGGCCCTTCTTCAGATACTTGGTGATGTTGAACTCAGCAGCCACCTTCGAGTCCTCAGAGTAGCCCACGTACTTGCCGTTGACCCACACGCTGAGATTACTCGTGGCAGAACCAACGTGGAAATAAATCTCCTGGCCGTTCCAGTCTGAGGGGAGCTCAAACGTACGACGGTAACTACCTGTGTAGTTGTTGGTTTCGCCGATGTAGGGCGGATTGCTATCGAACGTCGTAGCCCAAGAGTAGCCTACGTTCTTGTATATTTTGTCTCCGTAGCCCTCAATCTCGAAGAGTCCGGGCACGGGGAAGTCCACCCACTTCGAGTCGTCGTACTTCAGCGAGAAGAAGTCCTTAGGCGCGAGGTTGTGATCCTTCACAAAACAGAACTTCCACTTGCCCTCCATCGAGAGGTAGCGACTGGACTTGGTTTTGTCGTTGGCAAGTGCCTTGTCGCCATCCTCAAAGGCAAAGAATGCGGCACGTCGTGCCTCACGATTCACTTGGTTCACTGCCGGGTCTTTCCACACCGGCGTTTTTTGAGCGTAAACTGCGAGTGCCGTTACGCAAGCCATTGTTAACAGTAATCTTTTCATTAAGTTATTGGGTTATAAAAGTTTATCACGACTATAGTCATTCGGAGAATTCTTCCAGGGCATTGGACGGCCTGACAAAAATGTTTTCCTTTAGTAGCCTACTGACAGTCATATCAGGATGGCTCTTCATATAATGACCGACATTACGGGTATACAGGGTATTAAACACTGTCTTGTTCATGGCCTGATTAACAGTCCATTGAATCTTTCCGATATACATATCCCGCTCAAGCTGTGTTAATTCACGGTCATACGGCATCGGGTAGAGGCTTAGCAGAAAGAAACCGAGACAGTCGGGAACGATATACAGACGACACATCATCTGGCGCTGTTCGTCGGTATAGCCGTAGTCCTCACGCAAATAGAGAGGATAGTCAACACCAAGATATTTGTCAAGCGAAATTCCTAACATACCATTGCCGACAATGACACTTTGGTCGAGCGAACCTATCTGAGCATATATTTGAGGAATCTCAATGTCGGGTATCATGACTTGAAGACGGGTAAACGCATCGGTGAGTTCCTGATTGATGTCGTCCATATCAGCATATTGCTGCTCTGCCGACGAAATAATAGTCTGCAATGTAGTGTCTTGAAAAAAACTCAGGAACTTGACATTGATTTCCGGGTCGTTTACTTGGCCAATCTTCAATACATCTTCTATAAGCGTGCGTGTCTGTTGGGGGTAACTGATATTCATCTGCTGAAGTGCCGAGAAGTCACCCGTTGTAAGGTATAGACTCTGTATTCGGTCATAGCGCTCCACAACAACATGAGTATCCGCCTTGTCGTCGGAAGAACTTAGACGCCATTCGCAGCCTATACAGACAAGCATAACAGACAAAAGCAATATATAAATCTTACGCATTCCTATCGTTTAGAGTGAATTTTGTTTAAATTCGTTTGCAAAATTACTAAATAATATTGTAAAAACAAAATTTTAACCTAAAAAAGATAAAAAATCATTTGAAAATGATTATTTTTGCGAAAGACTAAACAATCTAAAGATATGAAACAAACTATTTTATGGACCATTTTGGTTACTTTTTTCACTACGGCAACGGCACAGCAGAAACTGACTGTCAACGTTAGTAATACTATGAAACAGGAACGAACAGACCAGCCTGTCGTCATTCCATTGGCTGTTTATGGCGATATACGTTCTGCCCGGGTTACTGTCGATGGTAAGGAGATTGCATGTCAGTTGGATGACCTTGACCAGGACGAGCAGTATGATGAACTTTGCTTTTTAGTTGACTTGGGCAGTCATCAGAAGAAACAGTACACGGTAACCCTATACCATGAGGGTGAACCACGTTTCTATACAGCACGTGTCTATGCCGAAATGCTGATGCGTAATGACAAAGTAAAGGAGAAAAACCGTCATGACAACTACATCGAGAGCATCACGGCGCGAGGCGACTGTGCTAACTCCTATAACCTACAACACCATCACGGTGTGGACTTCGAGAGCGAACTGAACGGTATACGCATCTACTTTGACAAAAGGCAAACAATTGACCTCTATGGAAAGTTTAAGAAACGACTGGAACTAAAAGATACCCAATTCTATACTTCAGACGAACAGAAGAAACAGCACTACGGCGACGACGTGCTATGGGTCGGCAACACTTTCGGCCTTGGAGCCTTCCGAGGATGGAACGGCAAGGAACCAACAATGATCGACCCCGTCCGTTCGCGCACTCAGCGCATTGTCAGCTACGGTCCCCTGCGTACCATTGTCGAGGTTATAGACCGTGGTTGGAAAGCCGATGCCGCCAAGGTTCCCGTCAATATGACCCTCCGCTACACGCAATATGCGGGACATCGCGACACCGACGTCGATGTACTGTTCAACAAGGATGTCAGTGACTACCGCTTCTCAACTGGCATCATCAACGTCAAGAACAGTGAGGAGTTCACCGATAACAAAGGACTCCGTGCCTGTTGGGGCACAGACTACCCTTCCACAGACACCGTGAAGTGGAAGCGCGAAACGGTGGGCCTTGCTATCAAAATCCCCCGACAGCACATTGTCAGTGAAGAACCAGCCAACAAGGACAACTATGGTTTTGTAGTCAAAAGCGACAAAAACCAGTTGAAATACAAGATTACTTATACCTCAGCCAACGAAAGCTTCGGTTTTCATTCTGCACGTGAATGGTTTGACTACCTCAAGAAATGGAATCTTGAGGTAGAACAACCTGTGAAGGTGGAAGTTAAGACTTTTTGATGTATTCAACTATCCATTCTCCAACCTCACGGGTACCATACTTTCCACCGCCGTCGACCTGGATCTCGGGGGTGCGGACGTTAGCGGCGAGGGAGGCATCGACGGCATCGCGGACGAGACGACCCTCGGGGACAAGGCCGAAGTGTTCGAGGAGCATGGCGGCAGAAAGTATCTGCGCCAGAGGGTTGGCGAGATTCTGACCGGCAGCCTGTGGCCATGAACCGTGGACGGGCTCGAAGAGCGGCGTATGCTCGCCCAGCGAACTGGAGGGCTGCAGACCCATGGAGCCGGTGATGCAGGATGTCTCGTCGGTGAGAATGTCGCCGAAGGTGTTCTCAGTAACGATGACGTCGAAGAAGCGGGGCTCGGTGAGCACGCGCATCGAGGCGTTATCGATGAACATGTAGTCGGTCGTGACCTCAGGGTACTGAGGCTCCATCTCCTTGGCTATCTGTCGCCACAGTCGGCTGGAGGCCAGGATGTTGGCTTTGTCGACGACAGTTAGGTGACGACGGCGCGCCATGGCCGTCTCGAAGGCTACGCGCAGTATGCGCTCAATCTCGGGACGGGTGTAGACATCGGTGTCGTAGGCACGGTCGTTGTCCTGGTACTTCTCGCCGAAGTACATGCCGCCGGTGAGCTCGCGGATGACCACGAAGTCGGCACCACGCAGCAGTTCCTCCTTCAGCGGCGACTTGTGGAGCAGACAGTCGAAGGTGGCCACAGGGCGCACGTTGGCAAAGAGGCCCAGCTTCTTGCGCATGGCCAGCAGACCGGTCTCTGGGCGGATTTTGGCCGTGGGGTCATTGTCGTACTTCGGGTCGCCGACGGCAGCAAAAAGGACGGCGTCGGCACGCATGCAGACATCGTGGGTGGCGTCGGGGTAAGGGTCGCCGACGGCATCGATGGCACAAGCACCGACGAGTGCCTCTTCGTATTCAAACTGGTGGCCACACTTCTGGGCAACGGCATCGAGCACGGCAACGCCCTGTTTCATAATCTCCGGACCTATTCCATCGCCCGGCAGTATTGCAATCTTAAGTTTCATAATTCGTTATTCTGTTCGTTTTCTATAATGTTAAGCATTTTGAAGGTGGCCTTGATGGCGGCCTCAGTCTGGTCGGCATCGAGACCTCGGGTGCGCAGCAGCCGGCCGTTGTCGTCCCAGGTGATGACGGTCTGTACCAAGGCATCGGTGCGGCCGCCGGGGGGAATGGTGACAGCGTAGTTGGCCAGCGTGGGGAACGTACGGTCGAGATACTTGCGGTAGATGTAGCGCAGGGCCTTGACGAAGGCGTCGTACTGACCGTCGCCAGTGCCTGCCGCCTCGTACTGCTGACCATTGATCTCGACTTTGATGTTTGCTCCAGGCTTCAGACCGTAAGCTGTTGAAACGACGTAGCTTACCAACTTCACCTTATCGTCTGGCGTATCGTGCTTGAGCACGTCGCTGACGATGTAAGGCAGGTCCTCCTGAGTGACAATTTCCTTCTTGTCGCCCAACTCGGTGATACGCTCGGTGACGCGGCGCTGCTGCTCGGGCGTCAGCTCCAGGCCCAGCTCCTCGAGGTTCTTGGCGATGTTGGCGCGACCGCTGGTCTTGCCCAAGGCATACTCGCGGCGACGGCCGAAGCGCTCGGGCACGAGGTCGTTCTGATAGAGGCGGTCCTTCTTGTCGCCGTCGGCATGGACGCCCGCCACCTGGGTAAAGACGTTGTCGCCGATGATGGGCTGGTTGGGGGCCACGGCGATGCCGCTGTAGCTCTCGACCATGCGGCTGATGGCATTGAGCTTGTCCTCGACGATGCTGGTGCGGGCGCGGAACTGGTCCTTCAGGATGACCTGCACGCTCGAGAGCGGGGCATTGCCGCAGCGCTCACCGAGGCCGTTGACGGTGACATGAAGGCCCTGTGCACCGCTGTAGACGGCTGCCAGGGAGTTCGAGACAGCCAGGTCGTAGTCGTTGTGGGCGTGGAAGTCGAAGTGGGTGTCGGGGTAGCGCTTCACCATCTTACGCATGTAGTCGATGACCTGCAGGGGGTTCATGATACCGAGGGTGTCGGGCAGCATGAATCGGCGGATGCCGCTGTCGACGAGGGCATCCATGAGCTGGTAGACGTAGTTGGGAGAGTCCTTCATGCCGTTCGACCAGTCCTCGAGGTAGAGGTTGACGGCCATGCCCCGCTCCTTGGCGTAGGCAACCGAACAGCGGATGTCGGCGATGTGCTCGTCGGGCGACTTGCCAAGCTGCTGGCGGCAGTGTTTCAGCGAGCCCTTTGCCAACAGGTTGACGACGCGGCAGCCACAGTCGGCAATCCAGTCGATGCTCTGGTGGCCGTCGACAAAGCCGAGCACCTCTACCCTATCCAGGCGGTCTATCTGCTGGGCGTAGCGGCAGATCATGCTGATGGCATCCTTCTCGCCGTCGCTGACACGTGCCGAGCCAGCCTCGATGCGGTCGACGTTGAGGTCGTGGAGCAGCATGCGGGCTATCATCAGCTTCTCATGCGGCAGGAACGAGACGCCGTTGGTCTGCTCGCCGTCGCGCAGCGTGGAGTCTAATATCTCAACAAAGCTTGTTTCCATTTTCCCATTCTAAAGTTTTGTCCTGGTTCTGTACGAGGAAGTCGATGTCGTCGAGACCGTTCATGAGGCAGTGCTTCTTGTAGCCGTTGATGTCGAAGTGCTCGCTGCGGCCGGTGGCAAGGTTGGTAACCGTCTGACGCGGCAGGTCGACCTCGACCTCAGTCTGCGGGTTTTCCCGGATGCTCTGGAAGAGTTCAGCGAGGAATACCTCGCTCACTTGGACCGGGAGCACGAAGTTGTTGAGCTCGTTGTTCTTGTGGATGTCGGCGAAGAACGACGAGATGACCACACGGAAGCCGTAGCCGGCGATGGCCCAGGCGGCATGTTCGCGGCTGGAGCCCGAGCCGAAGTTCTTGCCTGCGACGAGGATGCAGCCTGAGTAGGTGGGGTTGTTGAGGACGAAATCCTCAACCACAGTGCCGTCTGCGCGGTAGCGCCAGTCGCGGAAGAGGTTGTCGCCGAAGAAACGCTCCTCGCGGGTGGTGGCCTTCAGGAAGCGGGCGGGGATAATCTGGTCGGTGTCCACATTCTCGATGGGAAGTGGCACGCAAGTACTGGTTATAACGTTGAATTGCTGTTTCACCTTGTTATTTACGATTTACGGATTTTCGATTTACGATTTATAAGAACTCACGTGGGTCGGTGATGACTCCTGTTACGGCGGCAGCAGCGGCGGTGAGCGGTGAGGCGAGGATGGTGCGCGAGCCAGGACCCTGACGACCCTCGAAGTTGCGGTTCGAGGTCGAGACGGCGAGCTTGCCGGCAGGCACCTTGTCGTCGTTCATGGCCAGACAGGCCGAGCAGCCGGGCTGACGAATCTCGAAGCCTGCCTCAGCCAAGACACGGTCGAGGCCTTCGTCACGAATCTGGCGGTCAACGGCCCACGAGCCAGGCACTAACCAAGCCACGACACCATCGGCCTTCTTACGTCCTTTGACGATGGAGGCAAAAGCGCGGAAATCCTCGATACGCCCGTTGGTGCAGGCCCCAAGGAAGACATAGTCAACCTTCGTGCCAAGCAGCTTCTGGCCGGGCTGGAAGCCCATATAGGAAAGTGCTTTGGCCTCCCCAAGCCCCTCCGAAGGAGGGGGTGTCTGGTTACTCATACGGGTAGATGTTGTTGCGACAGGTAACTGAACATCCCCTCCTTGGGAGGGGCTTGGGGAGGCTTTTGGAATACGCTCTGTTATCCCGATACCCATACCAGGATTGGTGCCGTAGGTGATGCGCGGCTCGATGTCGGCGGCATTGAAGGTCAGTTCCTTATCGAAGACGGCATCGTCGTCGCTGCGCAGCGTGCGCCAGTAGGCGACAGCCTTGTCCCAGTCCTCACCCTTGGGCGCATACTCACGGCCTTTCAGATAATCAAAGGTGACGTCGTCGGGGGCGATGAAGCCGCCACGGGCTCCCATCTCGATAGAGAGGTTGCAGAGCGTCAGACGGCCTTCCATCGACAGCGAGCGCACCACGTCGCCACTGTACTCGACGAAGTAGCCCGTGGCACCGCTGGTGGTCAGCTGAGCCATCAGGTAGAGGGCCACGTCCTTGGCCGTCACTCCCCTACCCAACTGTCCGTTGATGGTGATGCGCATCGACTTCGGCTTCTGCTGCAGGATGCACTGCGAGGCCAGCACCATCTCCACCTCCGACGTGCCGATGCCGAAGGCCACAGCCCCCATAGCACCGTGGGTAGAGGTGTGGGAGTCGCCGCAGACGATGGTCATGCCGGGCAGCGAGAGTCCTTTCTCAGGTCCCACGACGTGGATGATGCCGTTGTCACGCGAGCCCATAGCGTAGTGCGTCACGCCGAACTCAGCGGCATTCTTAGCCAGCGCATCGACCTGAGCCTTCGACACGGGGTCGGCGATGGGCTTGTCCTGGTCGTGCGTCGGCGTGTTGTGGTCGGGCATACAGAACACCTTCTCAGGGCGGAAGCACTTCAGCCCCCTTGCCCGCAAGCCGTCGAAGGCCTGGGGCGATGTCACCTCGTGGCAGTAGAGACGGTCGATGTAGAGCTGGGTGGGACCATCAGCCACCTGTTGGACAACATGCTTGTCCCAAATCTTGTCAAATAACGTATTCATTCCTTCTTGAACTTATTGATACAGTCAATATAAGCCTCGACAGAGGCAGTCACGATGTCGGTGTCGGCACCGAAGCCGTAGTACAGCGAGCCGTCGTACTCCACCTGCATGTGGACCTTTCCGACGTCGTCGCTGCCCTTCGAAATAGCCTGGATGGTGAACTCCTTCAGCGTCATCTGCTTCATGATGATGCGCTTCAGGGCCTTGATGGCAGCATCGACAGGGCCGTTGCCCGAGGCGGCGGCCTCGAACTTCTGGCCGCTGATGTCGAGGCCGATAGAGGCCACCGACTTGACGCCCTTGCCCGTGGTCACCTGCAGGAAGTCGAGGCGGACGGCATGCTGGTCGGCGGTGTCGGCACCAGCCAGCATCAGCACATCAGCATCCGACACCTCCTTCTTCTGGTCGGCCAGCTGCAGGAACTTCTCGTAGATCTTGTCCAGCTTCTTATCGTCGAGGTCGACGCCGTTCATGTGCAGGCGGTGCTTCAGAGCAGCACGTCCCGAGCGGGCTGTCAGCAGGATGGAGTTATCGTCGATACCCACGTCCTTCGGGTCCATTATCTCGTAAGTGTGGACATTCTTCAGCACGCCGTCCTGGTGGATGCCGCTCGAGTGGGCAAAGGCGTTGCGGCCCACGATGGCCTTGTTGGGCTGGACGGGCATGTTCATCAGACTCGACACCATGCGCGAGATGGGATAGATCTTCGTGGTGTTGATGTTGGTATCGATGTCCAGCGACTTGTGGCACTTCAGTATCATGGCAATCTCTTCCAGCGAGGTGTTGCCGGCACGCTCACCGATGCCGTTGACGGTCACCTCCACCTGTCGGGCACCGGCCATCACGCCGCTGAAGGTGTTGGCCGTAGCCATGCCCAAGTCGTTGTGGCAGTGGGTCGAGATGATGGCGCGGTCGATGCCGTCGACGTGGTCCATCAGGTACTTGATCTTCTCGTAGTACTCCTGCGGCAGACAGTAGCCCGTCGTGTCGGGAATATTTACCACCGTGGCACCAGCCTTGATGACGGCCTCGACCACCTGAGCCAGATACTCGTTGTCGGTTCGGCCAGCGTCCTCGCAGTAGAACTCCACGTCGTCGACATAGCGCTTGGCATACTTCGTAGCAGCCACGGCACGCTCGAGAATCTCCTCACGGGTGGAGTTGAACTTAAACTGAATGTGCTCGTCGCTGGTGCCGATGCCTGTGTGTATGCGCTTGTGCTTGGCATACCTCAGGGCCTCGAAGGCCACGTCGATGTCGTGCTCCACGGCGCGCGTCAGAGCGCAGATGGTGGGCCACGTCACGGCCTTCGAGATTTCAATAACTGAGTTAAAGTCACCGGGACTCGACACTGGGAATCCTGCCTCGATCACGTCGACGCCCAACTGCTCTAAGGCTTTGGCCACCTGAATCTTCTCAACCGTGTTGAGCTGACATCCGGGCACCTGTTCGCCGTCGCGGAGCGTCGTGTCGAAAATAAACAACCTTTCCATAATTTCAATTTACGATTTACGAATTTCCTTTTTTACTGTTTATATGCAAAAGAGCCTTTCACACTCGGAAGTGAGAAAGGCTCCATATATTTCTATTCGTTGTTGAACTGAACTACAAGCACGCTTCATCACTTCCGACCACCCGAGGCAGTCGAATAATAATAATGCTGCTAATTAGATTCAGACTCTTCATTTTGCTGTTGGTTTGTTAAATCGGCTGCAAAAGTAATACTTTCCAGCGAAACCTACAAGCATTTTGTCAGTTTTTTCTCTAAAAAGGTGATATTTTAACACTTTAACGCTTCAGCCTATCTCACGGTCATGTGGAAACAGCCCTGTTTCACCTCGTACTTGATGTAACAGCGGCCTTGCTGGCGCATGTCGCGCAGCACCTCAGAGAGTACGTACTTCAGCGTGTCGCTGCCAACAACACGGCGACGCGGCCCGTCGGGCGGCTCCACCGTCTCGTAGCGATTATAGCAGATATCGAACGTCGTGCCGTACAGGTGGCAGGAGTTCTCGGTGGCATTGCCGTTGAAACGACGAAGCCGGGCGACGTCCTCCTGCGTCCTGAGTACACTGGTAACTATCAGCCGGTGCAACGGTACACCTTTTATATATAAGGAGTCAAAGAACGCCTGCCCGATGTCTTGAAGCAGCACTGCTGCCCTTGGCACCAGATAGGGAATGCTCTGTCGTAAAGGGTCGACGTGGTAATAGGGCGAACTGGCTACATAGACCAGTTCTTTCTTACGGGCCTCGGCATCGGCACGGTTCGCCACAGGCTGCACGCCCCACAGCTGTGCGGCCACAAGCTGCACGGCATTTGTATCTGGAAAAGCCTCCAAATAGCTGCCTACGGAGCGTATGCGATGAGGACGAGTGTTGCTTGGAACCACGACTAAAGCTTCCGCATTGTCAGCGACGGCAGGCGACATATTGGTCACTGCACCATAGACCCACCGGACAGCCGCCAACAGCAATACTACGATGATGTAGCCCATTAAGAATTGTGCTTTCGTCAGTTTCATCACAACAGTTTTATCTATTCATATCTTTCATCCGTTTCACTTGCTCACGAACGACGGCAAGCGTCGTAGTGTCAGAAGCGAAGACGGAGTTCAACCCCTGTGCCTCCTGGGCAGGGTCGCCGGTATAATCATCGCCTACCTGCCACTGTTCATGACGTGGACGGGCAAAGCCGCCCCACCCCCAGAAGTTGCAGCCGGCGAAATGTCCCCCCTGGCTGGCATTCTCAGCTACGAGTGAGAAGACATAACGGTAGTAGCCGTCGCGACCGACAGTCGGCGTGCCCCGCGCAAAGAGGAAGCCGTCGCGAGGATAGCCGAACTCCTCCATGACCAAGGGTTTGTCCAGCCGGTCACAGATAGCGAGGTGGCAATCAATATACTCCTTGGTGTTTTGGCAGGCTATGGGCAGCATTTCCACCAGTGAGTCAGGCTTCACCCAGCTCCAGTTGTATGGCCACAGATGAATGTTGCAGTAGTCAACATTCCGGTCAGCACAGATGTGCTCCCATACGCCGAGGTCGTTCTCACAGCCCCATGCCCCCTCGCTGCCGACAGACACAAGATGGTTATCATCAAGGCTGTGTATGAGGGCAGCCGACTCGCTTATCCATTGCTCAAAAGCTGGCAGTGCCGCTTTTGAGAAAGCGCGCGGCTCGTTGCCTATCTGCCACGACATGATAGCCGGGTCGTCGGTGTACTTGACTCCTGTATAGCGGTTTGTACGGCTCAGGATGAAGCGCACGTGGTTGTAGAACAGTTCGTGGGCACGTTTGTTGGTGGCATACTTGCTCATTGCCTCCATATAGGCGGGGTAGCCCACGTCGTCAGGACGAGGCTGAGGTCCGGCACCGGCGTGCTCTAAATAAAAGCCATAGCCCCCGCTCCACTCCCATGAGTTGTTCAGGTAAAGCACGGCCACCATACCCCGTTTTCCCATCTCCATGAGCAGATAGTCAAGTCCGGCCAATATGGTGTCGTTATACACGCCGGGGCTCACCTGCAGCGTAGGCTCCACCTTGGTCTTGATGCCGCGTTCTCCGTCACTGCCTACGAGAATACGCAGGTTGTCGATACCCATTCGCTTCATTTCGTCGAGTTCCTTGCAGAGTCGGTCACGATTGCCCCCTTGCCCTTCCGAACCGAGAATGGCACCGTACCACAGGTTTGTACCTACATAATAATAAGGTTTGCCCTGACGTTCGAAGTGTCCGTCCTGGACAGTGACGAAGGGTGACTGAGATGACGCACAGGCATTCAGAAACAGTATGGTGAAAAGTGTCAGCAGTGTTGTCTTCATGTTTGTTTTGACTATTATTAATGTTGCTATTGGTGATAAGTCACAAGCCCGTCGATGGGCCTTTTCAGGATGCTGCCCAAGACAAAGCCCTCGGCAGCGGCAGCCTCGGCCAGTTGCTCACTGTAGCAATCGGCGATACTGCCCACAACCCCCACGGGCAGGTCGCGACGGCCATACTGTACGACATTGCGACTGAAGAAGTCGCGGAAGCTCCCGATGACCATCCGACTCATTTCAGGCAAATCCAAATGGGCTTTTATGAATGGCGACAGAGATGCTAAGAACCTGTTGGCCAACGGTTGACGATAGACACGGCTAATAACATCGGTCATCTCCATACCCGTAAATATCTGGAAATCAGTCAACAGCGACGAAGGCATAAAGCCTTTGTAGAGTGCATTAAGCAACTGTCGGCCTAACACGGCACCACTACCCTCGTCGCCCAGGACGTAACCCAGCGGCGGCGTGTTCCGGACTATCTGCTGCCCATCGTAGAGACCTGAATTAGCGCCTGTTCCCAAAATGCAGGCAATGCCTTCGCAACGTCCACAGACGGCTCGTGCTGCCCCCAACAGGTCGCCGTGGGCCTCGACGGCAGTTGCCAGAGGAAATGTCTCGCGCAGCAGTCGTTCCATCAGAGGCTCCAGCTCTGGCCTGACGCCACTGCCGTAGAAGTGAATAGAGAGTTGCTCACATTTGTCATCCATCACCTCGCCAATGTCATGAAGGATGGAGCGTATGTCGTCCTCCGACTGGTGGAAGGGGTTGATGCCCTGTGTCTGTAGCCGTGCCCTGATGTCGGCACCGTCGGCCAGCACCCAGTCTGTTTTGGTGCTGCCACTGTCTGCAATGAGTTTCATGGGCACAAAGGTAATAAAAAAGGCACGGATAATACGGATAATCAGCGTTTTTTTTGCGAAAAAAGTTAAAAACCGTGTAATCTGTACTATCCGTGACTGAAAAAATAGTAACTTTGCACTCACAGAAATAAAAAGAAGTTATGAAAAAACTGTTTCTCATCCTGATTATATTGACGGTAGGCATCAACGAGGGCCATGCCGTGCTGAAGGAGCGTGACCTTGAGAAGACGCTCGAAATACTGCGCCAGGAACTGACCGAATATCACCGCGACCTGACGGACATGACCTCGGAGCGCAAGCAGCAGAACGAACAAATCTTCAGCCAGCTGATGGAGACCATGAAGCAGTCGGGACAGAATGCTCTGATGCTCTACTCGCAGAAGCAGAACTACGTATTCGACCTCACCTACGCATGCCATCAGGCCACAGAGCAGTACAACGCCTTCCGTCGCTCACAGCTGCCCTTCCTCGACTTCCTTGCCACCACCGATGCTGACATTGCGAAATACGACAGTCTGGTGAACAGCCTCACGTCGATGCACGAGAATATGCTCAGCGACCGAGGGCGTCTGAACCGCAATGTTTGCCTGACCTTGGCCACTAACATCCGTAACACGCTGACCGAAAACCGTGAGCAGATAACCGACTACATACACTACTACGAAGCAACAGAGAGTCGGTTGAAGTATCTCAACGACTACGCCGGACAACGATACAACGACATCCAGACGGGTATCTTCCGCAATGGGGGCCGCAACTATTTCTCCATTCTAAAGAGCCTGCAGCACAGCCTCAGAGAGACCCGCCAGACGGTAGCCGACAAGTACAGGTCGACCAGCACGGGTTCGCAATGGGACAGCAGTGTCATATTCGGCCTTTTCTTCATCATTGTCGTCTACGTGCTTATAGCCACAGGACTCAATCTGCTGGTGTTCCGCTTCCTGCTGCCCAAGAAGTTCCATACTCCGGAGTTCCTCAAGAAGCGCACCTGCGTCATACTGGCTACCACCACCATCACTTTTGCCCTTATCATGGGTATCCTGCGCGCCACGCTCGAGCAGAACTTCTTCATCATGGCCAGCGACCTGCTTATTGAGTATGCCTGGCTGCTCGGTGTTATCCTCATATCACTGCTGCTGCGTGTCGGCGGCGACCAGATTCGCAGTGCCTTCTATATCTATGCGCCACTGGTCATCATCGGCTTCACCGTCATCTCGTTCCGCATCATACTCATTCCCAACGAGCTGGTCAGCCTCGTCTTTCCGCCAGTGCTGCTGGCCTGCTCCATCTGGCAGTGGTTTGTCATACGCCGTCATAATAAGCGCGTGCCGAAGTCCGACATGTTCTACACCTACATCTCGCTGTTGGTGTTCGTAACCTCGGTTGTGCTCTCATGGACGGGTTACACGCTGCTCAGCGTCCAGGTGCTCATCTGGTGGATTATGCAGCTCACGTGCATACTCACCATCACCTGCGTCAGCCAGTACGTCAACCTCTACGGTCACCGTCACGGACTCGACGAGGCCCCCATCACCCGCAGCTGGCTCTACCGCCTGCTCTCAGGCGTGCTACTGCCCGTCATGGGCGTACTCTCCGTCATGCTCAGTATCTGGTGGGCTGCCGATGTCTTCAACCTGAGCGACCTTTGCATGGAACTCTTCAAGCGCAAGTTTGTCGACACCAAGAACCTCAGCATCAGCATCACCAAGCTGTCGATGGTCGTCTGCCTTTGGTTCCTCTTCCGCTATATCGCCTCTACCGTGCTCGACCTGCTGCGCCTGCACTACCGCCAGCTAGACCCCACGACGGCACAGAGCCGCGAGGTCATGGGACGAAACGTCATTCAGGTGCTCGTCTGGGGCATCTGGCTCCTGCTGTCGCTATCCATCCTCAACATCAGCGTCACGTGGCTCGTCGCCATCTCCGGTGGACTGTCAACCGGTGTCGGTTTCGCCTCGAAGGACATCATCGAGAACATCTACTACGGTGCCTCGCTCATGGCAGGTCGTGTGAAGGTCGGCGACTGGATTGAGGTCGACGGCACCATGGGCCGCGTAGCCAGCATCAGCTACACCTCCACCGTCGTAGAGTCGCTCTACGGCGAGGTCATCACCTTCCAGAACTCGCAGCTATTCACCAAGAACTACAAGAACCTGACCAAGAACCATGGCTACGTGCTCGCCGTCGTACCCTTCGGCGTGGCCTACGGCTCGAACCTCAAGCAGGTGGCACAGGTGGTAGAGCAGGCCGTCAACCAACTCCACCACGAGTGGATAGACCCTGAGAAGCCCGTCAAGTCGGTGGTTTCACAGATGAACGACTCCAGCGTCGACTTCAACCTCTTCGTCTGGGCCGACGCCCCCAAGAAGTCATACGTCATCAGCGATGTCCTGAAGTGCGTCTACGACGCCCTCGACAAGAACGGCATCGTCATTCCGTTCCCGCAGCGCGATGTTCACATCGTCAGTTAACGTTTCTGCAAAACGCGTAGTACTGTCCGGCAACGGTAACAGATACGAGAAGTACACTCATTTGGAATACGAAAGAGCCAAACGAGTCGATGGAAAAAAAAGAATCCGTCATTCCGTCACTTTTTGTCTATCACATTCGTAATCAGTGTGTTACTGCGTGACGGATAGAGGTGACGGATGACTGATTGAGGAATGTGTGGTGAGGAACTGGTCAGTCATCTTGGCCGTCCGCAGTGACTCACCGCCCGTGAACAATCATTCATCGCCCGTGAACATCGACTTGCAGCTGTCACCGCCGAGCATCCGTCACCCGTCGCCATCATCCGTCACCCGTCACCATCATCCGTCACCCGTCACCATCATCCGTCACCCCGTATTCCTTTGATTATCAAGTATTTTCGCAGCTGTGACGGATGCGGTGGATTTTTTCTGACTTAATACTCAGCTCACCACCAGGCTCTGCCCGGGCGTAATGGGGAAAGGCCATGTGGTGAACTGAGTTTCATTCCATTACCAACTTTACAGTACGTATTTTTCCATCAGAAAACAGCATAAACACCCTATTTGTTCGACAAAATCAAAAAAAAAGGGTCGTTTATACAAGTTTTTAAAAATAAATGAGTAATTTTGCAAGCAGAAACGAAACTTTAAGCATATAAAATAAGACAATGAAGAATTTAGATTGGGGTAGTCTGTCATTCGGCTACATGAAGACTGACTACAATGTACGTTGCTACTATCGCGACGGCAAAT
>CAMHIS010000066.1 GCA_946185285.1 uncultured Prevotellaceae bacterium
GGCGACACGATGGGCTACGTCAGCGACATCAAGAACCACGACGCCCGCACCGAGGGCATGTCCTACGGCCTGATGGTTGCCGTGCAGTTCAGCGAGAAAGACATCTTCGACCGCCTCTGGCGCTGGAGCCGCAAGTATATGCAACATCAAAGTGGAACGCGCGAGGGCTACTTCGCCTGGAGCTGCCGCACCGACGGCACGCAGAACTCGGCCGGTGCAGCCAGCGACGGCGAGCTCTACTTCATCACCGCCCTCATCTTCGCCTCCAACCGCTGGGGCGACAACACCGGCATCAACTACAAGGCCGAGGCACAGCGCATCCTGAATGCCATACAGCCCAAGGAGTATACGCCCGAGCCCCGACAGGGCTTCGGCGGTTTTGGTGGCTTCGGTGGCGGCCAGCAGCAGGGGCCGCAGAAGATGTACCTCATCGACCCCGAGACGCGCCTCATCACCTTCACCCCCGACGGTTTCGGCCAGCGCTTCACCGACCCCAGCTACCACATTCCTGCCTTCTATGAGGTATGGGCCAAGTGGGGCGACGATGGGCGCGCCGACTTCTGGTACGACTGTGCCAAGAAGAGCCGCGAGTTCCTGCATAAGTGTACCAACGAGAAGACGGGCCTCAACGGCGACCAGTGCCAGTTCGACGGCAGCGAGATGCAGGGTTTCCGCTTCCCCGGCCGGCCGCAGGGTCAGCAACAGCAGCAGAACGCCGCCCCTCCCCGCAACGGCAACAACAACTTCCGCTACGACTCCTGGCGCGTGCCCATGAACATCACCCTCGACTATGAGTGGAGCTGCGCCGACGGCGAGTGGCAGCGCCAGTATGGCGAGAAGATTCAGAACTTCTTCTACTCGCAGGGCGTCGACAAGTTCCTCGACCAGTACCGTCCTGACGGCACGGTGCCAGAGGGTAACGAGATCCTCGGTGCCGGAGGCTTCAGAAAGCTGCGCCACAGCATCGGACTGGTGGCTACGACGGCTGCCGCCTCCATGCTCTGCTCACATGATAAGAGCAAGAAGTTCGTCGACCAACTCTGGAACGCCAAGCATGTGCCGTTCGAGGATGGCTACTTCGACGCCTATTACGACGGGCTGCTGCGACTCTTCGCCTTCATGCACCTCAGCGGCAACTACCGAGTGATATTTCCTAACTAACCATAAAAAATATACAATAACATGAAGAAAATCTGTTTACTGCTGCCACTTTTGGCATTGTTATTCGGCTGCGACTCTGATAAGGGTGGCATCGAGTGTCCCGTGCTGTACGTAGAGGGCGGACAGATTCAGGGCGTCGAGACCGAAACACCAGGCGTTTTCGCCTATTTGGGCATACCGTACGCGGCTGCACCCATCGGCGAACTCAGATGGAAGGAACCACAGCCTGTCGTCGGCTGGGACAGCATCCGACAGTGCAACCGCTTCGGACACCCAGGCTATCAGGCCGTTCACTATCCCGGCGGTTATGCGACAGAGTGGGGCTACGGCGACGAGGCTCCATACAGCGAGGACTGCCTCTATCTGAATGTCTACACCAAGGCCCCGGGAAAGGTTAACAAAAAACTCCCCGTAGCACTCTGGATTCACGGCGGAGGCTACCGGGAGGGCTGGGGCTCGGAGCCTGAGTTCGACGGACAGGAGTGGGGGGCCAAGGACGTTGTCCTCGTCACCATCAACTACCGCCTCGGCATCTTCGGCTTCATGACATATCCCGGACTTTCGGCAGAGAGCCCCAATCACGTCAGTGGTAACTACGGTATTCTCGACCAGATACAGTCGCTCAAGTGGGTGAAGGAGAACATCGCACAGTTCGGCGGCGATCCTGACAACGTCACTATCTTCGGACAGAGTGCAGGAGCGGGCAGCGTCCGAACGCTCTGTGAGTCGCCACTGGCTCGCGGACTCTTCCACAAGGCCGTCATCATGAGCGGCGGTGGCCTTAACGTGCCTGCCAAGGACGGTGAGGAGGCTAAGCCTGCCACACCCCTGAACCGGTTCTTCACCTACAACCCCACGCTCCAGGAGAGTGAGGCCGAGACCAAGAAGGTGATGGACTGGGCTGGGCTCACCGACCTGCAGAAACTACGAGCCGCTTCGACAGAAATCCTCTATACAATCCCCACCTTATATAATATGGTGACAGGTAACGACGTGTTCCTCATGCAGCGCCCCATCATCGACGGTTACGTCTCGCTGAAGTCCTTCGATGAGGCCACACGATCAGGAAGCATTGCCGACATACCTTACATGATTGGCTATACCATGAACGATATGGGCAATATGTCGCCCGGCATCGCCGAGTTCTGCAAGGTGCGCCAGAAGCAGGAGGGAAAGGCCTGGGCTTACGAGTTTGCACGTCCCCTGCCCGACGACGGTAGCCATCCCGAGGTGACAGCACGACTGAAAGGGGCCTTCCACTCTTCCGACCTCTGGTTCGTCTTCAAGAGTCTCAAGCACTGCTGGCGTCCCTGGACGCAGGGCGACTGGGACTTGGCTGAGAAGATGCTCACCGCCTGGACAAACTTTGCCAAGTACAGCGACCCCAACGGCCGTGGCAGCGAGGGGCTCGGATGGACGCCATGTACGGAGGAGGCTCCGCAGTTTATGCTATTCAAGCTCAACGATCAGGATGCCGAAGCTTCGGAGATGGGTGCCCCAATCATCCCGGAATCTTAAACCGAAAAATGTTTAACTTGTCTTTTATTCCCCGAATCGTTTGGCGGTTTGGGGATTTCTTCGTATCTTTGCGGCGTTATTAAGAATCAGAAACCTTTACTAATATGAAAAAAGTATTATTTGCAGGCCTGTTGATGGCCGCGTTCGGTACAGTTCAGGCCCAGAAGAACCAGCCGCCGTTAGTGTATGCTGTGGAGAATACGGGTAGCAGTTTCAAACTGCCTAATATGCCTGGGTGGAACCAACTGCCGGAGATTCGCGAACTGCCTGACCCGTTAGTGGGCGTGAAGAAGTTTAAGGACTGGTCGAAGCGCCGCAGTGACATCGGCCACATGATACAGCACTACGGCATCGGCACGAAGCCCACAGTCAAGCCCGGTCAGGTGAAAGCCCGCATGAAGGGCGATACCATCGTAGTTGACGTGGACGTGAACGGCGAGACACTGACGCTGACCTCGGAGATAAGATACCCGAAAACGGGCCAGCCGCCATACGCCGTGATGATAGGCACGAGCATGATGGCACTGCCGCGACAGTTGTTCGAGGACCGTCCCATTGCCATCATGAACTTCCACGAGAAGCAGGTGAACGACTACGGACAGATGGGCCGTCACCACGAGCGCGGTGAGCATCCGTTCGACCGCCTGTATCCTGACCTGACTGCCAACGGTGCCTATAGCGAATGGGCGTGGGGACTGAGCCGACTGATTGACGGCCTGCAGCAGTTAGGCCCTGAGGTGACGAAGATAGACACCAAGCATATCGGTGTGACCGGCTGCTCGTATGCCGGCAAGATGGCACTCTACTGCGGTGCCTTCGACGAGCGCATCGCCCTGACCATCGCACAGGAACCCGGCGGCGGCGGTGCTGCCGCCTGGCGAGCCTCCCACGAGTCGAAAGTGCGTGTGGAGGATATCGACAAGACCGACTACCACTGGTTCCTTGAAAGCCAGAAAGTGAACTTCAGCGGCGACAGCGTCTATCGTCTGCCCTACGACCAGCACGAATTGTGCGCAATGGTCTGTCCGCGTGCCCTGTTGCTGTTGGGCAACCCCGACTACGAGTGGCTTTCCGATCCTGCCATGCTTGTCTCGGCCAAGGCCGCCAAGAAGGTGTGGGAGCGCTTCGGCATTGGCGACCGCATGGGCTGGAGTATTGTCAGCGGCCACGGCCATTGCCAGTTGCCCGAGCGCCAGTTCCCCGAGGTGCAGGCATTCATCGACCGTTTCCTCTTAGGCCGCGATGTCAATACCAGCGACGTTAAGGTGGTGTCGGGACTCCCCGGTGCCGACGGTTCACCCATTTCCGACTTCGGCAAGCCTGTTACGTGGGACCGCCTCAGTCTGATGGTCGACGGTAAGCGCGTCTGTCCCGTCATGGGCGAGATTCACTACAGTCGTCTGCCCGAAGCTGAGTGGCGCCAGGAGGTACAGAAGATGAAGGCGGGCGGTGTGACTCTCATTGCCACCTACGTCTTCTGGAACCACGTTGAGGAGCAGGAAGGCATCTTCCGCTGGGACGGTCAGCGCTCTCTGCGCCGTTTCATAGAAATATGTAAGGATGAACGTATGCCCGTGGTGCTGCGCTTAGGCCCGTTCTGCCACGGTGAGGTGCGCAACGGCGGCATCCCCGACTGGGTCTTTGCGAAGGGGTGCCGTGTGCGCAGTCAGGATCCGCAGTTCATGCGATATGCCGAGCAGTTGTATCGCCAGATCTTCACGCAGGTTCAGGGCCTGCAATGGAAGGACGGCGGCCCCGTGATAGCTGCCCAGTTCGACAACGAATACCGCGGTAGGGGAGATTACCTCATGGGACTGAAGCGCGTAGCCCTTGCTGCAGGCTTCGATCTGCCCTTCTACACCCGTACGGGTTGGCCCGAGCTGTCGACGCCAGTACGCTTCGGCGAGATGCTACCCCTCTATGGTGATTATGCCGACGGATTCTGGGACCGGACGTTAGGCGAGACCGACGGCAACTACTACAAGGCATTTAACTTCAAGGCCTTCCGTTCGTCGACGGCCATTGCAACAGAGCAGTTCGGCGACCAGATGGCGGCAGATGCCAAGGGCGACGAGAACTATCCCTATCTTACCTGCGAACTTGGCGGCGGAATGGCAACAGCCTATCATCGCCGCCCTTTTGTATATCCCGAGGATGCTTACTCAATGGCGCTGGTGAAGCTCGGCTCGGGTAGTAATCTGTTAGGTTATTATATGTACCACGGCGGTACCAATCCCGAGGGACTGACTACACTTAACGAGAACCAGCGCACGACGGCCACCAACTATAACGACATGCCTGTGCTGACCTATGACTTCCAGGCACCGCTCGGCGAGTTCGGCCAGACTTATCCGCAGTACTACATGCTGCGCCCTCTCCACCTTTTCATGCAGGACTGGGGTGAGCAGTTGGCTCCGATGGAACCATCGTTTCCAGCCCCGCAGGACTTGAAGAAGGGCGACGACACGCAGTTGCGATGGGCGTACCGCTCGCAGGGCAACAGCGGCTTTATCTTTATCAATAACTACGAACGCCTGCAAAACCTCTCTGCCAAAAAGAACGTCCAGCTCTCAGTGTGCGGCGTGGTTCTCCCACGCCTGACCATCCCCGCCGGTACGATGGCCGTCTTCCCCGTGAATATTGACGGCATCCGCTATGCCACCGCCCAGCTCGTTGCCCGTCGCGAGGGCAAGACCTACCTCATGCAGATACCGGGTATTCCGACCACCATCAGCATGATGAACGGCAAGCAGCTGACTAACGTGAAGCCCCTTGGCACGCAGAAGCCCGTCTATGGGAACTTGTACCTGATAACCCGAGAGCAGGCTGAGCACCTGTTCTTAGAGCCTACGGGTAATCAGCCATCTCCGGCCGCTGCCGTCAGCTTTACGAAGGTGCGCGAGGCCGGTCAGCTTCGACAGATTACCATCGGCGCGCAGAAGGTGGCTGAGGAACCGCAGGACATGGATTTCGCCCAGGCTGCGGTCTATAAGATACAGATGCCCTCACTCACTTCTACTAAACCCTCTCTCCTCTCCATTACCTATCGCGGCGACGTGGCCCGCCTCTATGCCGATGGCAAGCTCATTGCCGATAATTTCTATTACGGACGCCCGTTCCTCTACGGACTGTGGCGACTGCCCGAGGGCACAAAGGAACTGGAACTTCGTATTCTGCCTCTGCAGAAGGACATGCCCGTCTACCTGCCCCGTGAGGCCGATGCTACCCCTGGTGAACAAGTCTATAAAGTGGAAATCAAATGAAGAAGCTGCTCGTCCTGTGCCTTCTCTTATGCGGACAGAGTGCCACGTCGCAGGAGATTATCGACTTGGCCGGTCCTTGGGATTTTAAGGTGGAACCAAGTCAGGACTTCAACTACCGTGAAACTCGATTTGACGAGTATGTCGTGTTGCCTGGCTCCATGCTGACCAACGGCAAGGGGGAATCTGTATCGGTGAAGACACAGTGGACGGGGTCGCTCTACGACTCCAGCTACTACTTCAACCCCTATATGGAGAAATACCGCCAGGAGGGACAGATGAAGTTCCCGTTCTTCCTGACCCCCGAGCGTCACTTTGTCGGGGCAGCGTGGTACCGCCGTCGGGTGTACATACCCCGCAACTGGGGTGACCGACGTGTAACACTCTTCCTGGAACGGGCTCATATAGAGACCAAGGCTTACGTCAATGGCCACGAGGTGGGGCGGCAGATGTCGCTATCGACCCCTCACCGTTATGATATATCGAAATACATCATCCCCGGCGAGACCAATGAGATAGCAATCCGCGTCTACAACGGTATCGAAAACGTCTGCGTGGGTCAGGACTCCCACTCGGTGACCGACCAGACTCAGGGCAACTGGAATGGCATCATAGGCCGCATCGAACTGCAGGCGCAATGGGATAGGCTGGCCATTGACCACGTCACCATTCGTCCCAACCTGACAGAGCAGACCGTCACCGTCGAGGTGAAGCTCGACAAGCATCTCAGCCTGTTGGGCGAATCACATTATTATGTCGAGGGCTACATTCGTCCCTTGTCAGAACCCCGCAGTGGGAGCGAAAGTATCTATATAGAGCAACGTGAGATTCTATCCAACAAGGTGAAGCTTGTGTTCCATATCAAGAACGGCATGCAGCTGTGGGATGAGTTCTCCCCGAACCTATACCAGCTGACCATCTTGGCCGGCGATGACGAGTACACCACCACCTTCGGACTGCGCGATATCAGCATCAAGGGCCGACAGCTTTACATCAACAGCTGCCCGCTCTTCCTGCGCGGTACGGTCGAAAACTGCTGTTTTCCCGAGACCGGCTACCCGCCAACCGATATCGACTCGTGGATGGCGGTGTTCTTGAAAATCAAGGAGTACGGCCTGAACCACGTTCGTTTCCATAGCTACTGCCCACCTGAGGCCGCTTTTGCCGCTGCCGACATACTGGGTGTCTATCTGCAGCCCGAAGGTCCCTCATGGCCCAATCACGGCGTCCGCCTGCGTCGTGGGCAGAAGATTGACGAATACCTGCTAGAGGAGTCGAAGCGCATCATCGACGAGTACGGACATCATCCCTCGTTCGTTATGATGGCTGCCGGCAACGAGCCTGCCGGAGACTGGGTAACCTACTGCAACGACTGGGTGCAGCAGATGAAGGCCTACGACCCCACGAAGATTTACTGCGGAGCCTCCGTCGGAGGCGGCTGGGCTTGGGACGACGGATCAGAGTACCACGTCAAGGGTGGGGCCCGCGGTCTTGACTGGGACAAGAAGGCCCCTTCCAGCGACGACGATTACTACAGCCAGATAGAGTACCCCCGCAACTACAAACCTGCCTCCGTTTCCTCCGTTGGCTCTGCTGCGGCGGTGCCACAGCCTAACAACACTCCCATCATTGCCCACGAGCAGGGCCAATGGTGCGCCTTCCCCGACTTAAAGGAGATTTCCCAGTACACAGGTGTCTACAAGGCCGGTAACTTTGAGATATTCCGCGACCTGCTGCACGATAACGGCATGGAGTCGATGGCCGAGAATTTCCTCATGGCCAGCGGTCGGCTGCAGACGCTGTGCTATAAGTACGAGATTGAGCGTAACCTGCGCACCCTCGACTATGCCGGCTTCCAACTGCTCGCCCTCAACGACTACAGCGGACAGGGAACAGCTCTCGTCGGACCGCTAAACGTCCATTGGCGCGAGAAGGGGTATGTCGACCAAAGTGAATGGCGCGAGTTCTGTAACTTTCTGGTGCCCTTGGCCCGCTTTCCGAAGTTCGTCTATACCAAGAGCGACACCCTGCGTGTACCCGTCGATGTCTACAATGCTTACAAGACCAAGGTGAACGAGGTGAAAGCCACCTATAAAATTACCAATGATAGCGGCCTCATTGTGAAGGACGGCATACTTTCCACAGGCGTGCTGCCAATGGGCAAGAACCCATCGGTAGGAACCGTCGAGGTGGCCCTTGCCGATATCTCGGCTCCCGCCAAGCTGACGCTAACTGTCGAGTTCTCCAAGGATTTCAAGAACCATTGGGACTTCTGGGTGTATCCTGAAGAAGGAAACCGGGAGTCAGGAACGGCGAGTCAGGAGCCGGGAGTCGTAGAGACCGAGGACTACAAACAGGCACTCACCCTGCTCAGGCAAGGAAAGACGGTGCTGCTGAAGGCTGCCGGGAAGGTGTCTCTGGGCAGTGACGTCGAGCAGCATTACCTGCCCGTCTTCTGGAATACGTCGTGGTTCAAGATGCGCCCGCCTCACACCACCGGAGCCTATATCGACACGGCTCACCCGCTCTTCAAGCACGGCTTTCCAACCGACTCGTGGTCGAACCTTAACTGGTGGGAATTGCTCAACCGTGCCCAGGTCATGAACCTTATGGAACTGCCCGCCGACTACCAGTCGCCCATTCAGCCCATTGACACGTGGCACGTCTCTCGGAAACTCGGCATGATCGTTGAGGCGAGAGTAGGGAAGGGGCGTCTTTTGATGACGACGATGGACATTTCCAGTAATCTCAGCCGTCGCCACGTGGCCCGTCAGATGCATACCGCCATCCTTGACTATATGCAGACCGACGAATTCAAGCCCACGCTGACGCTGACACCAGAACAGGTGAGTCACTTCTTTACGAAGCAGGCGCCGCCTGTGAATATGTTTACTAACGACTCGCCTGACGAACTCAAGCCCAAGCTGAAATGAGAGATTTGCTGAGACGATATATCTTTTCGCTGAATTTTCTTGTGATAATCGTGCGGAGTTAGTATCTTTGCACCGTGAACAAAACCAGAAAAAATGGAAGAAACCCTACAACTGTTTGACCCTATAACGCTCGACGAGATGAGCGGCATCAGGTTGATGAACCGCACGGACACGAAGTTCGTGACGACGAAGCCCATGCTGGAACGCCTGCTGCAGATGGCATGTCATGATTATTATGCGCAGGAGATAGACGGTCGAAGGTTGGCCGACTATTACACTGTGTACTTCGATACCCCCGACTGCAACATGTACACCGTACATGAGACCGGACACACGAACCGCCAGAAGCTTCGTGTGCGATCTTACGTGGACTCGCACTTGGATTTCCTTGAGGTGAAGACGAAGAACAACAAGGGACGTACGAAGAAGAAACGCATATCGCTCAATGGCTTCAATCCCGAGGACAGCTCAACGTTCAACGTTCAATGTTCAACTTACAGTGAATTCCTGAACGACAACCTGCACTACGACCCGGCGACGCTGAACCGCCAGTTAGAGAACCGTTTCGACCGCATCACACTCGTCAACAAGGGGAAGACGGAACGGCTGACCATCGACACGAACCTGAACTTTCACAACGTGACTACCGACCATTACAGGAATATGGGCGACATCGTCATCATCGAACTGAAGCGCGACGGGCTTGTGGCATCGCCCATACTGAAGATGCTTCGTGAACTGCGTATCAAGCCTCATGGCTTTTCGAAGTATGTTATCGGTTCGGCATTGACGAACAGCGAATTGCATTGTCATCGCCTGAAGCCTAAACTATATTATATCAAGAAATTGTTAAACATTTAAAAAATAAGTTGTTATGACAGATTTTCTAACCTTATCTCCGAGTTTCACATCCATGTTGGTGCGACTACTCATTAGCATTGCCGTGACGTGGTTTATCGTCCTGCGGCTGTATTACAAGAAGGGCAAACGGATTGACTTCTGTTTTACCTTCATGCTCATCTCTATCGCCATCTTCTTCATTGTTTTCTTCATGGTGTTCGTACTCGAGGACATGAAAGGCAAGACGTCGATGGGTATCGGAATCGGACTCTTCGGCATCTTCTCCATCATGCGCTACCGTACTGATGCCATGCCTGTTCGTGAAATGACTTACCTCTTCATCATCATCGCACTGGCTGTGGTCAACGCCATCGCCGAGGGTGTGCCCCTGCTCGAATTGGCCATAACAAACCTCATCGTTCTTGCCGCAGTCTGGATTTGTGAAATCTACCTGAAGACACTGCCCTCGAAACTTATACAGTACGACCGTATGGAGCTGATTGTGCCTGAGAAGAAAGAGGAACTGAAGGCCGACCTCGAAAAACGTCTCGGAGTGAAGATACGCAAGGTGGACGTGGGTGCCGTTGATTTCATCCGCGACATGGCCATGATCCGTATCGTCTATGAGGGAAAGGAAACCTCAGCTAACAACATGCTCAAATTGTCGAAGAGCCAATTGCAGGAGTTCTGACTTTCTGCACAATCAAACAGAATAAATGATATGAAAAAGATTGTTTTCATTTGCCTTGCTATGCTGGCAGTAAATAGTGCGGATGCTCAGACTATGAAGACAGACACTGCACAGTTTATGAAGGAAATCAGGGAGTTCGGACGGTTTTCTGATGTGGCATTCCTGAACAAGAAAATTGTCGACTCACTGGCTATGCGCCAGGATACACTCATCGCATATTACCGAAGCATCAAACCCAGCCTCAGTGACAATCAGATCGAGGAGTATAACCGTATTCGGGGACGCTATACGAAGCGCATCATTGAATATCGGGGGGAACGGGTCGGCGAAGGACTCCAAGTGACGGGAGACAGTATTGCTGCCGCAGCCGGTCGTGTTGGTAAGTCTGTAGGCGGCTTCTTCAAGGGCCTTTTCGAGAGGTAAACGCTGTCTTATGACGGCATACTTTCGCAAAAAGTGATTGTTTTCGGATTTTTTCTCCAAAAACTTTCGCTGTTTGCGAAATTTTGTTTATCTTTGTGGGCAGTTTACAATACCAAAAATATATAACACAAATAATATTAACAGCTTATGGCACAAATTACAGGACACATTTCGCAGATTATCGGCCCTGTTATCGACGTATTCTTCGATACCAAGGGACTGGAGGCGGAAAAAGTGTTGCCAAAGATTCACGATGCCCTGAAGATTGTCCGCGAAGGCGGCAGCGAGCTTATCGTCGAGGTGCAGCAGCACATCGGCGAGGACACAGTGCGCTGCGTGGCTATGGACAATACCGACGGACTGCAGCGTGGCCTGGAGGCCATCCCCCTGGGTTCTCCCATCAGGATGCCGGCCGGCGACCAGATTAAGGGTCGTATGCTGAACGTTATCGGTCAGCCTATCGACGGTATGAAACAGCTTAACATGGATGGTGCCTATCCCATTCACCGCGAGGCTCCCACGTTCGAGGAACTCTCGACGAAGAAGGAGATTCTGGCTACGGGTATCAAGGTGATCGACCTGCTGGAGCCCTACATGAAGGGTGGTAAGATTGGTCTGTTCGGTGGTGCCGGTGTGGGTAAGACGGTGCTCATCATGGAGCTCATCAACAACATTGCCAAGGGCCACAACGGTTTCTCGGTATTCGCCGGAGTAGGGGAGCGCACCCGTGAGGGTAACGACCTCATCCGCGAGATGATTGAGTCGGGCGTTATACGCTACGGCGAGAAGTTCCGCAAGGCGATGGACGAGGGCAAATGGGACCTTTCGCTCGTCGACCCCGAGGAGCTGAAGAAGAGTCAGGCCACGCTGGTCTACGGTCAGATGAACGAGCCGCCCGGGGCACGTGCCTCAGTGGCATTGTCAGGACTGACGGTGGCCGAGGGCTTCCGCGACAGCGGTGGTAAGGACGGCGGCGCTGCCGATATCCTGTTCTTCATCGACAACATCTTCCGTTTCACCCAGGCCGGTTCTGAGGTGTCAGCTCTTCTGGGCCGTATGCCTTCGGCCGTAGGTTACCAGCCGACGCTGGCCTCGGAGATGGGTGCCATGCAGGAGCGTATCACATCGACCAAGAAGGGTTCAATCACCTCGGTTCAGGCCGTTTACGTGCCTGCCGACGACCTGACTGACCCTGCACCTGCCACGACCTTCACCCACCTCGATGCCACAACGGTGCTCGACCGTAAGATTGCCGAGCTGGGTATCTATCCAGCCGTCGACCCGCTTGGAAGTACGTCGCGTATCCTCGACCCGCTGATCGTGGGCAAGGCTCACTACGACTGCGCCCAGCGCGTGAAGGAGATTCTGCAGCGCTACAAGGAGTTGCAGGACATCATCGCCATCCTCGGTATGGACGAGCTGTCGGACGAGGACAAGCTGACGGTGAACCGCGCCCGCCGCGTGCAGCGCTTCCTCAGCCAGCCCTTCTCGGTGGCTTCGCAGTTCACGGGTCTGCCCGGCATCATGGTTCCTGTCGAAGAGACCATCAAGGGCTTCAATGCCATTCTCGACGGCGAGGTTGACGACCTGCCCGAGCAGGCATTCCTCAACGTCGGTACCATCGAGGATGCTAAGGAGAAGGCTAAGAAACTACTCGAAGCAGCCAAAGGTTAAAGCCTATGTTGACGCTAAAGATAGTTTCGCCCGAGAAGGTAGAGTTCACCGGAGAGGTTGAGAGCGTGAAGGTGCCCGGAACGCAGGGTAACTTCGAGATTCTCACCGGCCATGCGCCCATCATCTCCACGCTCCATAAAGGCGTGGTAGAATACGACGGGCAGCAGCTGGAAATCCTCGGTGGATTCGTTGCGGTGCAGCAGAACGAGGTATCCGTCTGCGTCGAAAAGACCGAATGACGTACTTCTTTGCCGCACTGTTCTTCACGCTCTTAGGGGTGGCCTATGTGAAGGGCTACGACCTGGTCAAGAGCCGGTCGCCGGAACACCTGGTTCACTTCTACCTCGTGATGGCAACGATACGCATGCTGCTCGTCGTAACGGTGGTCGGCCTCTACGTATTCTTCGCTCCGAACAGAGAAGACGCCATCCACTTCGCAGTCATTATATTAATAATGTACGCGTTGATGATGGTCGTAACACTGACATTAAGACATTAGAAATATGAATTGTAAACTGAAACGACTGCTTTGCATGGCTCTCTTGCTGCTGGCTTTGACGCCTGCGGCGAGGGCAGAGGAATTCTCGGCCAAGGAGGTGGTGCTCGAGCATATCAAGGACTCGCACGAGTGGCACGTCTGGGGCGAGGGCGAGAACAGCATCGTCATTCCGCTGCCCGTCATCGTCAACTCGTCGACAGGCTGGCACGTGTTCTGCTCGTCACAGTTCGCGCACCATGCCGACGCCAGCGGGCTGCGCCAAGGTCCCTACGGACTGGCCATTGCCACAGAGGGCGACAATGCAGGCAAGATTGTGGAGAACGGCTCGCCCGTTCTCGACCTCAGTATCACGAAGACCGTCGCCGTGATGTTCATCAACGTGGCTCTGCTGCTTTGCTGCATCCTGCTGAGCGCCCGCTGGTACAAGAAGCGCAAGGCCTCCGACCCCGCTCCCGGCGGCTTCGTCGGCTTCGTTGAGATGCTCGTTATGTACGTGGTGGAGGAAATCATCAAGCCGGGCGTCGGCAAGGGCTACGAGAAGTACACGCCCTACCTGCTGACCTGCTTCTTCTTCATCTTCACCTGTAACGTGATGGGCTTGATACCGTTCCCGCCGGGCTCGGGCAACGTGACGGGCAACATTGCCGTGACGTTCTTCCTGGCCCTCTGCACGTTCCTCATCGTGCAGTTCTCGGGCAACAAGCACTACTGGAAGGACATCTTCTGGCCCGATGTGCCCACATGGCTGAAGGCGCCCATCCCCATTATTCCCGTGATTGAGTTCGTCGGCATCTTCACGAAGCCGTTCGCCCTGATGATCCGACTTTTCGCCAACATGATGGCCGGTCACGCTATTGCCGTCGCCATTACCTGCATCATCTTCCTGGTGGCAACCCAGGCGGTGGCTGTGCAGTTGTCGATGTCGGCGTTGTCGGTGGTGATGAGCATCTTCATGATGTGCCTCGAGTGCCTGGTGTGCTTCATCCAGGCAATGGTTTTCACCATGCTCTCGGCCGTATTCATCGGCTTGGCAAGAGTTGAACCAGAACACGAGTGATGTAAGGAGTAATCGGGAGTTAACAGAAGTTAGTCGGCTGACGCCGACAGGAGTTCACAGACAATAGTTCATTGACTCCAACTTCGAAGACAGTAATGTCCGTTAACTCCCTGAGCAGTTGCAGACTGCGATAACTCCCAATAACTCCAGATAACTACAATAATATTTATAAACAATTAAAAACTTACACAATTATGATTACAGCATTATTGGCAGCAGAAGGTGTTGCACAGTTAGGCGCCGCAATAGGCGCAGGTCTCGCAGCTATTGGCGCAGGTATTGGTATCGGTAGAATCGGTGGTCAGGCTATGGACGCTATGGCCCGTCAGCCGGAGGTGATGAACAAGCTGTTCACGAACATGATTGTGGCTGCCGCCCTGATTGAGGGTGTTGCCCTGTTCGCAGCCGTTATCGCATTCCTCTGCATCTAATGTAATAAAGGAGTTAGCAGGAGTTAACAGGAGTTAGTCGGCTAAAGCCGACAGGAGTTAACGGACAATAGTCCAACGACTCTACTTTCGAAGACAGTAATGTCCATTAACTCCCTGAGCGGTCGCAGACCGCGATAACTTCCAATAACTCCCATTAACTACGTTAAAAAGAATCAGCGTATGGATTTATTGATTCCGAGTACTGGACTGTTGTTCTGGATGACCATCACGTTCCTCGTGGTGTTCTTCCTGCTGTGGAAGTTCGGTTTTCCCATCATCACTGGGATGGTGAAGGAGCGCCAGGCTTTCATCGACGACTCACTGCGCAAGGCGCATGAGGCCAACGAACGACTGGCCAATATACAGAAAGAAGGTGAATCCATCCTCCAGGAGGCACGCGAGA
>CAMHIS010000067.1 GCA_946185285.1 uncultured Prevotellaceae bacterium
GATTTCAAGAAAGGACAGCCGCGGTGGTGTCCGGGTTGTGGCGACCACTTCTTCCTGGCCTCCCTGCATAAGGCAATGGCCGAAATCGGCGTGGCCCCTGAGAACGTGGCAGTTATCAGCGGTATCGGCTGTTCCAGCCGTCTGCCACACTACATGGCCACCTACGGCATGAACACCATCCACGGACGTGCCGCCGCCATCGCCACCGGTGCCAAGGTGGCTAACCCCGACCTCACCGTCTGGCAGATTAGCGGCGACGGCGACGGACTGGCCATCGGCGGTAACCACTTCATCCATGCCAACCGCCGTAACATCGACCTGAACATGATTCTGTTGAACAACCGCATCTACGGTCTGACCAAGGGCCAGTACTCGCCGACGTCGCCCCGTGGCTTCGTCTCGAAGTCCTCACCCTACGGCACCGTCGAGGACCCGTTCCGTCCCGCCGAGCTGTGCTTCGGTGCCCGCGGCCACTTCTTCGCCCGTTGCGTGGCTACCGACGCCAAGGGCACCGTCGAGGTGCTGAAGGCTGCCTACGAGCACAAGGGCGCTTCGGTGACCGAGGTGCTGCAGAACTGCGTCATCTTCAACGACCACTGCCACGACATCGTCTACAACAACGAGGGCCGCAAGAAGAACGCCATCTACGTGCGCCACGGCGAGAAGCTGGTGTTCGGCGAGAACAACGAGTTCGGTCTGGTGCAGCAGGGCTTCGGCCTGAAGGTTGTCGAGATTGGCAAGGACGGCTACACGCTCGACGATGTGCTTACCCACGATGCCCACTGTCAGGACAACACGCTGCAGCTGAAGCTTGCCCTGATGACCCCCGAGGATGGTTTCCCCATTGCCCTCGGCGTCATCCGCGACGTGGAGGCTCCCACCTACAACGACGCTGTCTACGCTCAGATTGCTGAGGTCTCGGCCCAGAAGAAGTATCACAACTTCGCTGAGCTGTTAGAGACCAACGACATCTGGGAAGTGAAATAAGTAGATTTCGGTAAAAAAATCCATCACATCCGTCACTGCTATGAAAACATCTGATATTCAGGAAGATATGCAGTGACGGATAATGGTGACGGATGATGGAGACAGCAGGAAGTCGAGGTTCACGGCCGGTGAATGTTTGTTCACGGGCGGTGAGTCACTGCGGACGGGCAAGATGATTGCCCAGTTCCTCACCGCACATTCCTCCATCCGTCATCCGTCACCTTTGTCCGTTACTCCGTAACATACTGATTACGAGTATGATAGAATAAATGTGACGGAATGACGGATTCTTTTTTCCATCGATTCGTTTGGCTCTTTAGTATTCCGAGTGTGTGTGCTTCTTGTGTCCGTTTCCGATTACTGATTACACGAATCACGACTCCTTGCCCTCACCCTTTAGTGTAGGCAGTGAGATGTGATAGCGTACGGCCAGAAAGCGGATGGCGCAAGTGATGAAAAACGAGATGACGGCTGTCAGTTCAACGGGCAGTCCCATCTCTATCAAGGCCCAGTAGGCAATACCCCCGAGCACACATGCCATCGCATAGATTTCCTTATGGAAGATAACAGGCTCGTTGTTCAGCAGCACATCGCGGATGACACCACCGGCCGATCCCGTGATGCAACCCATGATGATGGCTACCCAGAAAGGCTGTCCGAAAGCCAGCGACTTCTGAATGCCAGCAATGGTAAACAGTGCCAGTCCTAAGGTGTCGAAGACAAACCACGCATTCTTCAGCGGCTCCATCCATCGCCCGAAGAACACCACCGTCAGCAGGGCAACCGCCGTGCAAATCAAATAGACAGGTGTCGTCATCCAGAAGGGAGTGGTGCCCAGCATGACGTCACGCATTGTACCGCCCCCTATAGCGACCGCAACACCGCAGATGTAGCCGCCAAACCAGTCGAAGTGTTTGGCGGCAGCATGGCGGATGCCGGAGATGGCAAAGGCAAAAGTTCCCAACAGCTCAATGATGCTGATAACGATATCTTGTTTCATCGGATGCGCTCATTCTTGGTGCAAAGGTACTCTTTTTCTTCGTAACAATTGTACTCTTTTCTTTTTTTAACCTCAAACGGCGACATCCCTAAGTGATGGAGGGATGTCGCCGTATGGCTTCTGAACAAAAAATAGCGAAAAATCTTGTACCGTTGTCATTTTATTCGTACCTTTGTAGCGCAAATGCAGAATTATGGTTGAAATACGTAAAGTTTCTTCGAAAAGGGAACTGAAACAGTTCATTCAGTTCTATTACGACCTTTATCGTGACAGCAGTCAGGCCGTTCCCTATCTGTTTTTTGACGAGATGGCGACGCTGCGCCGTGACAAGAATCCGTCGTTCGAGTGTTGTGAGGCCGACTATTTCATGGCTTTCAAGGACGGCAGGATGGCGGGGCGTGTGGCAGCCATCATCAACCGTCGTGCCAACGAGCGGTGGAAGGTCAGTCAGGTACGCTTCGGCTGGCTCGACTTCGTTGACGATATCGAGGTAAGCACGGCGCTGATGGAGGCTGTCGGGCAGTGGGGCCGCGAACGGGGCATGACTGAGATGGCTGGCCCCTTGGGGTTCATCGATACCGACCGCGAGGGAATGCTTGTCGAGGGCTTCGACGAATTGTCGACAATGTATGTCAACTACAACTACCCTTACTATGCCGACCATATCAGCAGGATAGGCGGTTTCGCGAAGGACAACGACTACGTGGAGATCAAGGTGAGGATTCCCCAGGACGACAATTACAAGTTCCACAAGATAGCCGGAATGGTGAAGCAGCGCTATGGCTTGCGCGTACATAAGTTTACGCGCCGCGAGCTGATTGATGAGGGCTGGGGGCGCGAGGTGTTCCACCTGCTGAACGCCACCTACAAGGACCTGTACGGCTTCAGTCAGTTGTCGTCGCAGCAGATAGACAAGCTGGTGAACGACTACATCAAGATAGCCGACCTGAACCTTGTGACGGGAGTCATGGACGGCGACCGCATGATAGGCTTCGGCATCACCTTCTCGTCGATGAGCCGTGCCCTGCAGCATTGTAAGAATGGGCGGGTCTTCCCGTTTGGCTGGTGGCATCTGCTGCAAGTGCTGAAGCGCCACAATACCGACACCGTGGACTTGCTGCTGATAGGCGTGTTGCCTGAATACCGCTCGAAAGGTGCCAACGCCCTGATTTTCGACGACCTCATTCAGCAATACCAGCGCTACGGATTTATCTGGGCGGTGACGGGACCGCAGATGGAGCGCAACGAGGCAGTGCTGGCTCAGTGGCAATACCTTGACAGCAAAGTGTTCCGTCGTCATCGCTGTTTCCGCAAACTGCTGTAGCGGTATGTGGACTTCTCGCCGCCTTTTCCAGTCAGCACCCTTGCTCTTGCCGGCCATGTCGTTCGTGGCCGGCATTGCTGTAGGCTCCCGTTGTGGCGGTAGTGCCAGCTGGGGACTGTCTGTGGCGGCGACGTTGGCTGTTGTCTTGGTCGTCCGCCGATGGGGATTGTGGGCTTCGGCCATGCTCCTGTTGGTCATGTTTGCCTTAGGGGGACTTCGCTCTTCGGTGGTCAGCCAGTCGCATCGCGAAGTGTCGTGGCCCGACGGCTACGTCAGCTATGAGGGTGTGGTCGTGTCGGAAGTCTCCGAGCGGCCTAAGAGTGTGGGCATGGACGTGGTGATTGCCGGCAGCGGACGGAAGGTGAAGTGCTATATGGCCAAGGATGCGGCCAGCCGGCGGCTGACGGTTGGTGACCGTCTGCAGCTGACCTCGCGCATCGGGCGCAACCGTGACTGGCGGCAGGGAACGTTCGACTACCGCCAATACCAGGAGGTTCACGGCTTCTCCGGTCAGACGTTCGTCCGTTCCGGTAACTGGCAGCGGTTGGAGCCGTCGTGGCAGGATGTCCCGTTGAGCTGGCGGCTGCGCCTGCATTTCCTCTGTTACCGTCACAAGCTTTTGGAGCGTTACCGGCAGATGGGAGCCAACGAAGACCAGTATGCCGTGCTGGCGGCCATGACGCTGGGCGATAAGTCGGCCATGACCAGCGAGCTGCGCCAGGTCTATGCCGTCAGCGGAGCTTCCCACGTGCTGGCGCTCAGCGGTCTGCATCTCGGCATTATCTATATGCTGCTGTCGCTGTTGGTTGTCAACCGCCGCCTGCGGTTGCTCTCACAGCTGGTCATCGTCACGGCCATCTGGGCCTTCGTCTTGCTGGTGGGTATGCCGGCCAGCGTGGTGCGTGCGGCGGTGATGGTCAGCGTCTACGCCCTGCTGTCGTTGGCAGGCCGCAACCGCATGTCGGTCAATGCGCTGGCCCTGGCCGCCCTGTGCATTCTCATGGTCAATCCTGACAGCTTGTATGACGTGGGTTTCCAGCTGTCGTTCCTCGCCATGCTGGCCATCTTGTTGCTGCTGCCCTTGGCTGACAGACTCGTACCGCACCACCGGCTACAGGACCGTCCGCTGCTGCGCTGGCCGTGGGGCCTGGCCACGGTTTCGGTGGCTGCCCAGGTGGGCGTGGCTCCGTTGGTGGCCTATTACTTCGGCCGTTTTCCCACTTGGTTTCTGCTGACAAACATCGTCGTTATTCCCACGACGACGCTTATTCTCTGTCTGGCTCTGGCTGCGCTTCTGCTACCCGCCGTTGGCTCGGCGCTGCTTTGGACTGTCGGGGCACTGAATACCGTGCTGACGTTCATTGCTGTCAGTCTGCCCTGTGCCAGTATCGACGGTCTGCACCCTTCGGTCTTGCAGACGGCAATGGCTTATGTCATAATAGTTTCCGTTTATTTCATCCTGACAAGATATGATGACCATAGTTGATATTCTGCTGTTGTCGGTGGCCCTGGCCATGGACTGCTTTACCGTGAGCATTGTGAGCGGTGTCATTGTGCGTCGGCCGATAAGCAGGGCCGTTGTGCGCATGGCTCTGTTGTTCGGCCTGTTTCAGGCCGCTATGCCGCTCATAGGCTGGCTAAGTACGACCTACTTCAGCCAGTATTTAGAGTCGGTAGACCACTGGATAGCCTTTCTGCTGCTGATGTTTGTCGGCGGTAGGATGGTGAAGGAGTCGTTTGCTGAGGAAGACAGCGAGCCCACCTTCAATCCGCTGCGGTTGCGCACCCAGCTGCTGCTGGCCGTGGCTACGAGCATCGATGCCTTGGCCATCGGCATCTCCATGGCCTGTCTGGGCTACAACCGTGTGTCGCAACTGGCGTTGCCCCTGGTGCTGATAGGCGTGACGTCGCTGCTGCTGAGTGTGGCAGGCTATTGGTTAGGCATCCGTTTCGGGCGTGTGGCGGCACGTCGGCTGAGGCCCGAGCTGATAGGGGGCCTGGTCTTGATGTTTATCGGTATAAAGGTGCTGGTTTCCCACCTCTTCGCTTAGTTCTCCAAGAGTCGCTTCGAGAAGTAGCGCACGGGATACCAGACGGCGAGGAAGCCGACGGCAATGACCGTCACGAAGATGAGCAGGATGTCCTCGGGATGGACGCTCACGGGGTAAGAGCTGATCACGAACGAGCCGCTGGTGGAACCGAGTTTCACGATGCCGCAGGTCTGCTGCAGCCAGCAGAGGAGAAGACCGACGGCAATGCCTAAGACAGCACCGAGAGCTGAGATGAGACGGCCCTCGAACAGGAAGATGCGCGTAATCACCTTGTCGGAGGCACCGAGGTTGCGCAGGGTCACTACGTCGTCCTTCTTGTCAATGATGAGCATTGACAGCGAGCCGATGATGTTGAAGCAGGCCACGACGAGGATGAACGTCAGGAAGATGTAGGCTATCAGCTTTTCAATCTTCATAATCTTGAACGTCTCGTCCTGCTGCTCGAAACGGTCCTTCACGTAGAAGTCATCGCCGGCAATCTTCTTCATCTCCGACTTCACGGACTCGAAGTCGCTGCCGGGCTTCAGGCGCAGCTCTAATGACGATACCATGCCCTGCTGCTCGAAGACGCGGCGGGCGAACCCCAGGGAGGTGATGATGTAGTTCTTGTCGTACTTGGCCTGTCTGACGCAGAACAGCACGCCCGGCGAGTAGAGCTCGTCCTCGACGAACGACTCCTCGGGGTTGCTGATGTCGAACTGGCCCTCGCGGCGCGGGGCATAGATCTTCAGCGGCTGGTCGTAGGTGTAGCCGGTGTTCAGCGTCTCGGCCAGACGGATGCCGAGAATGCCGTAGTGCATGTCGGCGGCGTGCAGTTCGAACTGTCCGTCGCCCACCAGAATCTCACCGATGTGCGTCAGCTGGTCGAAGTTGTCGTCGACACCCTTCAGCGTCACCATGGCCTGATGGTCGTTATAGAGGGCCAGGGCCTGATCCTCTAAGCACTCGGTGGCCACGTCCACCTGTGGCAGCTCGCGTATCTGCGTCAGCCGGGGGTCATCGGCGGCCACGCTCTTGCCCTTGACGGGCGTCACCTTCAGCTGCGGGTCGAACGACGTGAGGAACGAGGCCACGAGGTCGTGGAACCCGTTGAAGACGCTGAGCGTCACCACCAGTGCCATCGTGGCCACGGCCACGCCGACCACGGAGATGCCGCTGATGACGTTGATGGCGTGTGTCGACTTCTTCGAGAAGAGGTAGCGTCGGGCAATGTAGAAAGAGACCCACCCCCGCCCCCTCCCTATATGGAGGGGAGTAATATGCTTGCTGCCATGATTCTCCATGATTTGCTGTTGGTCATTATTCCCCTCCATTCGGGGAGGGGGTGGGGGTGGGTCTTTTCAACAGTTCGTCGATGCGGTCTATGTAGTCCAGCGAGTCGTCGATGAAGAAGCGCAGCTCGGGGACGATGCGCAGCTGGTTGCGCACACGCTGTCCCAGGGCAAAGCGGATGGACTTCACGTTCTGCTCGATGTTGCCGAGCAACTCCTGTCCCCGCTCTGAGGGGAAGATGCTCAGGTAGGCGGTGCAGACGCTCAGGTCGGGCGAAATCTTGGTGCGCGTCACGCTTACCATCACACCATGCATGGAGCGTGTCTGTTCCTGGAAGATGACGCTCAGCTCCTTCTGCAGCAGGCGGGCTATCTTGTTCTGTCTTGTCTCTTGCATATTGGTGTCCTTTTGGTTTTGGCTGCAAAGTTACGAATTATTTCTCATTTCTCATTTCTCATTTCTCTTTTTTTTTGTACCTTTGCACCGCAAAACGTATTAAACCAACTGACAACGATGAAAATTACAGTAAAAAAGGCCTTTGTGGCCATGGTACTCTTGGTGACGGCGGCTACGGCCGGTGCCCAGAGAAGAGTAGAGGGAAATGTCAATGCCGACATTATAAGTCACTATATGTGGCGTGGTCAGGACCGTGGGGGATTCTCCGTACAGCCCACTATGTCCCTGGGCTGGCAGGGGCTGTCGCTCTCGGCTTTCGGCAGTACTGGTTTCTCTTCTGACGACCCGCAGGAAATCGACCTTAACTTAAACTACGAGCGCTGGGGCGTGAACATCGGTGTGACTGACTACTGGGAAACTGGCATCGACGAGAACAACCGCTACCTTCACTTCGAGAAGGAGGGTGCCCACCAGTTGGAGGGCAACATCGGCTATACCTGTAAGTACTTCAGCCTGCAGGCCTACACCGTCTTGTGGGGCCATGACCGCAAGTGGAACGGCGACCGTGCCTATAGTACCTATGTTGAGTTGGGCGTACCCTTCAGCCTGGGCGGTGTCGACTGGCAGCTGCGTGGCGGCTTCACTCCCTTCGAGAGTGCCGGCGAGCGCATACCGAAGGTGGAGAACGGCTACTATACGGGTAAGTATGACTACAACTACTATTACGCCGAGGGCTTCGCCTGCGTGGAGGCTGCACTGCGCGCCACGAAGACGCTCGACATCGGGTTCTCGAAGATGCCCGTCTTCGCTGAGCTGAATGTCAATCCCTATCTGCAGACCGCCCAGATGGTGTTTGGCGTCACCATTCAGCCATTCTGATTATTCCTAACTGTTTTTCTTGTAGCTCCGGACGGCCCAGACGGCCATGAACAGGCCGATGGCGAGCAGGGCAAATACTTGGTGGGCGATGTGCTGGAACGTACCGCCCCGGATGAAGACTGTGCGGATGGCATCGATGAAGTAGTGCATGGGGTTGATGTAGGTGGTCAGGTAAGCCCACTGCGGCATGGAGCGCGTGGGGGTGAAAAGTCCTGAGAGCAGCATGAGGCTGACCACGAAGAACCACATGACGAACATGGCCTGTTGCATGGTGTCGCTGTAGTTTGAGATGATGAGGCCGAACGACGAGAAGAACAGTGCCAGCAGCATGGCGAGCACGTAGACGAGCCACATGGGACCGGCGGGGGTGAGGCCATAGACGAGCCAGGCCAAAAGCAGGCAGACGGTGATGACAAACAGCGCGATGAGCCAGTAGGGAATGAGCTTGGCCAGGATAAACGCCCACTTGGATACGGGCGTGACGTTGATTTGCTCGATGGTGCCGGCCTCTTTCTCGCCCACGATGTTCAGCGTAGGCAGGAAGCCGGTCATCAGCATCATCACGATGGCGAAAAGGGCGGGAATCATGTAGAGCTTGTAGTTCTGGCCTTTGTTATAGAGCGTGAGCACGGAGGGCTGCGATGGTACCGCAGCATACTGGGCGGGGGCGGTGATGATTTGCGAGAGGTAGGCCGAGCCCATAGCCCCCTTGGTGCCGTTCACGGCATTGGCAGCGATGAGGTACTTGCCATCGCGAATCTCGAGGATGACGTCGGCACGCCCCTTTTCGATGTCCTTCATCGCCTCGGCGTAGGTGGCTTTCTGACCGCCAAAGATGAAGTAGTTGCTGGCGGCCACCTGCTGTACAAGCCGTTGCGACTCTACGGTACGGTCTATGTCGACCACATCCACAACGATGTTCTTCACCTCCATCTGCATCACCCACGGCATGACACACATAATCATGATGGGGAACAGCACGATGAGCCGCGGCAGGAACGCGTTGCGGCGTATCTGCAGGAACTCCTTTTGTATCAGATATCTGAGTGTCATCATCTATTTCAGTCTTACATTAAACTTCTTCAGTGCGATGGCGAGCAGCACGGCGGTCATGCCTGCCAATACCGCTACCTCGTGAGCCACCTCGCCGATGCCCACACCCATGATCATCAGCTTGCGCATGGCCTGGATGTAGTAGCGTGGCGGCACGATGGCCGATATCCACTGCAGGATGGTGGGCATCGACTCCACAGGGAACAGCATGCCTGACAGCATTACCACGGGCATGAGCAGCACCATGGCCGAAAGCAGCAGGGCCACCAGCTGCGTCTGTGCTACATTGGAGATGAGCAGGCCTAATGAGAGTGCCAAAAGAATATATAAGGTGCTGACGGCCAGAATCCAGAACAGCGACCCTTGTAGCGGCACACCCAGGACGAAGCGCGCCATGAGCAGGATGGTGATGAGGATGGCGAAGGCCAGCACCAGGTATGGCACGGCCTTGGCGATGATGACCATCAGGGGCCGCACGGGCGACACCAACAGCACCTCCATCGTGCCGCGTTCCTTCTCACGTACAATGCTTATCGACGTCATCATGGCGCAGATGAGTATCAGCAGCATACCCATGATGGCAGGCACGAAGTTGTAGGCGGAGCGCATCTGGGGGTTGTAGAGGAGCTTCTGGTTGACCGGCGGTGCGCTGGGGTTGGCAATGACCTGCTGCGCGTAGGCAGTCCATTGCTGCGCCATGTTCGGGTCGCTGCCGTCTACGGTAAACTGCAGGCTGTGGTTCTTTCCGAACGCCAGTGCCAGATCCGCCTTCTGACCGCGTATGAGCCGCTCGGCCTCTTGTGGCGTACTGACGGTTTGCGTGATTGTGAAGTATTCCGACTGCGCCAGCCGCTCTACGGCTTGTCGCGTCTGATAGTCCATCTGCGAGGTCACCACCACTGTCCGCACGTTCTTCACGTCAGTCGTGATGGCGAAGCCGAAGAGGAACATCAGCACCACGGGCATGCCAAAGAGTATCAGCATCGTACGCTTGTCGCGCAGGATGTGCTTGGTCTCCTTGATGACGAATGACAGAAACTGTTTCATATACTTAATCGCTTGAACGGGTGGCTTGCCTTGCCAGATACGTGAACACGTGGTCCATATCGGGCTGATTATATTCCTTCTTAAGTTCGCCGGGCGTACCCATCGCCTTGATTTTGCCGTCGACCATGATCGAGATGCGGTCGCAGTATTCGGCCTCGTCCATGTAGTGGGTGGTCACGAAGACGGTGATGCCGCGACGGGCGGCGTCGTAGATCAGCTCCCAGAACTGGCGTCGCGTGGCGGGGTCGACGCCGCCAGTAGGCTCGTCGAGAAACACCACGCCGGGCTCGTGGAAGATAGATACCGAGAAGGCCAGCTTCTGCTTCCACCCAAGGGGTAGGGAGCCCACCAAGTCGTTCTTGTGTTCCTCGAACTTCAACTGGCGCAGCACCTCATCCGTCTTCCTCTTTATATCTTCCTTCTTCATGCCGTAGATGCCGGCAAAGAGGCGGATGTTCTCGGCGACGGTCAGGTCTTCGTAGAGCGAGAATCGCTGACTCATATAGCCGATGTGGCGCTTGATCTGTTCGTACTCCGTACGGATGTCGTAGCCGCAGACGCGGCCAGTACCGCTTGTCGGCTGGTTCAGGCCCGTCAGCATGTGCATGGCCGTGGTCTTGCCAGCGCCGTTGGCTCCAAGGAAGCCGAAAATCTCGCCCTTCTTCACCGTAAACGAGATGTCGTCGACAGCACGGAAGTCGCCAAAAGCCTTCACCAAGTGCTCTACCTCAATGACCGGTTCTGTCTGTTGCTGTATCACAGCAACCGCCTCTATGCCCGGTGGATTGAAGACATCTTGAAAACGCTCAAGGATAGCCTCCGGCGTGTCAATGCCCCTGACCTTCCCTTGGTCGAGAAACGCCACGCGCTGGCAGCAGCGCACCTCGTCGAGATAAGGCGTAGAGGCTACGATGGTGATGCCCCGCTCCTTCAGCATCAGCAGCATCTCCCACAGTTCCTTACGGCTGACGGGGTCAACGCCCGTCGTCGGCTCGTCGAGGAAGAGCACGCTGGGCTGATGAACCAGCGCACAACTCAGCGCCAGCTTCTGCTTCATGCCGCCCGAGAGTGCACCGGCCCGCCGGTTCTTAAACCGTTCTATCTGTGAGTAGATGGCCTTGATGGAGTCGTATCCCTCCTCGACGGTGGTGCCAAAGAGCGTGGCAAAGAAGGTCAGGTTTTCCTCAATGGTCAGGTCCTGATAGAGCGAGAACTTGCCAGGCATATAGCCCACCCGGCAACGCACTTCGCGCATCTGCCTGACCACGTCGAAGCCGTCAACCGTCGCCGTGCCACTGTCAGGCAACAGCAGCGAACAGAGGATGCGGAACATCGACGTCTTGCCAGCGCCGTCAGGACCGATGAGACCGAAGACCTCGCCTTTGCCGACGGTGAGCGACACGTCGTCGAGTGCCTTGACAGCACTATACGACTTGCTGACGTTTTCTACTTCAATGGCGTTCATAGCTTTACTTCGCCGTACATTCCAATCTTGACGTATCCGTCGTTTCTGACTGCCACCTTGATGGCATACACCAGGTCGGCACGCTCGTCGTCGGTGAGAATAGTCTTGGGCGTGAACTCCGACCGCGAGGAAATCCACGTGACGGTGCCTTGGAATTCTTTCTTCTGACCGTCGCCATAGTCGGCAAACACCTTCACCTGCTGGCCAAGTTTGATGTTCTGCAGTTGGGCCGAGGTGACGTAGGCACGCAGGTACATATTCTCTGTGTCGCCAATCTTGAGCAGGGGCTTGCCTGTGCTCACAAACTCGCCGCGCTCCACGTATTTCTCGAGCACGGTGCCTTTGGCGGGCGTTACGATGTGGCATTTGCGCAACTGGTCGCGCAGCTGACTCACCTGAATATCGGCAGCGGCCGTCTGCTTGTCCAGCGCACGGGTGCTCGTACTGAGCGATGAAATCTGTGCATCCAGTTGCTTTTGCAGCACTTTTACCTGACTGATGGCGTCGTCGAGCATTTTCGAGGGAGCGGCTCCGTCGGCAACGAGTTCTTGATATCGCTGTTGCTCCTGTTGCGCCTTGGCCAACTGCTGACGCGTGGCGGCAATCTGGCGCGCCATATCCGGCTTCTGACTCTGATATACCTCCTTGGTGGCATTGAGTTGCTGAATCTTCAGCCAGATCTGCGTGGTGTCAATAAGTCCTACTTCCGCATGAGCCTCAACGTTGTCGCCCTCGTTGACGCTGAATGTCAGCAGGGCGCCGCTCTGTTCGGCAAATACCGTAGTCTCAGTAGCCTCGAACGTGCCCGTGGCGTCATACTCCTTCTCGCTGTTTCCGCAGGCTGCCATCATCAGCGCCGCGCCTGCCAATACATATATCTTTCGCATAACCTTAATTGTTTGTCGTGTATTTGTTGTCGTATATTTCCTTGAGCATCTCAATCTCGTGCATCGACTGCTGCACGCGGGCTGCATTTTCTTGGTTGATTTCGCGCACCAGGTCGTTAACGTCGATGATGCCGTGCGAGAGTTTTGACTCGGCAGCCTTGCGAACTGACGAGCGCAGCGCGATGATTTCTTCGTCGTCGGCCATCAGTTTCCTGTAGCGCGCGATGTTCTCATTCTGCTGAATCTGTTCGAGGTTATTGTTAAAGAGGAATACCTCGCGGTTCGACTCAGCCACGTCGCGCTGCAGCTGCAACTTAGCTTTGTCGTTCTTGCGGGTGTAGAGAGCCCCGATGTTCCACGTCAGTCGGGCCCCGATGATGCCGTTCAGGCTCCAGTCGTGCCGCATCATGTCTTCGAACATGTTCAGTCCCGGATAGCCGTAATAGCCCTGCGCAAACACGCCTAACCGCGGCATCAGAGCCGCATCGAGCGCCTTCTCCTGAGCGTTGAAGAGACTTATCTGTGCATCAATCGCCCTCAACTCCGGTCGATTACACAATAGGGTCGGTTCCGCTGTGTAGTTTTCTGGCTTCTGAATCGCCTTTATCTCGATGCCGCAGAATGTCGACAGCATCCTCTGCAGCATCTGTTTTTGCGACTCGAGGTTGGTGGCCTGCTGGACGACGTTCAGCCGTTCTGCCTTGACGTTCTGAAGGTCGCTCTCGGCAGCAGTGCCGCCCTTCACCATCGAGGCCAGTTTCCGTTCATTGCCAGCCAACAGTTCCTGCAGGTCGCGGTTCAGCTGTATCTGATTGTCGAGCAGCAGCAGTGCGAAGTACATCTCGTTCACGCGCTTGCGTACATGATAGAGGTTTGTCTCTGTCTGTGCCGCCTGTACTCTGCCTTGCTCACGTGCAATCGCCTTGGACTGCCTGATGGCTCCCCCGTCAAAGATGGTCTGGCTCACGTCGATGCCAACTCGGTATTGGTCTTTCTTCAGCCCTTTCATGTCGATGCCCATCTGCTGGTAAAGGCCCTGAATTTGGTCAGGGAAGCTGGCCACGTCACTCTGATAGGTTGCCTGTGCCGATGCTGAGATCTGCGGCAGCCACCCCTTCTGGATGTTCTCCACCGTCAGTTCCGTCGTCTTCTCTATCAGTCTGTACTGCCTTATTAGCGGATAGTTCCGCTCTGCTGCTTGCTGGCATTCCTCCAGCGTTTGCGCTGTCGCCACCATCGGCAGCATCATCAAGCATAAAAAGTATTTCTTCATTTGGTCTGTTTCTAATACTGCTGCAAAGGTACGGCGTTTTTCCCAAAGATTCGTTATCCTTCAGCACGGAAAGATGTTCTTTTTGTTCGATTTGTGCAAAAAGAGATTGTTGTTTCGGGGAAAAAGATTATCTTTGCAAACAAAAAGGACGGAATATGAACAAACAGCCACAACTGATGGACCTGTCGCGTATGCGAGACATCCTCACGCCTCATCTTGCGCTGATAAGCGAGAATATAGTCTTTAACGGCGAAGTCGGCATGGTTCACGGCGACCACACCGTGTTCAGTCTGCTGATGCGCCAGAAGCCGCCGTTCACCATCAACGACCACCGCTTCGGCATCATCTTGAGTGGCGAGGCCCGCATCAACTTTAACCTGCAAGACCGTCACGTCACAGCCGGCACTTTGGTCTATATCGGGCCAGGCACCATCATCAACCCCATCCGCCTTTCCGACGACCTCCGTATCTATGGCATGGCTCTCTTCGCCGATTTCCCCATGCCCTTCGCGCAGGGACAGATGCCGCCGGCCTTCAACGGTCAGGTGCGCGACTTTCAGCTTTCCGTCAGCGAGGGCGACATCAGCACAGCACGTCACATTCTCGACACCATCTGGCATGTCGTGCATGGTGAAAGCTATGACCGTCCCGTCGTCACCGCCCTCGTGGCAGCGCTGATGCACCACTACGACCATCTCTTCCGCCAACAGACCGACATTCAGGCTGCCACCCGTTCGCGTGAGCAGACCATCTTCGACCGCTTCATCCAGCTTGTCAACCAGCACTGCCGCCAGCAGCACCAGATTGGTTACTATGCCGACCGCCTTTGTCTTACCGAACGGTATCTCGGCACCGTCATCCGCCAGACCAGCGGTACTACCGCCAAAGACTGGATAGACCGTGCCCTCATCACGCAGGCAAAAGTGCTTCTACGCCATTCGGACAAGTCAGTCATGCAAATTTCGGAGAATCTCGATTTCCCCAACCCGTCGTTCTTCTCCAAATACTTTAAACGGCTGACGGGAATGACACCGGGAGAGTATAAGAAAGGCGTATAGCAAAAAAGTCCGCTGCAACTCTCACGAGCTGCAGCGGAACAAGCCTATGTTTAACTAAAAATCCTTTTCTCTAAAAGAAATTTTCAGCCACAATGGGCTAAAAATTTGAAAGTTTAAATGGATGTCTCACGACGGCCACCTGTTATCCTACAGTTGAAAACTTTCTTTTACCAATAACTAAAAACCTAAA
>CAMHIS010000068.1 GCA_946185285.1 uncultured Prevotellaceae bacterium
TCGCGCGTCAGGTCGTGCTTCTTGATGCCCTGCTCAGCCAGCTTCTTCACCACCTTGGCCTCGGTAGCGATGGAGGCGTGGTCGGTGCCCGGCACCCAGAGGGCGTTCTTGCCCTCCATGCGTGCGCGGCGCACGAGAATATCCTGGATGGTATTGTTCAGCATGTGTCCCATGTGGAGCACACCCGTCACGTTGGGCGGGGGAATCACGATGGTGTAAGGCTCGCGTCCGTCGGGTTTGCTACTGAAGAGTTTGTTGTCCAGCCAGTACTGGTACCATTTCGATTCGACCTCTTTCGGGTCGTATTTGCTTGCAATTTCCATATATTAATGTATTCTTTTGATTCATTATCTGAGGTCAATCACTTCGGCTGTAGGGAAGTCCTTGGAGCTGAACGTGAAGATGGCATCGCTGAGCGTCTGTGCCTTCAGGTTCCTGATGTCGAACGAAGTCCATTTCTTTCCCTGAAGCATCTTCACCTGTGTGGGCTGATACGTTTTTTTGTCAACGGTGATGAAGAGTTCCTGGATTCTGTCTGCCTTCTGGGAGGTCAGGTGTACGGTGTAGGCTTTGTCAGACTTGTTCATCGTCATGTTATAGCCCTGTTTGTAGAGGTTGATGAAGTTGTAGGGGTTAATCTTCTGCAACTGTGCCTCGTTGGGGGTGGTAACGTTCACCTCGTCGTTCTTCTTCATATAGGTCCACATCGTCTTGCCGTCGAACCACATGGTGGCAACGGGGGTGGTGGCGTGGAACTTGCGGCCTTTGACGGCGATGGTGCCGCTGACGTTGCCCATACCGCCGGTCATGGTGAAGTCGGCCTGTACGCCGTTCTTGTTACTTACTGTTGCTGCTGCTTTGTCGAGCACACTCTTGGCTGTCTGTCCGAAGCTGACGGTGCAGACGAGCAGTAATGACATTACTAAAACAATCTTTTTCATTTTCTGTTATCACTATCTAAGTTATTTTAAACTATTTATCAGGTTCTCAAGCGACATCTCATCCTGGATGAGTACCTCGCGGGGCTTCGAGCCGATGGCGGCACCAACGACACCCGCTTTCTCCAACTGGTCCATCAGACGACCGGCTCGGTTGTAACCGATGGAGAACTTGCGTTGGATGAGCGAGGTGGAACCGCTTTGGCTGGAGACGATGAGTCGTGCCGCATCCTCGAACATCGGGTCAAGGTGAGTCATGTCTACGTCGCGTCCCTCGCCGCCTTCGCCCTCTTCTATCTTCGGCTCAGGCAGCTCGTAAGGGGCGGAATAACCCTGCTGGGCGGCGATGTAGTTGTTGATGTCGACCACCTCAGGCGTGTCGACAAAAGCACATTGCACGCGGATGGGGTCGTTGCCCTGCAGGTAGAGCATGTCGCCCCGGCCAATAAGCTGGTTGGCACCCATGCGGTCGAGAATGGTCTTCGAGTCGATACCCTGGCTCACCTTGAAGGCGATACGTCCCGGGAAGTTGGCCTTGATGGTACCGGTGATGATGTTCGTCGTCGGGCGCTGCGTAGCGATAATCATGTGTATACCGACGGCACGGGCCTTCTGGGCGATACGTGCGATGGGGAGTTCTATCTCCTTGCCGGCAGTCATGATGAGGTCGCCGTACTCGTCGATGACCACCACGATATAGGGCATATAGCGGTGCCCCTTTTCCGGGTTCAGGCGGCGCTCCTTGAACTTGCGGTTGTAGTCCTTGATATTACGCTCGCCGGCTGCCATCAGCAGTTCGTAGCGGGCGTCCATCTCGACGCAGAGTGAGTTCAGCGTGCGCACCACCTTCGACGTGTCGGTGATGATGGGGTTGTCGACTTCCTCGGGCAGGGCTGCCAGGAAGTGGCGCTCAATAGTCTTGTAGATGCTGAACTCCACCATCTTCGGGTCGACCAGCACAATCTTCATCTCTGCCGGGTGCTTCTTATATAATAATGAGGTGAGGATGGCGTTCAGACCGACTGACTTACCCTGACCAGTGGCACCGGCAACAAGAAGGTGGGGGGCTTTGGCCAGGTCGAACATGAATACCTCGTTGGTGATGGTCTTACCCATAGCACAAGGCAGTTCCATTGTTGTTTCCTGGAACTTCTTCGAATTAAGGATGCTTTCCATCGAGACAATCGAAGGCTTGGCATTAGGCACCTCGATACCGATGGTTCCCTTGCCGGGTATGGGTGCAATGATACGTATGCCCAAGGCCGAGAGGCTCAGGGCAATATCGTCTTCGAGTGAACGAACCTTCGAAATGCGCACACCCGGCGACAGCGTAATCTCATAGAGTGTGATGGTCGGACCAACGGTAGCCTTGATGGTCGAAATCTCAACTCCGAACGTGCGCAGCACATCAACAATGCGGTTCTTGTTCTTCGTCTGCTCCTCCATGTCGATGTAGGGCTTGCCGTCACTCTCGTATTTCTTCAGCAGGTCCAGGGTGGGGTAGCGGTAGTTCTCAAGGTCGCGCTTAGGGTCGTAGGGCTCCAGCTCTTTATCGCCCACCTGGACCAGGTCCTTGCCGTCGGCGGTTTCCTCGGTCTTGGCAGTTTCCACTTCGAAGCCCGGGTCTTGCTTGGAAGCATGAGGCTCATGGGGTTCCTGTTGCGTCTGTTCCTCCTTAACCTCGTGTGTGTTCTTGTTCGTCAGGTCGAAGATGACGCTTTGGGTTTCAGGGTCGTCAAACACATCGGGGTCTTCCATCGTCACAATCTGATTCTCGTATGACAGAACTTGCTCCTCAGGGTCGTTGTTTGTAATCTTGAATATGACCTTGTCGAAGAACTTCCCCGGATTCAGCAGTTTCCTGATGATGAAGATAGTCTCAGCGCTGATATACGTCAGGAACGCGATGGCCACCAATGCCAGGATTGCCGTCAGGCCAGGCGTGCCTACGAAGCCCTCTATCTGCTGGCAGATGAACTGCCCGTGGTCGCCGCCAGGGTTGAAATGCGATTCTGCGAAGAGTGGAGAAAGAAACTTGGCCAGAGTGACAGACCCCCAGACCATAATGATTGCCAAAGCGAAAAACCACTTCAGCAGTTTCACGCGGTAGGCTTTCATCATGTGCAGCGACGTAATCAGCAAGAACAGCGGGATGATGAATGCCGGTATACCGAAGCTGCGCTTGATGAAGTACCACGACAGGTAGGCTCCTACCGAGCCGCATGAGTTGCTGAACTCATGGTTTTGGTTCTGAATCTCGCCTTCACGCAATTCGTCGATAATGCTCTGGTCGGCAGCTCCCGTGGTAAAGAACGAAACAAAAGATATCGTGGTGTAGATTGCTAACACGAACAGCAGTACACCGATGAAGAAATTCAGTCGCTCGTTTTCAAATATCTTGTTCAGCCCCAAAGCTTCAGCAAGGTTCATAGACGGCTTTTCTGCCTTGGTTTTATTACTTTTTTTCTTTGCCATTTTCTAATGTTCTTGAAATTCTGTGCAAAAGTAGCTGAAATTTTCCACATTTTACCATGTTTGTGCCGTTTTTTTTGTAATTTTGCACCTCGTAAACATTTTATGATGAAAAAGCGGATATACAATAAGTTTGATAAAAAGCTGATTCCATCGTTGCCAAAGGCTGTTTTTGAGGGCCGTATCCATGTCGTCTTGTCACGGTCACAGGCAGAGAGGGCTGTTGACTATCTGTTAACACAACCCATATTGGGACTTGACACGGAGACGCGGCCTGCCTTCTCGAGGGGTACATTTTACAAGGTAGCACTCTTGCAGGTCGCCACCCGTGACGTTTGCTTCCTTTTCCGCCTGAATGTCATCGGCATGACGCCAGCCATTGTCAGGCTTTTGGAAGACACCTCAGTTCCTAAGATTGGCCTGTCCTGGCACGATGACCTGAACGGCCTTCATAAGATAGGACGTTTTACGCCGGGCTTGTTTATTGACATACAAGACCATGTCCGAGAGTTGGGAATCGAGGATCTCAGCCTGCAGAAACTCTTTGCCAACCTCTTTGGAAAGCAGATCAGCAAGTCGCAGCAGCTTACGAACTGGGAACGTGACGTCCTGAATGAAAAGCAGAAGCTGTATGCTGCTACTGACGCTTGGGCCTGTATCATGCTCTACGATGAGCTGCAACGTTTGAAGGAGACAAGGGATTACGAACTGATTTTAGCAGAAAATAATGAAACAAGTACATCTGAAAAGAGGTAAGGAGGAAAGCCTGTTGCGATTCCATCCCTGGGTGTTCTCCGGTGCCATCCAACAGGTCGACGATGACATTTGTGAGGGTGACGTCGTACGTGTGGTCGCAGCCGATGGCCATTTCATTGCCGTGGGGCATTATCAGGAGGGGTCCATTACCGTTCGAGTGCTGTCGTTCCGCGATGTTCCCATTGACAGCCAGTTCTGGGCTTCGCGACTGCAGTCGGCGCTGGCAACGCGTCAAGCCATCGGACTGGTCGATGTCCAGGGTAGCAATGCCTACCGCCTTGTACATGGCGAAGGAGACCATTTGCCGGGTCTTGTCATCGACGTCTATGGTTCGACGGCTGTCATGCAGGCTCACAGCATCGGTATGCATTTGCAGCGTAAGGAGATTGCTACGCAGCTGGTAGCCGTCATGGGGAGCCGCATTAGTAATGTCTATTACAAAAGTGAGACGACTCTGCCCTTTATGGAAACAGAAAACGGCTTTCTCTTTGGTGGCAGCAGCGAGAATACTGCTGTTGAGAACGGTCTGAAGTTCTATGTCGACTGGCTTCGCGGACAGAAGACAGGCTTCTTTGTCGACCAGCGTGAAAACCGCTCGTTGCTGGAGCATTATGCCCGTGGGCGCCGTGTGCTCAATATGTTCTGCTATACAGGCGGCTTCTCCTTCTATGCCCTCCGTGGCGGAGCCGAGCTGGTTCATTCCGTCGACTCCAGTGCCAAGGCCATTGAACTGACCAACCGCAACGTGGAGCTGAATTTCCCGGGCGACCTGCGTCACAAAGCCTACTGCGACGATGCCTTCCGCTTCCTCGATAGCATTTCACAGACCCCTGATTTCCCAGGCTATGATCTCATTATCCTCGACCCGCCGGCTTTTGCCAAGCACCGTGGCGCACTCCACAATGCCCTGAAAGGCTATACGCGCCTGAATCAGAAGGCCCTGCAGAAGATTCAGCCCGGCGGACTGCTGTTCACGTTCTCCTGTTCTCAAGTGGTCAGCAAAGATCACTTCCGCAATGCTGTATTCACGGCGGCAGCTCAAGCGCGGCGCAAGGTGCGCATACTTCACCAGCTGCACCAGCCCGCCGACCACCCTGTCAACATTTATCACCCCGAGGGTGAATACCTGAAAGGGCTCGTACTTTACGTTGAAGATTGAAGAAACAGTCAGTCAGTTCGTTGCCCGTGAGAAGTTGCTGACGGATGATGCCAAGCACATCGTGGCACTTAGTGGTGGCGCAGACAGCGTTGCCATGCTGCTTATATTGAAACGATTGGGCTATCAGTTGGAGGCAGCTCATTGTAACTTCCATCTGAGGGGGGATGAGTCTGACCGCGATGAGCAGTTCGTTATTTCCCTCTGTCAGAAAGAGGATATACCGTTACACTTAATTCACTTTGACACAGTATTGTATGCTCAACTCCATAAAGTAAGCATCGAAATGGCTGCGCGTGAACTTCGATACCGCTATTTTGAACAACTACGTAGTGACGTTGGAGCCGTTGAGGTCTGTGTAGCCCATCATCAGGATGACGCCGTAGAGACCCTCCTCATGAACCTCGTGAGGGGTACGGGCATTCATGGCCTGACAGGCATCCGTCCCCGTAACAGACATATCGTACGCCCACTGCTGTGTGTCAGCCGTTCCCAAATCGAACAGTATCTTCAGCAGTCGGGTCAGTCCTACGTTACAGACAGCACCAATCTCGTGCCCGATGTCGTTCGAAACAAGTTGCGACTTGAAGTACTGCCATTGCTCCGGCAAATCAATCCCGCCGCTCCTGCCAACATTGCCAAGACAGCCCGCCGTATGGCCGATGTAGAGCGCGTCTTTGATATATCGATGCGTCAAGCCGCCTCGTGTCTGTCGGCTGATGGTATCATCGATATCCTCTGGCTTTTGCAACAGCCAGCACCCGAATACCTGCTTTATGAACTGCTCACTCCCAAGGGATTCACACCGCAGCAGGTAGAACAGGTATATGACCATCTGCATACACAGACCGGGCGTGTGTTCCAGTCGCCGACCCATGAGCTGGCTTTCGACCGTGGCCGGCTGGTCGTTGAACAGCGTCGTGAACAGCCCACTCCCCTGACAATTCCTGAACCAGGCGTCTATTGTCATCAAGCTCATAAATACCATATAGAGTTCACCGACATTATTGAAATAAGCAAGTCGCCCGACGTAGCTACCCTTGATGCTGACAAGGTTCCTTTTCCGCTGACTATTCGTTGTGTGCAGTCCGGCGACCGTTTCCAGCCATTCGGCATGAAGGGGAGCCGACTGGTAAGCGATTATCTTACCGATTGCAAGCGTACTGTCTTCGAGAAGCGTCGCCAGCAGGTTGTCTGCGATGCAGAAGGCCGGATTATATGGTTGATTGGTGAACGCACCGACCAGCGCTTTGCCGTCGGTACTTCGGCTTGCCGTCTTTTGCGTATATGGGTTCAAGTCGAATGAAAGAAAAAAGCATAAAGTTTTGTACTTTCACCTTTTTTGCTTACCTTTGCATCCCGAAATAAATCTATTATTTTTTTAAATATGTATAGAACAAATACTTGTGGTGAGCTTCGGCTCACAAATGCTGGCCAACAGGTGACACTGGCCGGATGGGTGCAGCGCACCCGTAAAATGGGCGGTATGACGTTTGTCGACCTGCGCGACCGCTATGGTTTGACACAGTTAGTGTTCGACGAGTCTAAGGATGCTGCCCTGTGTGAACGTGCCAACAAATTAGGACGCGAATTCTGTATCCAGGTGAAGGGGACGGTTAGCGAGCGTGAGTCGAAGAATCCCAAGATGCCTACTGGCGACATCGAGATTCTGGCTACGGAGCTGAACATTCTCAGCGAGAGCCTGACCCCGCCTTTTACCATTGAGGACCAGACCGACGGCGGCGACGACATCCGCATGAAGTACCGCTACCTCGACCTGCGCCGTACCGCTGTCCGCAAGAACTTGGAACTGCGTCACCGGATGACCATTCTTATCCGTAATTTCCTCGACAACCTGAACTTCATCGAGGTCGAGACGCCTATCCTTATTGGTTCTACGCCAGAGGGGGCCCGCGACTTCGTGGTTCCCTCGCGCATGAATCCCGGTCAGTTCTACGCCCTGCCACAGTCGCCGCAGACGCTGAAGCAGCTGCTCATGGTCTCAGGCTTCGACCGCTATTTCCAGATTGCCAAGTGTTTCCGTGACGAAGACCTGCGCGCCGACCGTCAACCCGAGTTTACGCAGATAGACTGTGAAATGTCGTTTGCCGACCAGGAAGACGTGCTCAACATCTTCGAAGACCTGGCCCGCCACCTCTTCAAGGAGGTTCGCGGCATCGAGCTGCCCCCGCTGCAGCGCATGACGTGGCATGAGGCTATGAAGCGTTTTGGTAGTGACAAGCCCGACCTCCGCTTCGGTATGGAGTTCGTCGAACTGATGGACCAGTTGAAGGGCACGGGCACCTTCCCCGTCTTCAACGAGGCCAATTATATTGGTGGCATCTGTGTGCCTGGCTGTGCCAACTATACCCGCAAGCAGCTCGACCAGCTTACCGACTTCGTGAAGCGTCCGCAGGTGGGCGCCAAGGGCTTGGTCTACGTCAAGTTCAATGAGGATGGCACCGTGAAGTCCTCTATTGACAAGTTCTATGAGCCTGAGGTCTGGCAGAAGGTGAAGGAAGCCTGTGGTGCCAAGGACGGCGACCTCGTGCTCATCCTCAGCGGCGACAACGCCAACAAGACCCGTGTACAGCTCTGCACACTCCGTCTTGAGATGGGCGACCGTCTCGGTCTGCGCGACAAGGACAACTTCGTCTGCCTCTGGATTGTCGACTTCCCCCTCTTCGAGTGGAGCGACGAGGAGCAGCGCCTCATGGCTACCCACCATCCGTTCACGCTGCCCAATCCCGACGACATCCCCATGCTCGACACCGCTCCCGAGAAGGTGCGCGCCGTAGCCTACGACTTCGTCTGCAACGGTGTCGAGGTCGGTGGTGGCTCGCTCCGTATCCACGACGGTAAGCTGCAGGAGAAGATGTTCCAGATTCTGGGCTTCACGCCCGAGAAGGCTATGGCCCAGTTCGGCTTTCTCATCAATGCCTTCAAATATGGCGCTCCCCCTCACGCTGGTCTCGCCTTCGGTCTCGACCGCTTCGTGAGCCTGATGGCTGGTCTCGACAGCATCCGCGACTGTATTGCCTTCCCGAAGAACAACAGCGGCCGAGACGTCATGCTCGACGCCCCTGGCTTCCTCGACCAGAAACAGCTTGACGAGCTTTGCCTGGAAGTGAAAGAAGAAGCAGAACAATAATCAGAATACCAATGAGAGCAGTAGCAATGATGGTGGCGCTGGTACTGTCGGCAGTGGCAACCTACGCCAAGCCGATTACCCGCGAACAGGCCAAGAAGAAGGCTGAGTCGTTCATGGCTTTGGAGAAAAAGTCGGGACAGCTGGTTATTGTTGCCAATAGCCGGAAATTAGCCCCTGGTCAAAGACGGGTTGCCGAAGGGTCAACCGCCGAGTACTACGTGTTTAACAGAGGCTTTGGCGAAGGCTATGTCATCGTGTCGGGCGACGACCGCACGGAGCCTATTTTAGGTTACTGCGACGAAGGCGAGTTCGACTACGAACAGCTGCCGCCACAGTTGCAGGGACTGCTCAACGACTATGCCCGCCAGATAGCTCGGCTGCAAGAGGGTGGGGGTGTCGTCATTCGCGATGCTGTGCCTACGCATCCCAAGGTGCCCGAGCTGATGAAGAGCAAGTGGAGCCAGGGCTACCCATACAACCTGACGTGCCCCGAGTACTTCTCGCTGGGCCGCTCGGTGACGGGCTGCGTGGCCACGGCCATTGCCCAGATACTGTACTACCACCGTGAGAAGTCGGTGTCGGAGACGACGGCTGCCATGCCGGCCTACGACACCTGGACGGAGCATCCCACCTATGGCAAGCTCCATGTGGAGGGCATACCCGAGGGCTCGCCCATCGACTGGGAGAACATGAAGGACGAATATGGCTCGGCCACCGAGAAGCAGCGCAAGGCTGTGGCCGACTTGATGCACTACTGCGGCGTGGCGGTGAAGATGGACTACACCAACTCGTCGTCGGGTGCGCAGTCGCATGATGCCTATTTGGCCTTCGGCAAGTACTTCGGCTACGGATCGTCGGTGCGCTACGTCAGCTACCAGACGGTGACCAGCGACACGGAGTGGGACCGCATTGTCTACGCCGAGATTGCTGCCGGGCGCCCCGTCTACGTCAGCGGTTCGAATGCCGAGGCCGGTCATGCCTTTGTGGCCGACGGATACGACGGCAACCTGAAGTACCACATCAACTGGGGCTGGGGCGGCACGAGCGACGGCTACTACCTGCTGACCCAGCTGACGCCCGGACAGCAGGGCATCGGCGGCTCGAACGACGGCTATAACGGCTATCGCGAAATCATCGTCGGCATTGAGCCGGAGAACTATGGCGAGAAGCCCATGTCGTTTGCCGATGCCGCTGTGAAGAAACTCTGCCTTGAAAACTTCGACAGCAACGGCGACGGCCAGCTGACCTACGGCGAGGCAGCCGACGTGAAGGATATCGGCACCGTGTTCAAGGGCTCGGCCATCAAGACATTCAAGGAACTCTACTACTTTACCAGCCTGACGGCGCTGCCCGACGAGGCCTTCATGGACTGCGCCGCGCTGACCACGCTGCGATTGCCCAAGAACGTCAGCAGCATAGGTGCACGGGCGCTGGAGGGCTGCGCCAAGTTGGGACAGCTCGACCTGCCCAACCACGTCAGTAGTATCGGTGCTGCAGCCTTCAAGGGCTGTCAGGCACTGAAGACGCTGGCGCTGCCCGATGCGCTGACCGCTATCGAGGACAACACCTTCCAGGGCAGCGGTCTGACATCGGTCGTGCTGCCCATCGGCGTCGGCAGCATCGGCAACAGTGCCTATGCCGACTGCGCCAACCTGAACAGCTTCGTGCTGAAGACCTTCCAGCCATCAGCCATACAGATTAGCCCGTCGGCCTTCGAGGACACTGACCTTCAGAAGGCCACGCTCAGCTGTCTGCAGGGCACGAAGGCGCAGCTGGCAGCGATGGACGTATGGCGCAACTTCGGCACCATCGTCGAACAGCGTGAACTGTCGGAGGGTAAGTTCGCTCCGCTGGAGGCAGGCAAGAAGTACTACCTCTACCACGTCGGCACAGGCCAGTATCTGACCAAGGGCGAGGCGTGGGGCACGCAGGCCATCGTGGGCGACAGTCCCATGCGCTTCGTGGTGAACCATACTACATCGATGCCTGAGGGAGTCTACTACCTGACCTCCGAGGACACGGGCCGTAGCGGTAACCTGCTGTTCCGCACGTCGACGGACAACAATGTCGGCAGCGGCGTGAAGGCAGCCTTCGTCGACGGTACCCTCTCTGCCAACAGGGCCAATGCCTACTGGAGCATCACAGCCGTCGACGGCGACGTGTACACCATACAGATTCCCGAGGGGGCAACGGGCCATACGGAGGGACAGTTCTGGGGCGTGCAGACCGACCATGCGTCGAATGCAGCGTCGCCTACCTACGGCGTCTACTCCGACATCGACTACGCTGCCCATGCGGCCAACTGCCAGTGGCGCTTCGTGCTCTACGACGAGACAAGTGTTCAGCGCTATGAGGCTGCCCAGACACTGGCCACGCTGCTCGACATAGCCAAGAGTCGCAGGTTGAAGGTTGCTCAGGAGCAGGCTGTCTACGACAATCTGGAGAGCAGCCTTGAGGAACTGGGCACAGCTCAGCGTTCACTGCGCAAGAAACTGAAACTCATCGACTTTGTCGACGACACGGCCCGCGAAACCTTTATCTCGGCCTGGGATATTGACAGCGACGGCGAACTGTCGCTGCTCGAGGCTTCGAAGGTTGTCGACTTCAACGTGACGTTCCAGAACAACAAGACGCTGAAGAGCCTCGACGAACTGCAGTACCTGACCACTGTCCCCGACATCTACGGCAATACCTTCGAGGGATGTACCAACTTAGAGTCGGTCACGCTGCCTGGCAGCATTGTTCACATTTACTATCGCGCGTTCCGTAACTGTCAGAAACTCAAGGCCATTATCATCCCCGAGATGGTCAACACCATCGGCGAGACGTGCTTCTACGGTTGCAAGGCTCTGCGCGAGGTGACAGTCTGCAGCCCTGATCCTTCGTTCATCGCTTTGGGCAACAACGTCTTCGGTGGCGTCACGCTGTCGGAGTGTACGCTCTACGTGCCCTTCGGCTCGAAAGAGCTTTACGAACAGGCCGACGTATGGAAGAACTTCGGCAAGATTGTCGAGGTGCGCATGCGTACCCAGCCTGAGAAGTCGTCACTCGTTGCCGATAAGACAGGGTACATATATAATATAGGTACGCGTAAGTTTCTCACCATGGGCGAGGCCTACGGCACGCAGTCGGTAGTGGCTCCGCAGGGCATGAAGTACCAGCTGAAACGCACCAAGAGCATGCCTGACGGACAGTACTATCTCTACTCGAACAGCAAGGTGGTGTTCCGCACGAATACCGATACGAAGGTGGGCGAAGGCGTGAAAGCATGCTTCGGCGACGGCTCTGTGTCGGCCAAGGCCTACTGGCAGATTGACTCGGTGGCTCCCGGCGTGTACACGCTGCAGGTGCCCGCCAACGATGCCAGCTATGCCGAAGGCGAATACTTGGGCATTGACGAGAACCATGCTTCGAGTGCAGCCAGTCCCACCTACGGCATCTATTGGGACGTGAAGGGCACGGGCGCCAACTGCCAGTGGGCTTTCATCGCCGAAGAAGACCTGGCTGCTGCCGAGGCTATGGACGATGTGGCTGCCCATCTCAAGAAAGCACTTGACGCTGCCGAGGCAAAGCAGATTGACGTAGCTTCCGAGCAGGCCGTCTATGACAATCGCCAGAGCACGCTTGACGAGATGAAGCAGGCCCTGGCTTCCGTGCGCGAGAAGCTGCACTACATCACTTTTGCCGACGACAAGGTACGTACCATCTGTACTGATCTCTGGGACGCCGACGGCGACGGCGAACTGTCGTTCGAGGAGGCGGCTGCCGTCACCGACATTGGTGAGAGCTTCATGGGCGCTTCGGGCGTCAAGAGTCTGGAGGAGCTGCGCTACTTCACGTCGCTGACTGAGATTCCTGCCAACGCCTTCCGGGGCGACCTGTCGCTGCAGACCGTCTATCTGCCGGCTGGTGTCACCACCGTTGGCGACTATGCCTTCCGCAACTGCGGCTCGCTGCAGAACCTGGTCATACTGAGTGAAATGACGATGATACCCATGGGCTATCTCAGCGTACCCAACGGCATGCTGCTCTTCGTGCCTGCCAAGATGGTGGAGGCCTACCAGGCCGATGAAGAATGGTCTGAACGCTGCCGCATTGTGGAGTACACAGGAAAGCCCGTGGTGACGGCTGAGGCGCAGCGCGCCTATGGTCGCGTTATCGCTACAATCTATCCCCGCGTGCTCGGTGCTCCTGTCAGCGGTACGCCGGAGTGCAGCAGCGAGGCTATCAAGGACGGCAAGCTGCCGGTCGGCACTTATCCTATTGCGGTCAGTCCCGGCACCGTTACGACGCCAGGCGTAGAGTTCCGCGAGGGCGTGCTCACCATTGTTCCGGCTTCGCTCACCGTCACAGCCAAGAGTTATACGAGAAATGTAGGCGAGGCTAACCCAGAGTTCGAACTGAGCTACAAGGGCTTCCGTAACCGCGAGACCGACACCGTGTTTACCGTTCGTCCCGTCATCACTTGTGAGGCTACGGCCGACAGTCCTGCCGGCGAGTATGCCATCACCGTCAGCGGCGGCGAGGCCGTCAACTACGACATCACCTACGTCAACGGCGTGCTCACCGTCGAGGATCCCACCGGCATTGCCGAAATCGAGAATCGAAAATCAGAAAATCGTAAATACTACGACCTTCAGGGGCGTCGCGTCAGCCAGCCCCGTCGCGGCATTTACGTCAGCGGCCGTCGGAAGGTCGTGGTAAAGTAATTAACTCCTAAAAAAACTACGAATTTCACCAATTAAACGAATTGTCCCAATAGTCAGGAACGAAAAATTCGTAAAATTCGTGAAATTCGTAGTTTTTATTACTTCTTACTTCTTACTTCAGAAGTCTTACTTCTTCTTCAGAAGGTCGCGAATCTCAGCGAGCAATTCCTCCTGCGTCGGGCCCTTCGGCTCCTCAGGAGCAGGCTCCTCCACCTTCTTGCGGTTCAGCTTGTTGATGCCCTTCAGCATCAGGAAGATACAGAAGGCAACGATGAGGAAGTCGACAACGTTCTGGATGAACTGACCGTAGGCGAAGACGGCAGCTCCGGCCTCCTTGGCGGCTGCTAAGGAGCTGTATTCTCCATCGCCAAGCGTGACGAAGAGGTCGACAAAACTCACGTTACCCGTCAGCTTACCGATAATCGGCATCAGGATGTCGTCGACCAGCGAGCTGACAATCTTTCCAAACGCACCGCCGATGATGACACCGACAGCCATGTCCATCACGTTGCCCTTCATGGCAAACTCTTTGAATTCTTTAATAAATCCCATAGTCGTTAATGTTTTAATGTTTGACGTATAAAAATATTATGTATGAATTGCAATCTTTGTTTAGCAATCTCGGCTTTTGGCCTTGATATAGCTCACTTTTCACTTTCTGCTTTTCACTTTTCACTTTAATTAAGATAGAAAATCTGTGCAAATATAGGAATTTTTTTGTAACTTTGCGCTCGAAAACAAGAAAAAGTGCTATGACGACGTGATTTTTTTGCTTTTTACGTCTGTTTGCACCCAAAAAGTAATTCGAAAACAGGTAAAGAAGGATATATTTTAACCCTTTAATAAACAAACAAAAAACAATGACAAAAGTTGCTATTAACGGCTTTGGCCGTATCGGTCGCCTCGCATTCCGTCAGATGTTCGAGGCTGAAGGTTATGAAGTAGTTGCAATCAACGACCTGACCAGCCCCAAGATGCTGGCTCACCTGCTGAAGTACGACACCGCTCAGGGTGGCTTCTGCGGCAAGTTCGGTGAGGGCAAGCACACGGTAGACTGCACCGACAATTCTATCATCGTCGACGGTAAGGAGATCACTATCTATGCTATTCCCAACGCTGCTGAACTGCCTTGGGGTCAGCTGGGTGTTGACGTCGTCCTCGAGTGCACCGGTTTCTACACCTCAAAGGAGAAGGCTTCTGCCCACATTCAGGCTGGTGCCAAGAAGGTTGTCATCTCTGCTCCCGCCGGTAACGACCTGCCCACCATCGTTTACAACGTGAACCACAAGACCCTGACTCCTGCTGACACCGTTATCAGCGCAGCATCTTGCACCACCAACTGCCTGGCTCCCATGACCAAGGCTCTGAACGATTTCGCTCCCATCCAGAGCGGTATCATGACCACCGTTCACGCTTACACTGGCGACCAGATGATTCTCGACGGTCCTCAGCGCAAGG
>CAMHIS010000069.1 GCA_946185285.1 uncultured Prevotellaceae bacterium
CGACGAGGGTTTCGGTACTCTCAGTGGCGAGCCCTTACAGAATGCCATCAACACACTACGGTCGCTGCATACCAAATCGGGCCGTCATGTGGGAATCATCAGCCATGTGGAAGAACTGCAGGAACGCATCCCCATCCAGATTCAGGTGATACAGGAAGGCAATAATTCGAGCAGTAAAGTGAAAATCATTCCGGAAGTACCACAACATGAGACTGCCAAAGGTGCTTACCTCGGATCTGTCCGTTCCTAAGAAACGGACAGAATAAGAATGTAATCACGATTTCTCTTCGAAGAACGAGCCTATAGTCTCCACGTCGAGGTTGTCGGTGCCTATGAGCGTGAAGGTCCAGTTCTGTTTCTTCAGCTTCTCTATCATAGAGCGAACCATCTTCAACGTCCATTCCTCGCTGCTGTTCTCCTCGCCGTCGGTGATGATAGTCACCAGCACATGGTCGCCGTCCTCAATCTGGGCATTGACCTTTGACATGCCTTTGCCAATGGCATCGTAGAGCGGTGTACCGCCACCGGGACGATAGGCTTTCCAATCCAAGTCCTTGGTCTGTGCAGCGGTCAGGTTGTCATATTCGAATAGGCGAAAGCAAACATGAATAATATCATGTCCGAGAAATCATCGTTTGATGCCAATCTGAATGAAGACTTGAAAAAGATTCCTCCCGTTTGTACACTTTTAAATAATTATTCGTATCTTTGCACACTGAGAATAGTGAAAACGATGGATAAACTCTCTCCGCAGCAGCGGCATAAGAATATGGCGGCAATTCGGTCGAAGGACACGAAGCCAGAGATGATTGTGCGTCGCGGTTTGTGGAAACGTGGGTTCAGATACAGGCTAAACTATAACCGGCTGCCGGGCCATCCGGACTTGGTACTGAGGAAGTACAGGACGTGCATCTTTGTGAATGGGTGTTTCTGGCATGGACACGGCGCTTCGCTAAATGAGGAAGGGGAAATGATAAATGAGAAATGTTGCTGCAAGATTCCGAAGACGAACAGGGAGTTTTGGGTGGCGAAGATTCGAAGGAATAAGGAGCGCGACCGCGAAGAACAGCGCAAACTGGCAGCGATGGGCTGGCATTGCATCACAGTGTGGGAGTGCGAACTGAAGCCCTCGAAACGTGAAGAGACATTGGACTCCATCGCTTTCACTCTGAACCACATCTGGCTTCAAGACCATGGGGCAAAAACGGTTCCTTATCCTAAGACGGAGGAAGAAGACATGCAGATGCCGATGGCGGCAGAGAGTGAGTGAGGTATGACGAACCTGGTAAAACAGCAACTACAAAAGATTCAGGAAGATGGAGATGATGCCTGTATTGATCAGGTCAGCGAACATGACGCCAATGATGGGAACGATGAGGAAAGGCTTGACGGTATAGCGGTATTTAAATGTTACCTACGCTAATAATCCGCTCCATATCAAGCAGTTTGTCTGCTTTCACCCATTTCCCGTCATCATCTTTGTAACTGACGTACCCTATGGTGTTACGAGTGACGGCAGCCTCGTCGCTCTCGATACCAGCCATTGCCGGGTCAATTTCTTCATCTTGAGGTTGCACCTGTTCATGAGTAAGTTTCGTATGGATAATCCTCTCTGCCAACGGACCGCCTATCATAGAACCAGCAATCAGTCCATGGAAGCCGACGCTGGTAAAGAATGCCAGCATAAAGACATCCTTCAATGTACCATCGAACGAAACCTCAACATCAAGCCAACTATACAGTACCAGGGCAATCAACGAAAAGATGATACCACCGCTAACTGGCGACGGTACGCAGAAATTCTGGAGAAAGGCGACCTTCCGCGTTAATACCATACCGACAATGAGGGCTAAGCCGCCAATGCCGGCTGTTTGTATCATATCCAGTTCAATACTTGCCATAAATATCACTTTAGCTTGCTCCACTTCGGCGGCTCGGTGCCGAGCAGATGACGGACGAAGAAGTCGTAGCGCTTATGCTCGCCGTAGGTCTCACCCATAGTATGGTGAGCACCTGGAAGTACAACCAATTCGAAGTCCTTGTTGGCTTTTTCGAGGGCAGCAACGACCTGCATGGTGGAGGCAGGGTCAACGTTGTCATCGAGTTCACCGACCACGAGCATCAGCGGACGCTCCAGGCGCCATGCATTCTCGACGTTCGAGCACGCCACATAGCTGGAGTCGACGGGGTACGACATCCACTGCTCGTTCCACCAGATCTTGTCCATGCGGTTGTCATGGCAGCCGCAGGCGGCGTAGGCCGCCTTGTAGAAGTCACCATGCCACAGGACAGCGGCCATCGCGTTCTGCCCGCCTGCCGAACAGCCATATATGCCGACCCGGTCCACATCCATGTAAGGATACTTCTTGGCGGCGGCCTTGATCCACGCAATACGGTCAGGCAGTCCGGCGTCGTTCAGGTTCTTGTAGCACACCTCCTCGAACGCGCGGGTGCGGAACGAGGTGGTCATGGCGTCTAACTGTACGACGATGAAGCCCAGCTCGGCCAGGTCGTCCATGGTCCATATCCACGGTGTGAACGACTTCGGTACGTACTGGTCGCCGGGGCCGGAGTAGATGTATTCAATGACGGGGTACTTCTTCGTCGGGTCGAAGTTTCTGGGGCGGCGGATGAGTCCCCACATCTGTGTCACGCCGTCGCGGCCCGGCGCCACGAACACCTCGGGCGGCGTCCAGCCCTCGGCCTTCAGGCGGCTGATGTCGGCAGTCTCGAGCGTGCGCAGTATGCTGCCGTCCTTGCCTGAGCGGAGCACGGTGACGGGCGGCGTGGTAACGGTTGAATAGGTATCGATGAGATACTGCATGTCCTCGGTGTAGGTCACGCTGTGGTTGCCCTCCTCGGGGGTGAGACTGGTCAGGTGCTTGCCGTCGACGCCTATTTTATAATAATGCACGAGGTAAGGGTCCTCCTGCTTGTTCATGCCGCAGGCCGAGAAGTAGACGATGCCCGCCTTCTCGTCGACGTGCTGGATGTCGCGGACGTAGAACTCGCCCTTGGTAATCTGTCTGACGAGCTTCGCCTTCTGGCGGTCGTAGAGGTAGATATGGTTGCGGCCGTCGCGCTCGCTGGTCCAGAGGATGTGGCGCCCGTCGTCGAAATCGTGGCGGTAGAGGCGGTTGTAGTTGACGTACTTCGGGTTGGTCTCCTCGATGAGGGTGCGCACACGGCCCGTCGCCACGTCCATCTCGAGCACGCGGTAGACCTTATGGCCGCGCTCGTTGTAGGTGAAGGTCAGCGTCTGGCCCGACTTGTCCCAGCTGGGTGCCGAAACCTGGTACTGACGGCTGAACAGCTCGGTGGAAGGCTCCACCACCCTACCAGACTCCACCTCGACGACGACGGGCACGCGGTAGTTCAGCGAGTCGCCGGGCTTGGCGTACTCCTGCTTGTGGAGAATGGGGGAAGCCCCCCTTACGGCCCCCGAGGGGGCTTCTATAGTCTGGCGGGGTGTTATTGGGAAGGACTCTACGTAGTAGACGTAGTGCTTCGGGGCAGGCTTGATGCGCACGGTGGCGTAATAGCGGCCGTCGGGCGAGAATGTGCCCCACGCGGAATAATAATAGGTGGAATCGCCGTTGGTGGTCAAGGGCTTCTCGACGCCGGCGCGGCGCGTCCAGAGGTTGTCGGCGCGGTGGAAGATGGTGAGCGTCGAGTCGGTGGGCGACCGCCGGAAGCCGTCCTTCTCGTCGGGCACCTCCATCCAGTGGCGCTGCGGGCCGCGCCACTGCGGGCGGTGTGGCGGCTGGGGGTTCTCCTTGAGCAGCGTCACGGTGTTCTGCTCGGCGTCAACCTCCTTGTAGACGGTCTCCTTTCCGTCGTAAACGGAGTACCAGAACTTGTGGGGCTCGCCCCACTTGCGGTGGACGCTGACGTCGCCACCGGTCATCTTGCCTGAATACTTGCCACGTGTGGCGAATGCCTGCTTGTAGTCATCAGCCGTTCCCTGCGCCGTGGCCGTGACAGCCATCAGCAGCGCGAAGGCTGTCGTCATAGTTCTCGCTATAGTCATCGTTTTCGTTATCATGCCTGCAAAATTACGAAAAGTTTCGCAGATTACGGCCGCATTTCTGCTTTTTTATTTGGAAATGTCGATAAGTCTTCGTAATTTTGCCGACAATTAGAATTTATTATCAACAAACAACAGAAAAAACATGGCAAATGTAAGTAAGAAAAGCCTGTTCAGGCAATTGACGACGCTCGCCCTGCTGCTCCTCGCAACGGGTGCGCAAGCCCAGAGACAGTTCACGCTCAACCTGACCGACGACGGTAAGGCCCAGATGGTATGCTTCCTGCCCGAGAAACCGTCGGGCAAAGCGATTGTCGGCGTGCCGGGCGGCGGCTACTCTATGCTGTCGAACACTCACGAGGGCACGCTGGCCTCGGGCTGGCTTAACGAGCGCGGCATCGCCTACTTCGTCGTGAACTACCGGCTGCCCGAGGGCGACCGCACCAAGCCCATCGGCGACGTGGAGCAGGGCTTCCGCATTGTCCGCGACTCGGCTCAGGCGTGGGGCATCAACCCCAACGACGTAGGCATCATGGGATTCTCGGCCGGCGGCCACCTGGCATCGGTCATCTCGACACACTCGGCCTACGAGGTGCGTCCTAACTTCTCCATCCTCTTCTACCCCGTCATCTCGATGGACGAGCGCGTGAGCCACGTGTGGTCGTGCCGCAACTTCCTCGGCGAGGGACAGAAAGACCCGAAGCTGGTGCGCGACTTCTCGACCAACAACGCCGTGCGCCGCCACCTGACGCCGCCCGCCTGCATCATCATGTCGAGCGACGATAACCTGGTGCCGCCCGTCACCAACGGACTGACCTACTACACGGCCATGCGTAATGCCGGCAACGAGTGTGCCATGTTCATCTACCCCACCGGTGGCCACGGCTACGGTTTCGGCAACTGGTTCCCCTATCACGACGAGATGCTGGCCAACCTCGGCAAGTGGCTCGACGCCCGGCAGTCGCCCAAGCAGGATGCCGTCCGCGTGGCCTGCATCGGCAACAGCATCACCGACGGTCACGGCATCGACCTGGCTACGGTGAACGGCTACCCCGCCCAGCTGCAGAAGCTCCTGGGCGACGGCTACTGGGTGAAGAACTTCGGCGTCAGCGCGCGCACCATGCTCAACAAGGGCGACAATCCCTACATGAACGAGATGGCATGGCGCGACGCCCTGGCCTTTAAACCCGACGTGGTCATCATCAAGCTGGGCACCAACGACTCGAAGCCCGAGAACTGGCAGTACGGCGCCGAGTTCCGCCAAGACCTGGAGCAGATGATCACCACGCTGCGCCCCGACCTGGCTGAGACTGCCAAGAAGGGCAAGAAGTCAAAGAAAACTAAACAGGGAAGCACGGAAGGGACTCCCAAAATCTACCTCTGCACACCCATCCCCGCCTTCAAGCCGACGTGGAACATCAACGACTCCGTCATTGCCAACGCCATCATCCCCATCCAGCAGGAGGTGGCCAAGAAGTACGGTCTGCAGATGATCGACCTGCACACGCTCTATGCCGGCGACGGCAACAAGATGCTCTCCGACGGCATCCATCCCGACGCCCGCGGTGCGCGCCGCATGGCGGAAATCATTGCCGGGGAGCTGAAGAAGTAGCATCGACCACCCCCACCTGCTGCCACTGCGCCGTGAGAGCTGCGACGTCGGAAAGGGCGGCGGCGGGGGTGATGTCGTATTCCTCGCACAGTGCCTCGGCGAGGCTCTCCACGGTGAAGTCGCCCTGCCGCTCAGCCTCGCGCCACAGCCAGGCCGCAGCCTCGCTGAGCTGCAGCATGAGGCCGAAGTTGGCCGCTGCCGTGCCCTGCGCCATCACGGTATCCTGTCCGCACAACCGGCGCAGTGTGAATCCTTTTTTTATTCTCATTGGTCTAATCTATTGTCAGTGAACGGTTCTTGATTCGCTGGGGTATGGTGACGAAGAGGTTCCACCAGTAGCGCCGCTCCTCGCGCAGCACGCCGTGACTCTCCTCCGGGCAGAACCATATCAGGCCTAAGGCATGGCGCCGCCCGCCGTAGAACCGCTGCCACGCAGTGTTGGCCGCCCTCGGCGTGGTGTACCAGCCGAAGTTGCCGCCGTCGAGTATGCGGTGCAGCAGCCAGCGGCCTCGCCGACGGTCGGGCTTGGCTATCATCAGCGCCTTGGGCAGACGGTAGACCTCTGCCAACACCCACATCAGTGCCTTCCCCACATGTCGCAGCCCCAGTTTCCTCAGTCGCGCGCCTATCTGGCGGCGCTCATCGTCGGTGGCCGACCGCAGGAGCAGGTAGTAGTCGGTGACCTGGCGCAGCCCCACGCCGAACTGCACGGCATGGCGGCCGATGTGCGACAGCTGCATGGCCAGAGCGAAGGCGGTGGAGGGCACGCGGAAGCCGGCTTCGCAGAGCGCCGCGCCCTCGGCGAACCGCTGCATGAGATACGCCTGCAGCCGCCGGTCGGTCCTGGGATTGAGGTTACCCGAGCCGGGCTTGAAGTGTACCTCCACCTCGATGCCGTCCTCGTCGGGCGCGAGGTGGAAGTGGTGGGGCGACTTGCTGTCGGCACCCTCGGCCATGCCGAGTGCAATGAGGGTTGCCTCTGCGCGCTCGCGGCCGCCGTCGACGTAGAGGTCGATGTCGCCCGGCTGGCGGCTGAGCGGGTCGGGGTAGAGCCGCGCGTTGGCCTGCCCCTTGAGGACGGCGGTGTGGTGGCCCTGCTGTTCGAAGAGGGCGGTCAGCCGGGCGGCCTTGCGGTTCTGCAGGTCGTTGAGGCCGGCTATTACCTCCGCATCGCAGGCCCACTGCATGACCAGCCGCTGCGGAACGTCCGCCGGCGACGCTTCCGACAGGCGCGACACGCCGCAGAACGTCACGCCGACCATCGACTGCCGGCACGCACAGGCATAGAGACTCCCCCACTCCTCTGCCGTAGGCCGGTGGGGGAAGCTCTCATCAATGCCAAGCGAGAAGCGCAGCAAGGCGAGGAAAATCTGGTCCAGACTCGTTGTCATCACTCCGTAGTCTCTTCGAATATTTAGTGTTTTTATACTTTGAAATGTTTCTACGTTATAGTCTTACTCTTCACGCCAGTTTCTTTTCCAGTTCGTTTATTTCCTCTTCAGTGGTGGCCCAGCTGGTGACGAAGCGGCAGACGGTACGGCTGTCGTCGAACCGACACCACACCTCGAAGCCGATGTGCTGGCGAAGCTGCTGCAGGTCTTCGTCGGGAATGACGAAGAACTGCTGGTTGGTCGGCGAGTCGATATAGGGCTGGTAGCCCATACTCCCGACGAATAGCCGGCGCAGGCGCATGGCCAATGACGCCGCGTGGCGGCCGACCTCCAGATACAGCCCGTTTGTGAACAGTGCCTCGAACTGTGCCCCCACGACGCGGCTTTTGGCCAACAGAGCACCGTGCTGCTTGATTCGGCTGAGCATGTTGGCAGGGGCGTTGCCTTTCGGGAAGACGACAGCCTCGCCGCACAAGGCTCCGCACTTCGTGCCGCCGATGTAAAAGACGTCAGCCGTGCGGGCCAGCAGCGGCAGCGTCACATCCTCACTCGCTGCCAGGCCGTAGGCCAGCCGAGCGCCGTCGACATATAGCCGCAGTCCGTACTCACGACAGACATCGTGGAAGGCCGTCAGTTCGCGGGCCGTGTAGAGCGTGCCAAGTTCTGTGGGCAGTGTGATATAGACCATACCCGGACGAACCATGTGCTCCGCCGTCTCATCGGCAAACCAGTCCGTCAGCCACGCGCGCAGCTCTGCCACGTCGAGCTTCCCGTCGTGTGCCGGCAATGCCATCACCTTATGGCCGGTAAACTCGACCGCGCCTGCCTCGTGGACATTGATGTGGGCCGTCTCCGGACAGACTACGCCTTCGTAGGGCTGAAGTACACAGTCGATAATCGTGGCATTGGTCTGCGTGCCACCCGTCAGAAACCAGATTTCAGCCTCCGGGGCCTCGCAGGCCTCCCGGATCAGCCGCCGCGCCTCCACGCTGAAGCGGTCGTCGCCATAGCTCTGCGTCCGCTGGCCATTGGTCTCCACAAGATGGCGCAGCACAGCCTCGTGCGCTCCGTTGTTGTAATCGCTTTCGAGATGAATCATCGTAAAGACTAAAGATTAAACGGGCATTACAGAGTTTACTCTCCCATCAGCAAGTCCACCAGCCCCTTGTCCTTGAACGCGTGCTTCTGCTGGTCCCAGAAGCCGAAGTCGGCATCGTAGCACCACGTCGTCCAGGCGATGTTGTTCTCCTTGAAGACGGTCAGCATGTCCTTCGTCCACTTGTAGGCCAGCTCGCGGTCGACGGGCTCGTAGACGCCCCACTCGCCGCAGAACAGCTGCAGGCCATACTTGTTGGCAGCGGCAATGGCGTCGGCGAAGTCCTGCCGGATCTTGTCGATGTTCCACTCCTCCTTGGTGTACTGCTCCAGTTCAGGCTTCAGCGAGTCGGGAGCAGCCTCGTAGTCTTCCTTCGACACCAGGATGCCAGGATAGTTGACCTTGCCGGTGTACTTGCCGATGGGTGTCCACCAAGCGCCGTAGTGCGTCAGGATCATCGGGTTGTAGTAGTGGAACGAGAGGATGATGTTCTTGTCGCCCTCGGGTACCTTCAGGTCCTTGATGGTGGCGTAGCTCTGCCACATGTTGCTGCCTATGACGAGTGTGCGCTGCGGCTCACGCTCACGCAGTGCCTTGTGTACCTTCGCTATGAGCGCGTTCCACTGCTCGTGGTCGTCGGCCACCGGCTCGTTCATGAACTCGTAGGCCACGGAGTCGTTGCTGTAGCCCTTCAGCACGTCGCTCAGCTGGTACCACATATCGATGAGTTGCTGCTGGGCCTCCTCCGACGTGAACAGCGTGTTGGCGCTGGCCCCACCCTCGTTCACGGCGTTGAAGTAGTGCGAACGTATGATGTGCAGGTCGACGATGGTGCGCAGGTGGTGCTTCTCGGCCCAGTTGATGGCGTTGGTCATCAGCTCCCAGGCCTCGGGCAGCTTGTTGCCGTCCTCGTCCCAGAACTGCACCTCGTCGATAGGCAGGCGTACGAAGTCGAAGCCCAGCGAGTCGAGCCGCGCGAAGTCGTCCTCCTGGATGTGCTTCTCGCGCGCCTCACCGCGCTCCTCGCTCTGCGAGAGCCAGTGGCTCACATTCGTTCCGCGCCCGATCTTGAAATCGTTCACGCCGTCATTTTTCACACTCTTGTCCGTGCAGGCCGTCATGGCCAGCATCGTCATGGCAACCAGTGCCAGATGGAAAATCTTTTTCATAGCTTATTGTTTTACGTTAGTATTTATCTTGAGCTTGTCGCCGCTGAGGTCCACCTCGAAGAAGTGGGGCGTGCGGACGGTGCGGCCACGGGCATCCTTCGAATGGTGATGAACCGACATCACCCACTGGCCGTCGAAGCGCTGGAACAGCATCGAGTGGCCGAAGCCGGGCGGGGTAATGGGCTCAGGCTCCTGCGTCCACGGGCCGTCGAGGGTGCCGCTCTCCGAGTAGGCCACACCCTGGGTGTAGACATCGTAGACCCACGAGGTCCATACCATGCCGAGCCGACCTGTTGCGGTGCGGAAGAGGAACGGTCCGTCGGTCACCTTGTTCCAGGTCACGTTGCCCTTCTCGTCCTTCTCGCGGCTCCAGGGCGAGTCGCTGGCGCGGAAGAGCACTTTCGGCTCACCGATGGTACCGCTGAGGTCGGGCTTCAGTTCAATCTTCTCGATGGTGCCGTTCCAGTTCTGCAGCCACTCGCCGCAGAACACGAGGTAGGGTTTGCCGTCCTTGTCTTTCCAATACGTGCCGTCGAGCGTCGGACGGTCGGCAGGCAGGTAGGTGGCGTCGCCAAAGGCCCGGTACGGCCCCATCGGGCTGTCGGCGCGCAGCACCTGCGAGGCGCGGCGCTCGATGACGTTGCCGCGAACGGTGTCAATCTTCACCGCCTGGTTGGTGAACGTGGCGAAATAGTAATACCAGCCGTCGCCCGTCTGGTGCAGTTCGGCAGCCCAGATCATCGGTCGCGGCCCCATCCAGGAGCCGGCGTCAAACTCCGTCACGCGGAACGGCCCTTCCCACAGCTTCAGGTCGGCCGAGCGCCACATCATGCCGCCCGTGCCGGTCATGTAGTACATATTGGTCTTCTTGTCGGCCAGCACCGCCGGGTCGCTCAGCCGAATGGAGTCCGTCGGCACGTTCTGCCTGACGCGCATCCCCCGCTGAGCCGAGACAGACAGCACCGCCAGTAATGACAGAACGCCCCATGCAATCAGTCGTTTTCTCATCGCTAAACCATTTTTATGTCGTTTAGATTGCAAATATAATAATAATTTGGGACATTGCGCAGATTGCAAGGGGATTTCTTGCCGCAATATAGTTTTTTAACAATTTACGCCGAAGCCCCAAGACGTTGATTCACAAGAAATCCGTCACATCCGTCACCGCCGCGAAAACGTCTGACAGTCAGCAGGATTCGGCGTAACGGACGGCGGTGACGGGTGACGGATGCGACCGGGCTACTGTTGGCGTCGGCGCACCAAGTAGAGCTTGCCCAGCCTGGAGTGCTTCTGGCGCAGGCCCTCCATGCTGCTGAGCACGCGGCCGAAACTGATGAGATTGCCGTGGAACGCGGCACCCAACTCGCGGCGCAGGGTGCCGAAGATGGCGGCACACGTCAGCCACTGCCCCCCGTGCTCGTCGTCGACGGGCGTGAACAGCTCGTTAAACCACTGCTCAGTGGCCGGGCGGACCTGGAACCGGCGGTTGTGGGCGATGATCTGGCGCACCTCGTCGTCGCTGAACCAGTATTGCTCGCCGCGCTCCACGAGGTTGACGGCCTGGCCGTAGAGTCCTGCGTAGTCGATGGGCTGGCTCAGGTCGATGGCCCCCGTCAGCTCGACGCCTATGAAGCGGCGGTTGCCCGTTGGGTCGGCCAGCACCGACGTCTCGTTGGTGGTGGCAATGAACGAGGCCAGTCGCGGAAACTCCTCGACGTGCCGTCCGTAGGGGCGCTTCACCTTGACCGACGCCAGCTGGATGACGTTCTTCAGGAAGCCCTCCTGCAGCTTCGGCGAAATCTGGTTGAACTCGTCGAGGTTGATGAGCAGAAACTGCGACATCGCCATCAGCGTCTGCTTCTTCTCCGACACCAGCAGGTTGTCGTTGTAGCCCCACTGCAGAGAGTCGGGCAGCAGCCGGCGGCAGAAGGTCGACTTGTTGTTGCCCTGTTCCGAGATGAGCAGCGGCGCCACCGAGTTACCGTAGCGGCGGGTCACGCCGAGCCACTGCGCCACCATGTAGAGCAGCCACTTGCGGAACCACCCCTCCCACTGCGGCACCTGGCAGGGCACCGTCCGCGCCAGCCGGCCGATGTGGTCGGTATGGCCGTCCCAGCACGTGCGCACGCGCTGCAGGAAGTCGCTGACGGGGTTGAAGGGCTGCACCATCGTCGAGCCGACGTAGCGGCGCACGTCCTTGTCCCAGGCGTCGAGCCCCGACAAGCGGGCGGCGATGGTGAGCGTACACATCACGCGGTCGTCAACGGGCTGCCACTCGCCGGTGTCGCGCTTGCTGAACTCGGCATAGCCCATGACGGTGTTGAAGCGAAACTGGTAGTGGGCCGTCAGGAAGTCGATGAGCCGCAGCGTCTCGGCACCTGAGCCGTCGAGCCGCAGCGGCGTCGCCTCCAGGTTGACCACCGCCTCGGCGTCGGCTGCCGCCGTGAAGTGCATACGCACCGACGGCTCCTCGGGACTGATGCTGTGGCCCAGCGCACGGCTGTAGACCATCGTGGCCTGCTCGTAGGCAGTGGTGGCGGCGACGTTGGCCACCGTCTCGTCTTCAGCCGTTGCCGCCGTCTTCAGTGCGTAGCTCACCAGCACCTTCACCGTCAGGCCGTCGCCGCTTCGGAGTGCGGCCACCGTCGTGGGCAGCATGGCTGCCGCCTGCTTTATGGCCAGCACCTCAGCCTCGCTGGCCAGCGGCCCCACGGTCAGCACGACGATGCCGTTCAGCCGTCGGACGACGGTGGTGCCGTCGGCCTGTCGCCGCAGTTCGGCGCAGGGGTACACCTCGTGGCGTGCCACATGGCCGCCGCTCTTCACGCGCTCAAGAAAGAGGTCCGCCGTGCGCGTGCTCACATACTCGCGGCCCTGCTGGTTGGTTCTGATCAGTGTGAATTTCATCATGTTGTGTCTCCTTTTCTTTGTTCATGGATGGTGAATGATTGTTCGCGGGTGGTGAATCACCGCGAACGGCCAGGATAATCGACCTGTTCCTCACCGTGGTCGAAGTAGTAGCCCGTCCACTGCTCGTCGAGCACGTCGTCTTCGCCGACATCCCAGCGGGCGAACACCTCGATGACGTGCTGCCGCTTCAGCACCCCCATCACGCGCCGGCCTTGACGGTAGTTGTAAAAGGAGCCTACGCTGCCGAAGTAGCGGGTCAGCTCCAGGCGCAGCTCGTAGCGGGCGTCACGGCTCTTCAGCTTCTGGAAACCGCGCTCGAAGCCCCTGGCCCATTGACGCGGCTCGCGGGTGGCAAACTGCCTGCACTGCTCGCCGAGCCGTGCATGAGGGGTGACGCACGTGGCGCGTGTCAGCGTTGCCGGGGCGAGTGTGCCCACATGGTGGCGCAGACAGTGTCCGGCCAACGGACAGTCGGTTTGGAAACAGAGTGCCCACCAGTCGGGCACATCGTTGAATTCTAATGCGTTGTTGTTCATCTTTACCTCCGTTTTTTAGGGTTAATATCTAAAATACGGGTGCAAAGTTACAAGAAACCAGCCCTCGCAGCAAGCAAAGCCGGGGGGCTGGCGGAATCCTAAAATCATTACAAGCTGAAAACCAGCGGGTTACGCGACAGCATTCCTCCATCCGTCACCCATCACAACCATCCGTCACTCCGTAACCTACTGATTATGAAGGCGATTGACCTAAAGTGACGGAATGACGGATAGCTGTTTGGCACGCTCCTGGGCTCAGCGTAAGAGCCGTAAGCCTAGTAATAGGGTCACTTCCTGACAATCACGCTGCCACTGGCCTGATGGGTAGCAAGGATGAGTACCTCAGCTATCTGAACATGGGCGGGGGCATTGGCGGCAAAGACGGCTACGTCGGCAATGTCGTCGCCAGTGAGTGGCTGGATGCCCTTGTAAACACTGGCGGCGCGGTCGGTGTCGCCGTGGAAGCGTACGTTGCTGAAGTTGGTCTCGACCAGTCCGGGCTTGAGGTTTGTGACGCGGACAGCAGTATTGGCCACGTCGATGCGTAGTCCGTCAGACAATGCCTTCACGGCTGCTTTCGTGGCGCAGTAGACGTTACCGCCAGCGTAGGCGGCATCGCCGGCCACGGAGCCGATGTTGATGACATGCCCCTGCCCGCGCCGCACCATGCCCGGCACGACGAGCCGCGTCATCGTAAGCAGCCCCTTGATATTCGTGTCAATCATAGTCTCCCAGTCGTCGGGGCTACCCTCGTATTCAGGCTCAAGCCCCAAGGCCAGACCGGCGTTGTTGACGAGGACATCTATCTGCTGCCATTCGAAAGGCAGACCGCTGAGATACTTCTCAGCCTTCTCGCGGTCGCGGACATCGAATGTCAGAGTCAGGACTTCAGTGTCTTTCTTCGTCAGTTCCCTCCGGATTTCAGCCAGACGACTTTCGTTTCTGCCTGTCAGAATGAGCCTGTCACCATTCTCGGCGAATTTCCTTGCACAAGCCAGACCGATTCCGCTTGTCGCTCCTGTAATAAGAATTGTCTTGTTCATCTTCACGTAGTTCGCAATGATTAAGTCACCCGCGTGCCATGCGGTAGATGGCCTCCATGTCGTCGGCGTGGAGCACCTTCAGCTGGCCACTGGTGTGCTGGTAGTCGCGGCTGCACTTGCGGGTCATCTCCTTGATTTCCTCGTCGGTGATGTCGCGGCCAATCAGTTCCTTGATGTTGATGGGCATGCCGATGGCGTGGTAGAAGCGCTCCATCGCCTCGATGCCCTTCAGGGCCGTGCCCTCAGGGTCGGTGAAGTCGTTGGGAACATCCATCACGTTGACGGCGAAGCGGACGAAGCGGCTCAGGTTCTCGTGCATGACATAGCGCGCCCAACTGGGCCAGATGG
>CAMHIS010000070.1 GCA_946185285.1 uncultured Prevotellaceae bacterium
GTTCGTCACCTCGTGGGCGACGACCGATGAAGACCTTAACGAATTGAAGCGCCTCCTGTAGGAGACGCTTCACTTTTTACAGTTTCCGTGTATAATCAACAAAATAGTATCAGTCCGTTTGTCAAAAATTGCGTACTTTTGCAGCGATAAACCAAATAAGCGAACTATCTATTCAATTACATGAAGAGGTTACTATCCATCATCCTGACGCTGCTGACGGCTTTGGCAACCATGGCGGGGAACGTAGAAGAAATCTACAAAGGTCCGCGGCAGATAGGCGACTGGGATGCCATAGAACTGACAAGCATCAAGTTTCACAACCTGCAGCTGGGCGACACCATCTACGTCTACGCCAGCGGCATCACCCCGCAGTCGAAGGGAGCGTTCCAGAACCACAACTGGCATACGCTGGCCCCCGACATACTGAACGGCCAGACCATCAACGGCGACTTCGAGATGATAGTCCACACGCAGGAGGTGCTGGACGAGCTGAAGCGCTACGGGCTGAAGGTGCGTGGCTGCCACTACGTGCTGAACCGCGTGGTCATCAAACACGCAGACAACCAGATTCGGACCATCATCACCACGGCCACCTGCATCGTGCTGTTAGTCGTCATCGTGGCCTTCGCCCTGCTGCTGCGCAAGAACCGCCAGCTGGCCCGTGCCAACCGCAGCATCTACAAGGCCAACCTGAACGTCATTGCCGCTGCGGACCGCGAGCGGCAGATGCGGACGCGCTACGAGGGTGAGATAGCGGCTTGGCGCGAGATGATGCAGGCCGCGAACAAGAAGTACCAGAACTCGACGCTGGGCGACGATGACAAGGCTGCGCTGACGGACCGCATCCTGAAGGTGTTCGAAAACGGCGACGAGATTTTCGAGTCCAACTTCGACATGAACCGGCTGGCCGAGCTGGTGGGCTCGACATACAAGAACGTGTCGCAGACGGTGAACGAGCAGCTGGGCAAGAACTTCAACCAAGTGCTGAACGAGTACCGCGTCAAGGAGGCGTGCCGACGGCTGAACGACCAGGCGACGTACGGCCACTACACCATCGAGGCCATCGGCGAGAGTGTGGGCTACGGATCGCGGTCGACGTTCGTCACCCAGTTTAAGACGCTGACGGGACTGACACCGTCGGAGTTCCAGAACCAGGCAAGGAATAAGAAGGGCTGAAAAAACGGATGAAACCGTTCGGAATCATGATTCCGAACATACAGAATTATGATTCGCAACACGTACCCGCACGACAGCAGTCGGCGGGTACGTGTTTTTTTATACCTTTGTGACCATGAAAGCGCCTAAAACTACTTCTCAGCAAGCACTTGAGCGACTGCAGACCGTCAAGACGTACATTGGCAAGCACTACAACGACGAGTTGCGGCTGGCAGAGCTGGCCTCCATCCAAAGTATGTCGCCCGAGGCGTTCAGCCGCTTCTTCCGTCAGCAGACGGGCCAGTGCGTCAGCCGGTACATCAACGAGGTGCGGCTGCAGCACTGCCGGCAGTTGCTGCTTGAGACGGACATGACAGTCAAGGAGATAGCCTTCTGCTGCGGGTTCAACACGCTGGCCTTCTTCAACCGGACGTTCCTGCGCCAGTACGGCTGCACGCCGACGGAATGCCGGGAAAGGGCCGGAAGGTAGAAAAACGGGGCAACGGCAAAACGGGTAAGACTATACATTATTAATATTATAACAATAACTATTATGAACAAACTGTTACTTTTCTTCACGCTGGCATCGCTGTTCAGCTGCCAGAAAGCCGAGTCGGCTGCCGACCCGGTCATCAGCGAGGCAGAGCAGACCTACCAGTTGTGCAATCAGAACGCGACGGCTGAGACCAAGCGGCTCTTCGCCCTGCTGAGCGACCTGTACGGCAAGCGTATCCTCTCGGGCACGGTGGCCAATGTAGACTGGAACACGCGCGATGCCGAGAACGTCTACAAGTGGACGGGACGGTGGCCGGCCATCAACGTGTTCGACTTCATCAACATCCATGCTTCGCGCGACGTCAACCCCAAGGGCTGGCTCGACTACTCCGACGACACCTGCGTGCGCGAATGGCACGAGGCCGGCGGCATCGTAGGCTGCATGTGGCACTGGCAGGTCTATGCCAACGACGGTGTGAACCTGACCTGCTCGCCCGGCACGAAGCCCGGCGAGACCAGTTTCGACCCGTCGAAGGTATATCAGGACGGCACCGACGAAAACAAGGTGGCCGTCAGGCAGATGACCCAGGTGTGCGGCTATCTGAAGAAGATGCAGGCCCAGGGCATCCCCGTCATCTGGCGACCGTTCCACGAGGCATCGGGTAACACCTACGAGTATGAGGGCGGCGGAGCCTGGTTCTGGTGGGGCGCCAAGGGTGCCGAGGTCTACAAGAAACTCTGGCGGTGGATGTACGACTACATGGTCAACAAGGAGGGTCTGAACAACCTCATCTGGGTGTGGAACTCGCAGATGGGCGACAAGGACTGGTATCCCGGCGACGACGTGGTGGACATCGTGGGCCGCGACAACTATGCCGCCCTGCAATATCCGCTGATGAAGGAGTTCAAGCAGCTCTCTGCCGACTATCCCACGAAGATGATTACCCTGGCCGAGTGCGGCAGTGGTGACGAGGTGAAGATGTCGCTGCTTTCCAAGATTTGGGCGCAGGGAAGCCGTTGGTCGTGGTTCATGACGTGGTACGACGGAGCCTACAACGACGGCAAGAGCGAGGAGCACCAGTTCGCCGACCAAGCCTGGTGGCAGGATGCCTTCAACCAGCCCTACGTCGTCACCCGCGAGCAAATCAAGGAAATGCTGAAATAACGGCGCAGCTTTGCTCCGAGAGCAAGACGCAGTTTCAAACGAAAATCGGCTTTGCTCCGAGAGCAAGACAAAAAAGCAACAATACAAACAATAAAACAAAAATAACTATGGCAACATTCCAACTATTTGGTGACAAGCGCCGACTGAAGAACGCCCAGCACTTCGCGTTCATCCAGGCCTTCATCACCGCCCTGCAACAAAGCGGCATGACGGCCCAGAAGATTCAGGCACTGCTCACCCAGCTCAACCAAGCCTTCGCCGTCGAGGACCGCCACTACATGCAGGTCCGCGCCAGCGAAATCGTAGCCCAGCGCGAGGCCGCCGACCAGCTGCGCGACCGCTTCTACACCCGTCTGCACCGACTCGTCCAGGCATGGGCCGGCAGCGGCATGGAAGCCCTCGACGCCGCCGCCACGGCACTCGAAAAAGTGTTCAACCTCTACCGTGTCAAGGTCAACGCCCAGATGGACGAAGAGACCGGACAGCTGGAGAACCTCATCGCCGACCTCAGCACCCAGCAGATGCAGGCCCACCTGACCACCATCAACGGCCAGTACCTGTTTCAGATGATGAAGCAAGGCCACGACGACGTCAAGAGCCTCCGCCTTGAGCAAGGCGTCGAGACCAGCCAGAAAGAGCTCGGCGCCCTGGCCGCCGCCCGCCGTCAGTGCGACACCCTGTACGACCAGACGACCCAGCTCATCGAGTCCTTCGCCCTCGTCGCCGACGACCCCACACCCTACGAAACCTTCATCCGCCAGTGGAACGGCACCGTCAAGCTCTACCAAGACATGCTCGACCGCAAGACCGGCACCACCGGCACATCGTCCTCCTCCGGCAGCGGCAGCACCGGTAGCAGTTCAGGCACCGACACAGGCAGCACCGACACAGGCGATTCCGGCACTGACACCGGCACTGGCACTGGCGGTACAGGCACTGGCGGTACAGGCACAGACACAGGAGGCTCAAGTTCCGACACCGGCGGCAGCTCCGACAGCGGCAGCGGCTCAGGCTCCGGCGGCACCACAGACCCCGACCCATACCACGACGAATACGGCGGCAGCAACTCCGATGAATAAACCAATCAACAAACAACAAATAACAAACAAAATGAAAAAGATATTTACACTCATGTTACTTGCCCTCGCCACCCTCGGTGCAAAGGCACAAGTAGAATGGACCATCTGGGAAGGGACGATAGCAGGCAATAACGTGTCCCTAACCCCTCAAGACTTTACCAATATTGCACAAGATGACATACTATACATTTACGCATCAGGTACGACGGACAAAGGACTTGCGAAACAAACAGGAAATTGGACCTGGAATGAAATAAGTTCAGGGTGGACTCTAACCAATGACGGTGAGAACTACTATTATACTTTAACTGCTGAAAACGTGTCTACATTGACAGACTCTGAACTGAAAGCATTTATTGTAAAAAACAGTAATAATAGCGGTACTATTAGTAAAGTCACCATCAGGAAAAAGAATTCAATGATAAAAACCGAACTCTCCAACACAGAAGTCAGTTTTGGTAATTGGGCTAATGGCTATTGGAGCATTGACAACAGTGCAGCATTGAGCAAGGTTGTAACTGGTGACTATTTCTATATCCCTGCAACTCGCCAAACAGGAAAATATACAGAAAATAGTGAAGAAAAGGACATTAATTACTGGCAAGCTCAGATTTACGATGGGACAAATAGTAGTCCCACATGGAAGTATAGCATCAATTCTTTCAGTCATGACATGTGGGCACAGGTTCAATCTTCTGATGTGTCCAATATCACAAGTAACAAGATTTCTGCCAATGGTCAGTTCTACAACTGCACAGGTCTATATATTTACCATCCTCTCCCATCATTCAGCATTGGATCCATCGGCATGGCTACGTTCAGCGCTGACGTGGCAGTTAGAGTCCCTGACGGCATCGAGGCTTATCGTGCAACCTTGAATGGTGCAAAAACGGCCATTACTCTTACCAAGATAGACGATGGCATAATACCAGCCAACACAGGCGTTATCATTAAAGGCACCGAAGGAACGGTGGTTGAGTTTACAGCAACGACAACGGAGAACTCGGTTACCAGTGCTTTAAGCGCAAACGTCAGTGCCACTACGTTGGCAGCCGGAGACTACGTGCTATACAACAATGGTGGTACGGCCGAGTTCCGCAAGGTGACAGCTACGCAACTTGCAGCCAACAAAGCCTACCTGCCAGCATCGGCACTCCTCTCATCTCCCGCCCCCTCACTCAGCATCAGCTTCGACGGAATGGGCAACACGACAGGTATCAGCAACGTGCAGAAGACGGTCGTCGAGGACAACCGCATCTACAACCTCAACGGACAGGAGGTGAAGAACGCCGGCAAGGGCATCTTCATCAAGAACGGAAAGAAATATATCATCAAGTAACAGCAATCTCAGAAATACGACATAACTATGAAAAAGAAATATGAAATCCCCCAAACAGAAGTAGTCATCATCAATGCTTCAACCTGTCTGCTCCAAACCTCCTCCGTCGGCATCAACAGCACTGGCGACCCCATTGACGCAAGCGACGCTGCAGCACCGGAACTGGACGAGTTCGAGTTCTAATCCCCCCAAGGAAAAACTTATAATAACTAAAAACTGTACGGACAAATGAATATCATTAAGTTAGTTAGTATAGCAATAATTGTTTCGGTCTTCCCGGTAGCCGTGATGGCTGCCGAGAAGACTATTCTTATCGGACCGAAAACCATCGGCCCGGGATGGAAAGACAATATCGTACTGGAAGCCCGGCACTTCCAACAGGCAGGGCCTGGCGACGTGATGACCGTCTACACCGCCGAGGCCAAACGCACGGCACAGATAGCATTCCAGGACCCCAAGGACTGGCAGGCCGTGGCTCCAGAGTACGGTGCCATGTCGGTGCAGGGGCCGGTGCGCATGACGCTGACGGACGAGATACTTCAGAAGATTCGCGAGCGCGGACTCATACTGGGCGGCCACGACTACAAAATCATGCAGGTGACACTCATCCCCGCAGCCGAGATGACCGAGACCTTTATATACAAGGGACCCGCCATGACGCTGAAGGACGACTGGAGCACCAGCGTGCCCGTACAGAAAAAAGTGTTCAAGGATGTCCGCGTGGGCGACGGTCTGCGCTTCCATGCCTCGAAGGTGAAACCCGGTGCCGCCCTGAAGCTGATGGACATGACGTGGAACGTGATGGACCCCTCGGTGGACGGATGCCAGATAGGCCCCGACGGATATACCTATTATATTAATGAACAGTCGCAACTCATCAAGTTGCAACTGGCCGGTCCCGACGGCATCGCCATGCGCGTGGGCGGCAAGAGCTTCAAGTTCGAGAAAATCAGCATCGTCCGCTGCACCGCCCAGCCCGACGAGGACTACAGCCAGGCCCAGCGCGCCCCGAAGGAGTACAAGTTGCTGCCAGGCGAGCTGTTCCACGGCGAGAAGATGTTCCCCAACGACTGGAGTGGCAACCTGCGGCTGACGGCAGAGCCCTTCCAGGAGTGTACCGAGAACGACGTGCTCATCGTAAGCTACCAACTGCTGCCCGGTCTGAAGGAAGCCGGCGTCACACCGAAGATATCCTTCCGTGAAAACAAAGGAAAATGGAAAGACATATCGGGTTCGGCAGAACCCAACTGGATGGACATCAACGGGACGGACGTCGTGCTGACCTTCGACGAGCAGGCACTGGACAAAGTCAAGACCTCCGGTCTGGTCGTCACTGGACTGGGGTTCGTGCTGACACGCATCGAGCTGGTTTCGGCACAGTAGGAAACAGAAAACTATAAATACTCATTCTATGAAAGAAAGACTTTTATTTTTTTACCTTTTAGCATTCTTGCCCTTGACCGTTGCAGCACAGCAGCAGATTAAGGGCCGCGTGCTGGACGGCGCCATGCCGGGCGAAGTGCTTATCGGTGCCAGCATACAGGTGCCGGGAACCACGTCGGGAACCGTCAGCGACCTAGACGGCAACTTCCAGTTCACCATGCCCCAGGGAAAGTTCATCATCCAGGTGTCGATGATAGGTTACAAGACACAAGTGGTGAACGTGAAAGGAAAGACAGAGATAGAGGTAACCCTGCAAGAGGACTCAAAGCTGATGGAAGAAGTGGTGGTCGTGGGCTACGGCACCATGAAGAAGCGCGACCTCTCGGGCTCGGTGTCGCAGATCAAGGCCGACGAGCTGACCAAGGGCGGCGCCGTGGACGTGGCCCATGGACTGCAGGGTAAGATAGCCGGTGTAGATGTGAAGCAGAGCGACGGTTCGCCCGGTGCAGGTGTCAGCATCACCGTGCGCGGTGCCAACTCGTTCACCACATCGAGCCAACCCCTATACATCGTGGACGGTGTGCCCTTCGGCACCGACCCCAACGGAACACCGTCGAGCGATGCCAACAGCGGCAACAACCAACAGACCTCACCACTAAGTATGATTAACCCTAACGATATAGAAAAGATAGAGGTGCTGAAGGACGCATCAGCCACAGCCATCTACGGCTCTCGCGGTGCCAACGGTGTCGTCATCATCACCACCAAGAAGGGACAGGTGGGCAAGCCCAAGGTCGAAGTCAATGCCTCGTGGAGCGTGCAGCGCATCGGACGCAGCCGCGTCGCCATGCTCGACCCCTACCACTACGCCCTCTACCAGAACGAGGCGGCACAGAACAGCCGCAACTATGAGTACGGCACGCAGCGCAACCCCTACACCGGCGAGTGGCAGTATCCCTACACGGGCGGTGCCTTCGTCTACGACCAGGGCACCTATAATCCCTCGCCCGAGGACTTCAAGAACCCCGGCCTGCGCACCGACGAATACGGCAACGTGGACGAGGTGGTGGGTGCCGACTGGCAGGACGAAATCTACCAGACGGGTGTTCTGCAGGAGTATTCCGCCAGTGTCAGTGGTGGCAGCAACGAGGGCTACTACAGCTTCTCGGGCGGATACACCAAGCAGCGCGGCATCATCAAAAACACTGGCTACGAACGCTATAATCTGGGCATGTATATCAGCCGCCACATCACCAACTGGCTGGAGGTGGGTACGAGCCAGTACTTCACCAACGCCCTGACCGACTTCCAACGCACAAACTCAGAAAATACAGGCATCATCCGCTCGGCACTCATCTTCCCGCCGACCTACGGCCCTCACTCACAGACCGAACAGCTCGACGAGCTGAACTGGTTGGCCGCCAACCCGACCAGCTACGTCAACGGTGCCAAGGACCAGCTGAAACAGATTTCGTGGTTCTCGTCAACGTTTGCCGAAGCCCGCGTGCTGCCGTGGCTCAAGTTCCGCCAGAATCTGGGACTGGGCTACAACGACGGACACCGCGGCACCTACTACGACCGCCACACCCAGGAGGGCAAGTCGCCCAACAACGGCAAGGCAGGCAAGGCCACCAGCATCTGGAAAAGCCTGACCTCGGAGTCGCTGCTGACCGCCGACTACACCTATGGCATCCACAAGTTCAATGTCGTAGCCGGTATCACCTTCGAAAAAGGCATCGGTGAGAGCAGTCAGACCACCGTCACCAACTTTCCCTCAGATATCACCAAGGACGCAGACCTGTCGCTGGCCCTCGACAAGGCAGTGGTCAGCAGCAGCGAAACCAAGCAGACACTCGAATCGTTCCTTGCCCGCGTCAATTACACGTTATTGGATAAGTATCTGTTCACGGCCAGCATCCGTACGGACGGCAGCAGTAGTTTCGCTCAGGATAACAAGTGGGCAACATTCCTTTCGGGTGCCTTTGCTTGGCGAGCCATCGACGAGGAGTTCATCAAGCGGCTGAACGTATTCTCGAACCTAAAGCTGCGCCTGTCGTACGGACAGACGGGTAACCAGGCCATCGGTGCCTACCGCACGCTGACCGTGCTCCAGGCCGCCAACTATCCGTACAACGGCACCTTGTCGAGCGGTATGTCCATGATAGACTGGCGCGGACCGACGAACCGCAACCTGAAGTGGGAGACCACAGGACAGTTCAATGCCGGTCTGGACCTCGGTTTCTGGGACAACCGATTGCAAATCACCGTAGACTACTATTACAAGAAGACGCGCGACCTGCTGCAGAACGTCACCATCCCCTCGTCGTCGGGCTTCAGCCAGATGATGGTCAACAGCGGCAACGTCACCAACGAGGGTCTGGAGGTCAGCGTCAACTGGGACATCCTGCGCAACACGCCCGTGAAGTGGAACCTTTCGGCCAACTTCGCCACCAACAAGAACCGCATCGGCGGACTCGCGGGCGACCAGTATGCCACCAGCCTCTGGTCGAAGGCCGACCAGGTGTTCCTGCAGCGCAACGGACATGCCATCGGCACACTGTACGGCTATCTGGAGGACGGATTCTACGACAACATTGCCGAAGTGCGCTCCAACAAGGCTTACGCCGCCCTGTCGGACGCCGAGGCACTGCGCTACGTGGGCGAAATCAAATACCGCGACCTGAACGGTGACGGCCAGATTACGGAGGACGACCGAACCATCATCGGCAACACCAACCCCGACTTCACCTACGGACTGACCAACAACTTGCAGTGGAAAAACCTGTCGCTCAGCTTCATGCTGCAAGGCTCGCAGGGCAACGACATTTTCAACTACAACCTGACGGACATCACCATGTCGAATATTGGCAACGTGACCGTCAAGGCCTACAACGGGCGATGGACCGAACGCACGGCAGCCACCGCCACGTGGCCCAAGGCCACGGCAGGATATACCCGCACATGGCTCATCAGCGACCGCTATGTGGAGAACGGCTCATATCTGAAGATGAAGTTCATCACCCTGGCCTACGACTGGAGCCACCCTACCAAGTGGATGGAGAAGATACGTTTCACACTGACCGCCAACAACGTGTTCACCATCACGAAATATTCGTGGTTCGACCCCGACGTGAACGCGGGCGGTGCCAATGCGGCCTGCCCCGGCGTCGACAGCTACAGCTATCCCAGTGCACGAACCTTTACTTTCGGTATGAACTTTGTCTTCTAAAAACATGACGATTATGAAAAGAAATATATATGTTATTTGGTTACTTTGTCTTTCCTGCCTGACAGCCTGCAACAGTTGGATTGAGGAAGACCCCGAAAGCCTGATTACCGACGAGAAGGTGGGCGACTCGAGTGATGCCTGCGCCACGTGGGTGACGGGAACCTACTCGAAATGGATTGACGATATGTTCCGCTGGGGCTACTTTCCCCGCGTGCTGGAGTTCGACGCCGACTACATCTCGGGACCGGACTGGCTCTTCGGCACTTTTGGTGCTGGCAACTTCCAAGGCGAGAGCGACGTGACGGATGCCCTGTGGAAAGGGTGCTACGGACTCGTAGGCCGCTCGAACAACGCCATTCGGCATATTCAGGGCATGCAGAACATCACGACGGACGAGAAGAACAATGCCGTGGGCGAACTGATGTTCATGCGGGCACTGGCCTACTTCATGGTGGTCAGGGCCTACGGCGACTGCCCCCTACAGCCCGAGGAGGAAACCGAGGACTACAACCAGCCGCGACAACCAGTACAGACAGTTTACGACTACATCATCAAGAACCTGGAGGAGGCGGCCGCGCTGATGTATAAGAACACGGACGGCAAATGGCAGGCTGGACATGCCTGTGCCGGTTCAGCCGCCGGACTGCTGGCCAAGGTCTATGCCACCATGGCCTCGGGAGCACTACCCGCAGGCACGGAAGTCATAGTACGTACGGGTGCCGCCTATCAAGGCCCCGCCAGCAACCGCACATACGCCCCGCTTGAGACGAAAACCTTCCAGAAGACGGTGGTCAAGGGTTACGAGCAGATGGATGCCCAGGCGCTCTACCGCAAAGCTGCTGACTGGGCAGCGAAGGTGTTGGACGGCAGCTACGGCAACTACACACTACTGCCCTACGACCAGCTATGGAAGAAGTCGTCGGCCACAGCCTCGGAGTTTATGTTCTCCATCGGCAGCGTCAGCGGCGATGCCACCTATAAGAATGCCGTCCACTCGCAATACGAGGGCTACATGATCTCGCCGGGCTCTGACTTCATACAGAGCGGCGGCTGGGTGGGCTGTACGCGCCACTGGTACGACCTGTTTGACCACGACGACCTGCGCATCACGCAGGGCGTGAAGCACCGCTGGCGGGCCTATACCCAACAAGAGTCGAACACAGGATTCTTCTATCCCCTGACCGACGAGTACAGCATCCTCGCTACGGGACGCGACCTGAGCGGCAACTGGGTACAAGACCCGTCGGGCATTTATGCCGACGGCGTGAGCTACTACTACTCGCAGGATGCACAGTGTCTGGCTTTCACCACCAAGTACATGGACGTGACCAACGATGCCATTGAGAATGCCGATGCCAACTGGCCCGTACTCCGACTGGCAGATGTCATGCTCATCTATGCCGAGGCACTGAACGAACTGGGCGAATCTGATCAGGCTCTTATATATATGAATAAGGTGCGCGAGCGTTCCAACGCCACACTTGCCACTGAGACAGACCAGACGGCCCTACGCTCGGCCATCATCGAGGAACGGGCCAAGGAACTGGCCTGCGAGGCTGACCGCCGTTGGGACCTCATCCGCTGGGGAATCTATCTGGATGCCATGAATGCGCTGGGCGGCAGCGATGACTCCGGAGTGCTAAAGAACCGCACTGAGCGCAACTTGCTCTTCCCCATCCCAGCACAAGAGCTGAACACTAATCAGGCCATCAACAGCAACAACCCAGGATGGAACTAAGGAAAGGTAAACAAGTAAAAGAAATAAAAAGAGAATGACCTATGAAGATGAATATATGGAATAAGGTAAGGGGTTGGGCAAAAGGTGTTATACCTTTCTACCTTGTTACCCTTTTACCTTTATATAGCTGCTCGAGCGACAGCAATGACTACACATCACCCGACAAGATACCCAATACGGGGGCTCCTACGATTACGGGAGTCTATGCCACCACCGACAATGCCTTCAGCCAACCGCTGACCGAGGCAGAGCCGGGACGGGCCGTCTGCATTGTAGGTACGAACCTGAACAACCTGAAGAGCCTCAAGTTCAACAGCGTAGAGGCTGACCTCACGCTGACCTATACCATGTCGACCAAAGCCGTGGTGACTATTCCCACGGCCTACTCGCACGACAGGAACAACACCATTGAGTACACGACCGACATGGGTACAGCCACCTATCACTTTGTGGTCGCCCTGCCCGAGATGGAGGTCTACAACCTGAGCAACGAGTTTGCTGCCCCCGGACAGGAAGTCAGCATCACGGGCAAGAACTTCGACTACTACGGCTTCGGCGAGGCCGACACGCCCGCCTGCATCAAGATAGGCGGACTTGAGACGAGTCTGACCTTCATCTCTCCAGACGTCATGCGAGTCATAGTGCCGCAGGGCGTCCAGGACAACAGCACCGTAGAAGTGAGCTGGTCAGACGTGAACGGCACGACACAGACACGGGCCCTACCCTTCCGTCCCACCGCCAACCTGCTATTCGCTGACTTGTCGAAGGCACAGTGCGACCGCACCGACCAGTGTGTGACCATCGAGACCGACGCAGACATCACGTCTACTACCAGCAACCTCGGTTCGCCACACCTGCACTTCTACGGACGCATCCAGTCGTATGCATGGGTGGAACTGGCTTTCGCCCAGAATATGCCCGACATCTGCGACCCGGCGAAAGTTGCCGACTACAACTTCGTTTTCGAGGTGCTGACAGCCCAGGGACATCCGTTAGCCGGAAAGGGCTATGAGTTTGCATGGAACTGGGACTGGGACAACAGCTATCAGTGGAACCCCAACGATGGCAAAGGCTGGGACACGGACGGACAGTGGACTACCGTCCGGCTACCGCTCGCAGAGATTGCTCCAAAAGGAATCGGAGCCATCGGCGAATGGATGACACTCAACATCGGCTTCCAGCCTAGCGAGCGATACAATGCGGACTTCCGCTTCGGCAATTTCCGTATCCAGAAGAAGAAGTAGACAAAATGTAAAGAAATACGAGCCGTAATCTCGTTGGCAGTGAGCCGTAATCTCGTCAGCAGTGAGCCGTAATCTCACCCAGTACGAGCCGTAAGCTCTCTCTTCAGCAGAACGGCGATATATGAAATGAAGAATAACTAAATATTAGAAACGATATGAAAAAGTTATTAACGATACTGATATTACTGCTGGCGGTAGTGACTCAAGGGTATGCTACCGAGACGACGCTATGGGAGGGTACTTATTCTGATGGTGTAGAGCTGAACAGCGAGAAGGTCGCCACCTTCAAGGCGGGCGATGTCCTCAGAGTGTATGCTACAGTACCGGAAGGTGGTGCAAACTTCAAGATTTGTTATAAAGGAGCGAATAACAATTGGAGTGAGACTACTATTCCATCATTAGGAGATAGCCCAGGTCAATGGCCTTGGATTAATTATAATCCAGGTTATTATGAGTTCACTTTGACAGCTGAGGATATCAGTGCCCTATCTGATATGAACATCTATATCTACAAAGGCGAGAACAGCGTCATCACCAAGGTGACGCTGATTACTGAGGAAACCCCAACCCCAGAGCAAGACCCTGATGCTTTATGGACTGGCGACGTTGCTATATCATGGGACAACGATTCATACGAAGGTGTACAGTTCGACACGAGCGATGACAGTCATAAGGTAGACTTTACAGGTCTTGCTAAAGGAGACGTCATAGAAATTACGACTTCTAACGTCGAAGAGGGTGCTCAGTATGGAATTGACTACAAAGCTGGAGACGATTGGGCATGGACGGCTTTGAACATCAACACTGATACCGAGAATCTAATAACATATATCGTTGAGTCTGACGATATCGCTACCTTAATTATTAATCGTGGTATTGTTATCAAGGGTATCAAATTTCACATCACCAAGATTAAAGTAGTAAAAGCTCCATCTACACCTATAACCAAATACACGCTGGCCATCACGCAGCCAGAGACGGGAGGCACTATCAAAATCGGAAATAATGCTGCCGAGACTGCACAGTACGAGGACGGAACTGTTGTCACGCTGACTGCCGAGGCGGCTGAGGGCTACGAGTTCGTCATATGGACCAAGAACGGTGAGGATGCTGGCACGGAGACTACGCTGGAAATCAACGTGAATTCCGATGTGACTGTCG
>CAMHIS010000071.1 GCA_946185285.1 uncultured Prevotellaceae bacterium
GCTGGTGCGCGACGAGGACTCCATCTATTATGAATATGGTACGCCCGCGAAGTCGACGATTGCTCTGAAGACCGACAACGGCGGCATCAAAAACCTGCCGAAGGGCTTTAACTTGCAAGGAGCGAGTGTGCTGTACGAAGGCTTCATAGAAGCACCGGTATCCAATACCTATGACTACCAGTTCATTCTCTACTACGCTGGTTACATCAAGGTGTATATTGGCGGCAAGGAGGTGGTGCCCGAGCGCTGGCGCACAGCTTGGAATCCGAATGCTTATAAGTTCACCGCCCGGCTGCGGCCTCATGAGCGTACTCAACTGCGTATTGAGTGGCAGCCCGATGGCGGCGAGTCCTACTGCGGTCTGCGGGTAGCCGAGCCGCGTAGCGAGATGGACCGCAATGCGCTGACCGTCTGGTGCGAGATGGCGAAGGATATGGACTACTACTTCATTGCCGGACAGAACTTCGACGAGGTCATCTCGGGCTACCGCACGCTGACGGGTAAGGCTTCGCTCTATCCGAAGTGGGTGCTCGGCTTCTGGCAGAGCCGTGAGCGTTACAAGACGCAGGACGAGATTGTGTCGACATTGGCGGAGTTCCGCAAGCGTCAGATTCCCATCGACAACATCGTGCAGGACTGGAACTACTGGCCCGAGAACCAGTGGGGCAGCCATGAGTTCGAGGCGTCGCGCTATCCCAATCCGCAGCAGATGCTTGATGACGTCCACCAGATGCATGGCCGTTTCATGATTTCGGTATGGCCGAAGTTCTACACCAATACCGACAACTACAAGGAACTCGACGCCAAGGGCTGGATGTATCGCCAGTCGCCCACCGACGACATCCACGACTGGGTAGGCCCCGGCTACACCAACGGCTTCTATGATGCCTACGACCCCGAAGCCCGCAAGATGTTCTGGCGGCAGATGGACGAGAAGCTCTATACGAATTTTGGCCGTAAGGTCGACGCCTGGTGGATGGACGCCTCCGAGCCTAACGTCCGCGACTGCACGCCGATGTGGTACCGCAAGGCGCTCTGCGGCCCGACGGCTCTCGGCACCTCGACCGAATACTTCAATGCCTACAGCACCGTGAACGCTGACGCCATCTACAACGGTCAGCGCTCCGTCTGGAAAGGAAAGAAGAACGAGCCGCGCGTATTCCTGCTCACCCGCAGCGGCTTCGCCGGCGAGCAGCGCTACTCGACGGCCACCTGGAGCGGCGACATCGGCACCCGCTGGGAGGATATGCGCGCCCAGATGACTGCCGGACTGAACTACTCCATGTCGGGCATACCCTTCTGGGGCATGGACCAGGGCGGCTTCTGTGTGGAGAACCGCTATGTCGCTGCCCAGCAGCTCTTCGACCGCACGGGTCAGGAGAACGAGGACCTGCGTGAGTGGCGTGAGCTGCAGACGCGCTGGAACCAGTTCGGAGCCTTCATCCCCCTCTTCCGCAGTCACGGCCAGTGGCCGCTGCGCGAAATCTGGAACATCGCCCCCGACGAGCATCCTGCCTACAAGTCGTTCGTCTATTACGACCGTCTGCGCTACCGTCTGATGCCCTACATCTACTCGCTGGCTGGCTGGGCCCACTTCAAGGACTACACGCTGATGCGCGCCCTTGTGATGGACTTCAACGGCGACCGCGAGGTCGAGAACATCGGCAACCAGTGGATGTTCGGCCCCGCGCTGATGGCCTGTCCCGTTGGCTACTACAAGGCCCGCAACCGCTCCGTCTACTTCCCCCGTCAGTGCGGCTGGTACGACCTCTACACGGGTGAGTACACCCAGGGCGGTCAGCGCCTCGTCGTCGATGCCCCTTACGAACGCATTCCCGTCTTCGTGCGCGAGGGAGCCATCATCCCCTTCGGCCCCGAGATGCAGTGGAGCGACGAGAAGCCTGCCGAGCTGATTAACCTCTACGTCTATGCCGGCCAGAACGGCCAGTTCCAGCTCTACGAGGACGAGGGCACCAACTACAACTATGAAAAGGGCAAGTACGCCACCATCGACATCAGCTACGACGACGCCTTGCGCACCGTCACCATCGGCCAGCGCAAGGGCCAGTTCCCCGGAATGCTGAAGCAGCGCCGCTTCAACGTCGTGCTCGTTACGAAGGACGCCCCGAAGCCGCTCGACCTCGACAGTCCCGAGGGTAAGATGGTCAACTATAACGGTAAGGCCGTGAGCATACAACTCTGATTGATATGTATAAGAACAAGGAATTCATGATAAAGATTGGCACCTGGCAACTGGGCGAGGGGCTGGTATGGGATTTTGTCAGGCCAAACTCAGATGACCATAGCGATCTTAATCAGGAAGAATACCAGCTGGTTATCGACAGTCTGGAGGAGACTCGGGCCAAGATCCTGAAATACTGCCAGAAGCACGGCATTGATGTGAAAAGCAGTTTAACTGACAAATAAGCAACAACGGAACCGCCGCTCCCTGAGTGTTATTGCAAGGGAGCGGCGCTTTTTTTGCTCATAGGGGTTGGGAATCTGACCGTGAGATTGTCTTATAGATAAAAGGACAAAACAAGAGGAATGCCGAAGAGAGACGAAACGGTGGCGACGCTGTACCGTCAGCACTATGGGGAACTGCTGCGTCGGGCCTGTATTCTGCTGCACGACGAGGAGGACGCCCGCGATGCCGTGAGCGACGTGATGACGCGGCTGATGGCGACGGACATCCTGCCCGACGATGGGGAGAAACTGTTGGCTTACGTCAGGAGCAGCGTACGCTTTGAGTGCCTGAACCGCCTGAAGCGGATGAAGCTTCAGGAACGCCTGAGCCGCGCCCTGCCCCTCGAGGACAGTGAACTCGACAGGAAAATTGACGAGGAGGAACAGTACAGCCAATACCAGCAGTTTATCCAGACGGAACTGACACCGCAGACCCGCCGCATCTTTATGATGCACTACGGTGAGCGACTGAAGTACCGCGAGATAGCCGCACGGGTGGGCATCAGCGAGGCCGCCGTTTACAAGCATCTCTCTCAGGCCATCAAGAAACTCAAAACCAGATTCACCCAATGACAAAGGACGAGAAACTACAGCGACTCTTGGAGATGCAGGAGCATCCAGAGTGCTACACCGACGAGGAAATCCGCCAGCTGATGGCTGACGAGGAGTGCCGCCAACTGTACGAGCAGATGGTACGGGCTACGGATGCTGTTTATGCGGAAAAGGTAAAGGCAACCCCACAGAGGCGGCGCTGGCTGCGAGTAGCAGCGACACTGCTCGGCGTTCTGATGCTTAGTGGCATTGCGTATGCTGCCTATCGTGTAGCCGTTGGAGGGAATTTGCAGGCCCCGACAGAGGAAACTCATATTTATGACTCGCAGCAACAGGACAACCAGACACATTCTCCTTCAGAAGAGCCTGAGGAAGCTGACTCCATTCACATCTTCTCAAATGCACCGCTCGACGAGTTGGCTGGCGAATTGGCCACGTATTATAATAAGGTGGCTGACATCCGAAGTGCTCAGGCCCACGAGCTGCGCCTCTACTATAAGTGGGAACGGAAGGACAAACTGGAGGACGTCATCAACGACCTGAACCATTTCGACCACGTGAGCCTTACCGTCGAGGGCGACAAACTGATTGTGAATCCCTGATAGATGTGTGCTATGAAGAAATTGTATATCCTGCTATTGCTATGCGCAGCAGTCAGCATTGCACAGGCCCAGAAGATTACCCGCGAGTATCAGGCCCAGTCGATGAGCCAAGTGCTCGAAGACCTCAACGCTGCCACCGGCCGATACGAGATATCCTTCGTCTACAACGACTTGGAGGACTTTACCGTCACCTGCAGTTTCGAGCGCCTCAGCATTGAGGACGCCCTGATAAAAGTGGCCGGTTTCTACCCTGTCCGCATCGTCAAGGACGGTGAGAAGTTCTTCGTGGAGTGTACCCACAAGACGGAACACCACCTGAAAGGCCGCGTCATCGACGAGCATAGCCAGCCAGTCGCCTACGCCAACATCTCACTGCTCAACCCTGCCGACTCCTCTCTCATCGGTGGTGGCGTGAGCAATGAGAACGGCGACTTCGTCATACCCACTGAAGCCTATCGCGTCATTGCGAAATGCTCGTTTGTAGGCTACAAGACATTGTTCCGTCCCTGCGAGGTGGGCGACATCGGTACAATCATCCTCCAGCAGGAGACCTATATGGTGAAAGGCGTAGAGGTGACGGGCGACCGTATTTTCTCAAAGGCAGAGAACGGACATCTGACCTATAATATGCCTATGCTCTTGCAAGTTTTTCCTGCCGACGATGCCTACGAGGCGCTGACCCGCATTCCCGGCGTATTCGAGTCGGGCGGCCGGCTCACGTTCTGTGGCCAGCCCGTCACCCTCATCATCAACGGCAAGGCAACGACGCTCGATGCCGACAAGGTCGTTGACCGGCTGAGACAGATGCCCGCCGCTATGCTTGCCAAGGCTGAGGTGATGCCGTCGGCTCCGGCAAAGTACCACGTACGTGGAATGGCCATCAACATCGTGACAAAGGACTTTTCGGACACCAACCAGCTCTCCGGCCAACTTCAGGGTACTTGGCGGCAACACAAGTACAGCACGGGGAAAGTAGGGGGCAGCTTCATCTACAATCACGGCAAGCTGAGCCTCGATGCTTCGTACGCCTTTACCGACGGTTCAGGCTACGGGCAGGTGGAGCACGAGGCCAACCATCCGCTGAACGGCACGCGCAAGGCCTACAGCGACGAGACCCGCAACCGCAGCGACGGCATCAACCACGAATACCATATCGGCATTGACTATGCTATTGCCGACAACCACCGTCTGACCGCAGCCTATACCGGCGAATGGGACAAGACGAAGTCTACCAATACCACCACTGGCACGGCCAACTCCGTGCAACACTCTACAGAGCACGACTACCTGCACAACGTCGACGTCAGCTACGACACGCCGTTCGGACTTGAGTTGGGCGCATCCTACACCAACTATCAGAATCCGCGCACGCAGCATCTTGACGGCTCGATGTACGACAACGAGCGAAATCTGTTTGTCGACAGCCGGCAGAAGGTGGGTAAGTGGCTCTTCACCGCCGACCAGACCCACGCGCTGTCTCACGACTGGGAACTGACGTACGGCGTCAAGGCACAGTTCACAAACAACAACAGCTATCAGACGACGCTCGACCAAAACCGTCAGCAACTGCCCGACGCCACCAGCAGTGTGGATTACAATGAGCGTATCCTGAACGGCTATGCAGGGTTCAGCAAGCAGATAGGCAAGTCGCTGAGCCTCGAAGCATCTGTGACAACAGAGCAGTATCACGCTACCAAGTGGAACGAGTGGCGCGTCTATCCGCAGTTTAACGCTATGTGGAACGTCAACCAGAAGAATATGCTCAACCTCTCGTTCAGCAGCGAGGCCGTCTACCCCAGCTACTGGAGTACGATGAGCAGCATCTACTATGCGTCGGCCTACACTGAGATTTGGGGCAATCCCGACCTGAAGCCCATGTCGAAATACGAGGTGAACCTGATGTGGCAGCTGAACCGGAAATACACCTTTACGGCATTTGCGGAGTTGGAACCCGACTACTTCGTGCAGCTGGCCTACCAGCCCTCCGACCGCATGGCCGTCATTATGAAGGAGACCAACTTCGACTACTCCAACTACTACGGTCTGCAAGCCTCAGCGCAGTTCAGCGCAGGCAGCTGGCTCAACGGCACTCTGATGGCCACAGGCCTCTACCGTCACGACAAGAGCGACAGCTTCTTCGACTTGCCCTTCGACCGCACCCGGCTCTCAGCCATTCTCGGCGGTACGGCGGTAGCCAAGTTGTCTCAGCGGAACGACATCCGTTTCATCCTCAATCCTTTCTTCCAGTCGAAAGCCATTCAGGGCGTTTACGACATTGCCCCGCTGTTCTATCTGAACGCCTCGCTCCGCTGGACCTCTGCCGACGGCAAGTGGAGCGTCATCGCCAATGGCTCCAACATCTTCAACGGCTATGCCAACACCCGCTCCATGCTTGGCAATCAGGACTACGCCATGCGCGTCTGGATGAACTACGCCAGTGCCTCCCTCACGGCTGTCTACCGCATTGGCAACTTCAAGGAGAAGAAAAAGAAGGAGGTCGACACCTCGCGAATGGGGTATTGAATGATGAACGGTATGTTCTGTAAATTGCAGATAGCATCCGCCGCTCTCCCCTCCCATCGTAGGGGAGGGGCTGGGGGTGGGGCCACTAACTTCCTGTGTTTTAGTACGCCACCATCGACATCAGCTACGCATCAAAAGAAAGAATACAAGAACTTGCTTATTTTTCATCGCTATCTTTGCATTTGTTCAAACATATTGCAAAGATACGAACTATTTCCGTAACTTCCAAATAAAACTAGGCGTATAGCTCATTTTGCAGGATAAACGCCCAAATTTGTTGAAATATCTGAAATAGATAAATCTTTTATAAATACCATACTTGGCGTTTTTGCCCATTCCAAAGAAAACCCAATATGTAAATATATTTTTGAGTCTCAAACGTTTGAATCACTCAAAACGCTTGTATTTATCGGGCTTCGAGTGCTGTTCCATCCTGCAAAATGAGCTATAGGTCTAAAACTATGTGATTCTATTACTTTATTTCACCAATACCCGTATTCAATTACGCCTTCTGTAGAATCATCAGAGAAATCCAGGGATATGAACCAGTCATGAAGTCCCTTCCTGCATTCCGGGGTTCTTCCTCCATCTCCATAGGCCGCTCGAAAATAATATCGGTGTTCATCAACTTTCAGCCATCGTTTATAAACTGGCTCATGATCTGCGGCCACCCTAATATTCACACTATCAATAAACTGTTTTGGCGGTAAGCTATCAAATTCAATGGTAATCTTATCGCAAAAATCACCATGACAGTCAATGACAGGGTCTGCCATATACTTTTTTACTTTATAACTGGGCAACTGTATCTCCATTACATCCTCCAGTGTGGCCTTATCGTCAAACTCGGAATGATGTGGCAATAAGGAACATCCTATATATAGCCCAAGAAATATGCAGCACGCAATAATAATCTTTCTGTTCATCTTTTCTTTAAATTCCATTGAATCATCTTATGCCGTTAATCAAATCCGTAGCGTTCGTTTCTTGCATCCTGATATTACATCACTCTGCCAGTCTTCAGCTCGCTGTCGAGGAAGCTGTACACATAGCGAGAACTTTGGTAATAGAGTCCTGTGGCATCACGCTGCAAACGCTGGTAGGTGTCGGAATTGATAACCGTAGCAAGAGCCTGTTCAATGGTGAATTGCGGGTTATTGGCAATAAGCATCAAAGCGAGCTTCTTCACCATATCGAGTTTCATTTGTTCTTTCTCGTTCATAGCCGTTTGAGGATTTTGATGGCACGCTCGGTGCCGAAGAAGTATTGAAAGGTGATGCCGCGCATATTGCGGAGGTTATGTATGAGTGTAGGAAGGTCGATGGCGCTATTCTCGTACTTCCAGAGTTGCACGCCGACACGGTCGTTGGCTATGGGGCCTATGACGATGTCGTAGTCGTGGGCGGGCTGGCGACTTGCGTTGTTGCGGTTGAGGAGAATGAACTTGGCCCACTCCTCATTATAGTCATTGAAGCGGAGAACTCGGAGCTGGGTCATCTGCTCGTCGTCGACCTCATAGGTAAGGACTGTGGGGGTGCCGGTCTCCAGCTGTTCGACTTTAATCTTGGCCATATCCATTGCCTGGGCATACTCGCGTGAGAGATAGAAGCCTTGTCCGAAGTCCTTATTGGGCTTAGATTTAGTAAGGTCGATATCGCCGAAGTCGCCATTGGTGCCGTGGTAGAGTATCATACGAGTGCTCCTCCTTTTCTGTGACAATACTCGGCGATGTCGGTGACCATTGACTGGAACGACTGTGTATGGCAGTAGTCATAGTGCTCGTCAACGAAGGCGATGCCTCCGAAACGGCTTAGGTAGTTGAACGCCTGCTTGAGCGTCAAGCCGAAGCGACGACTGAATTCGAGTACAAAGATGAGCGTCCACTCCAGTTTGTCTGTAATGCTGTATGTCATAATTGTTTCTTTCTTCTCGCCGCAAAGATACGAACTATTTCCGTAACTTCCAAATAAAACTCTGCAATTCTATTACTTAATTTCACCAATACCTGTATTCAATCACACCATTTGGATTGACAAACGCCAGCACCACTTGCATGGATCCCAACTTGCTTGGCGCATAGGCTTCAATAGTCTCCACAACTTTGGCTGGTTTCTCCCTACCACATTCTGTGAAAGCATTCAGCCTGTCTAATCTTTCCTGATAAACCTTCTTCACATCTTGTGTGTAGGGATTAACAAATGTATTTATTTTTATCAGAATGACATTGTCCTCTGGTCCATACTCCACGTAGAATCCCATTGCTTCATTGCTTAGTTCATAGTCGCCCGTCGGCTCGATACCAAATCCCTTAGCCAACTTCTGCATAATTCCTGCCTCTTTCCTCTTTTGCCACATATTATGATATTCTTTTGGATCTATTCCTAAGTAATCAATGATTACATTAAATACGTGAATGGGCTTCTCAAGTATCAACTTTTTTAGTTCTTCTTCCGTCTCTATATAATGGTGATTTTCAAACATCCTTGTTAATAAAGACTTCAATGTCGCCTCTCTAGCATCGTCACTTACATCATAATCAAGGTCACACATTTTGTAAAGAAGCTTCTCATCGACATAATCTATCCCAGAAAAACATTCTTTATCTTCTTTATGTGTGGTCTTCAAATTGTTAATCACATAATATACATGAAAGTAGTATAAGTTACCATAAAGAGACCTCTGGAGATAGACCTTTGTAGAGATAGTTTTACCCTTCCGAATCCAGCTGTTCGTCCTCTGCTTTTTGTAGCCAAAAGGAACAAGGCTGTCATTTATCACCTGCTTAAATGTTATTATGTCCATAATAATACAATTTTGTTAACAACTTAGGGGAACTCTCATTATTATGTTGAACGCCTACCAATGCCATCCTTCTTGATATGGGAAGATGATTTCCCCATCCCCCCATAGCTTTAATGTCATTTCTGCGTTAAAAGCGGTTATTCTGTATGTGTCGTTCCCTGCAATTTCCTGCAATACGTCTTTACTTCTTTCCTCCATAATGGGTAATAACGCCCAAGCAGCGAAAGACCTTATGCCAATGTCTTCATTTGTCAAATACTTTTCTAAATCAGCCAGATGACCTTGTTTGTATACGTAGACCAAAGCCTTCATCTTTCTGGCAAAGTGTTTGTTTCCCACTTTGTAATCACCCGTTTCCATTGTCTTTGCATGAATAGAGGCACTTTCCTCTATAATACTAAGAGCTTCTTCAATACTTTTGATGTTCATTTATGATGGTTTTCAATTAGCAATTATTTATCCGAGCTTAACAATTCATCCAGTTTCTTCAGGATGCAGAAGGGATCATCCTTGATGCTGTCCTTGCTAAGTGAATTGATGTAATCCTCCATGCCTGGGTACATATAGAATGTGTCGAGCAATGTCTTGCGGCGACGATTGCTGAGTTTCTCCCCCACGACAAGGAAAGTCTTGGCGTATGGCATATCGCCCATCAGGAACAGGTATTTGACTCCATAGCCGGGATGGTGAGCCACGTAGCCTTTCACGTGTTTACCTCTGTAGAGGAGCAAGAGCATCGAAGGATGAGGCTCTATTGCAGGCTCCTTGCCGCCAAAGGCGAAGTCAACGGTCTTGGGTTCCCACGTCAGCTTGATCTCCGGCAGTTCGTCAAGCCACGTAGACATGCTGTCGATATCGTGGACCCGGTATTTCAGGCTTTTCTCCATCATCTTGTTGTCAGGCTTAATCCTCATGACGGTATCTATAGCCGAAGGAATATGGTAACTGTAGCTTACGGGGTATCCGCCTATTGAAAAGCTGTTCTGCAGATAGCCCTCGGCCGTCGTACCATTCTTCTGATAGATAACGGTATGTAACCTTCCCTTCACCAGCTTCCCGTCTGAGCGTTGAGCCAATGCAGAGTAACAACATGCCAGCAAGCCGCCGACAAATATCATCAGAAACTTCTTTCTCATCATCTCTTCTTTGCTTTTGTTCATCTCTATTGCAAAAGTACAGTCTTTTTTGAACACGACAAAGGAATTTGCTGGAAATGTGATGATAAGCTGCAGGAATTTTTTGGGAGTTACAAATAAAACGCCTATCTTTGCCACCAAATAGCAGGCGTCTATAACATTTGCATTATGAAGTCGATGAATAATAGAGGTTTCAAGGTTGTCGTTAGTATCATCCTGGCGTGTGCAGCTTGCGTTGGCTGCAACCATTATAAAGCGGCATTTAATGGGAAGTTACCCAACTACTGGGAGCAGAATGTCTATGGAGATTCGCTGTCTGCTTTTCCCAGTCGCGGCGATTACGATGTTTACCCGTTTGGCATGGAGTACCAGCCATTGGAGGAGTTGACGTACCTATCGCACACAATAATGGACAATTACTGGAAGTCGAAACACATTTTGTCGTTCAGAGACAGCGGTAATCATCTGGTCTTTGAGGAGTTTTGCGTTGATAGCGATTGGTACAGATTTCCTATTATTTACGCTAATATCACCGACAGCAGAATTCGTTTGGAGAAAGGTATACATACTGGATTACTCAGGGCCGACGTGCTGCGCCGACTGAAGCTCGGTGGTATTGCCGACAATATCCAAAAGGTCTGCTTGACCACTAACTACGACGCCTCAACTACCTTCTATTTTGCCGACGGACTGCTGACGAGAATCGTTATCAGGACTGACCGCGAACTGTTGCGCAATCCAGACCCGGTTTTCGCGCGTCGTCATGCCGGGCAGGTCGTTGGATACACTGGGAAGAAACTCTATGTCATTCCCAAGAATCCTGATAATTTCCTTTCAGATGTTTGTCTCGTCAATGAGCAGGGCGACACGATAGTGCCTTACGGACGTTTCGACTGGTGTGTAAGCGACAGCATATCGCCCATTGGGTTTGTTCTGGAACCGAAGGTGAAAGGTATCACCTGTATCAATACCGAGGGCCAAGTCTTGTGCCGGGCTTTGGTGGTCGACAATTTTACGCCCGACTATTTGTTTGAGGGTCATTTCCGCATAGTCAACGACGAGGGTCTGATGGGTTTTGCCGATTCTCTTGGCCACGTTGTTGTTACTCCCCAGTTCAAGTATGCCTATCCTTTTGAAGGAGGCAAAGCAAAAGTAACATACACTGGCCAAAAGAATGACCCTAACGATGAGCACTGGGAATGGGTGAGCGACGACTGGTTCTATATTGACCATCAGGGGCGGAAGATACCATAAACAATCCAATACCCAATGGCTAACGGGGGAAAGAGCCCGCCCTAACAGGGGAAAAGGCCAAGGGATACGGGGAGAAAGGCGCCGAGTTAGCAGAAAAGGGCGCCCGTCCGCACTGATGCGGGCGGGCGCCCTTAAATCTGCGGGCGAACGGCCTTGCGTGTGGGAGCGCCCGGCCGAAACGCATTTTTATTCCTCCGAAGCGGGCTTCTTGGGGAAGTAGAGCCAGCGGCGGCTTTTCAGCATCTTCCTGAGACGGGGCTGCTCGCCCTTGCAGAGGCTGTCGAGATAGGTATTGGCAGAGTCGCGCTTCAGTCCGCTGATTACCATAAAGTCGGGAATCGTGGTATGGCCCAGCCTCAGGCTTCGCCTGCAAAGTTACAAAATATTTGGGAAAGAGGATGCGGGAATCGGAAAAATATTCGTACCTTTGTGGGCAAATATGACTGACTACCGAAAACGATGACAACAAAGAAGTTATTATTACTGGCTGTAACAGCTTTGACGGCCCTGACAGCACAGGCCCGTGAGCGGAAATGTTTTGACAGCGACTGGCGGTTTGTGCTGGCAGATACTGCGACGATGGCCGCAGTAGATTATAACGACGCCCACTGGCGGCGCCTCGACGTGCCCCACGACTGGGCCATCGAGGGCGACTTCTCGGCTTCGAACCCCAGCGGTGCCGGCGGCGGTGCGCTGCCTGGCGGGGTGGGGTGGTACAGAAAGACGTTTTCGTTGTCACTGAGTGACAACGCACGAGAGAAGGTGTTCCTGGAGTTCGACGGCGTGTATATGAACTCGACGGTCTACGTGAACGGACAGAAGGTGGGGACGCGGCCCTATGGCTATTCGAGTTTCGAGTACGACATCACGCCCTACGTCCGCGAAGGCCGCAATGTGGTGGCCGTCCGCGTGGACAACAGCGACCAGCCCAACTCGCGCTGGTACTCGGGTTGCGGCATCTACCGCCACGTGTGGCTCACGCGCACCAATGCCATCCACGTGAAGCACTGGGGCGTCTACGTTCACGACGGCAAGGTGGAGGTGGACTACGAGAACCCCACTGGCCGCAAGGTGACGGTCAGGAACACGTGGCTCGACCGCGACGGACGGCCTGCGAGCATCAAGAGACCGAGGAAGTGGTCGTGCGAGGACCCCTATATTTATAAGGTACGCACGCAACTGATCTGCGACGGCAAGGTCGTTGACGAGGTGGAGACGACGACGGGCTTCCGCGACTTCAAGTTCGATGCCACGACGGGCTTCTGGCTCAACGGCAAGAACATGAAGCTGAACGGCGTCTGCGAGCACCACGACTTTGGCTGCCTCGGTGCCGCCCTGAGCGAGGACGCCCTGCACCGCAAGCTCGTGAAGCTGAAGGCGATGGGCGTGAACGCCATCCGCTCGAGCCACAACCCGCCGGCTCCGGAGCTGCTGGCCATGTGCGACACGATGGGACTCATCGTCATGGACGAGTCGTTCGACATGTGGCGCCGCCGCAAGACGCAGAACGACTACGCCCGCTTCTTCGACGAGTGGCACGAGCGCGACTTGACCGACCTCGTGCTGCGCGACCGCAACCACCCCTGCATCCTCATGTGGTCGATAGGCAACGAGGTGCTCGAGCAGTGGGAGGGAGAATCTGACATGCCCAGACCCACCCCCCAGCCCCTCCCTGAGAGGGAGGGGAGTGAAATGCTGGGCGCTGATGAGGCCAATCTGCTGATGAATATGCCCCATGAAGTCGTGACAGAACAAACCACTCCCCTCTCTGACAGGGAGGGGCAAGGGGGTGGGTCTCTCACCCGGCTTCTGGCCGAGATTGTGCGCCGCTACGACACGACGCGCCCCATCACGGCGGGCTGCAACGAGCCGTCGCCGGGCAACCACCTGTTCCAGAGCGGAGCCATCGACATCATCGGTTTCAACTACCACCACCAGTGGGTGAAGGACGTGCCCAAGAACTTCCCCGGCAAGCCCTTCATCTTCTCGGAGAGCGTGTCGGCCCTGCAGACGCGCGGCTACTACA
>CAMHIS010000072.1 GCA_946185285.1 uncultured Prevotellaceae bacterium
GTGATGAGCTGCCTTCAGGCATCCTGCAGATGGCTAAGGTATATGTTGCCAAGAAGCGTAAGATCGGTGTCGGTGACAAACTGGCCGGTCGTCACGGTAACAAGGGTATCGTCTCGAAGGTGGTGCGCCAGGAGGATATGCCGTTCCTCGAGGATGGTCGTCCCGTCGACTTGGTGCTGAACCCGCTGGGTGTGCCTTCACGCATGAACCTCGGTCAGATTTTCGAGGCTATCCTCGGTGCTGCCGGTAAGCGTCTCGGTGTGAAGTTTGCAACACCAATCTTCGACGGTGCCAAGCTCGACGACCTTGCCGAGTGGACCGACAAGGCCGGACTGCCCCGCCTCTGCTCTACCTACCTCTACGACGGTGAGACCGGCGAGCGCTTCGACCAGCCTGCTACGGTAGGTATCACCTACTTCCTCAAGCTCGGTCACATGGTCGAGGACAAGATGCACGCCCGCTCTATCGGTCCGTACTCTCTCATCACCCAGCAGCCCCTCGGCGGTAAAGCCCAGTTTGGCGGTCAGCGTTTCGGTGAAATGGAAGTCTGGGCACTGGAGGCCTTTGGTGCCAGCCATGTGCTTCAGGAGATTCTTACTATCAAGTCTGATGATACCGTAGGCCGTGCCAAGGCTTACGAGGCCATCGTCAAGGGTGAACCCATGCCTACACCGGGCATTCCCGAGTCGCTCAACGTTTTGCTGCACGAACTTCGTGGCCTCGGTCTCAGCATCACGATGGACTAATATGGTAATTGATAATTGATAATTGATAATTGAAAATTATGGCTTTCAAGAAAGATAATAAGACAAAGAGTAATTTCACCAAGATTACCATCGGACTTGCTTCTCCCGAGGACATTCTCGAGAGCAGTTACGGCGAGGTTACCAAACCCGAGACCATCAACTACCGTACCTACAAGCCTGAGCGCGACGGTCTGTTCTGCGAGCGCATTTTCGGTCCGACGAAGGACTACGAGTGCGGTTGCGGCAAGTACAAGCGCATCCGCTACAAGGGCATCGTCTGCGACCGCTGCGGTGTTGAGGTTACTGAGAAGAAGGTCCGCCGCGAGCGTGCCGGCCACATCGAGCTGGTTGTGCCCGTGGCACATATCTGGTATTTCCGTTCGCTGCCCAACAAGATCGGCTATCTCTTGGGTCTGCCCACCAAGAAGCTCGACGCCGTCATCTACTATGAGCGTTACATCGTCATCCAGCCAGGTGTCATGGCCGGCAAGAAGGACGGCGAGGGCAACGACGCGCTCGGCTCAAACAAGCTCGACCTTCTCTCCGAGGAGGAGTACAACGATATTATAGATAATGTGGTAGGCGAGAATAACGACTATCTCGACGACTCTGATCCCAATAAGTTCATCGCCAAGATGGGCGCAGAGGCCATCTATCAGCTGTTGGCAGAACTCGACCTCGACTCGCTCAGCTACGAGTTGCGCGACCGCGCCAACACCGACTCGTCGGTACAGCGCAAGAACGAGGCCCTGAAGCGCCTGCAGGTGGTCGAGGCCTTCCGCCAGAGTGTCGAGAAGGGCATCAACCGTCCCGAGTGGATGATCATGAAGATTATCCCCGTGACGCCGCCTGAACTTCGCCCGCTGGTTCCCCTGGACGGTGGCCGCTTCGCCACCTCCGACCTGAACGACCTCTACCGTCGCGTCATCATCCGTAACAACCGCCTGAAGCGCCTGATGGAGATTCATGCTCCCGAGGTCATCCTGCGCAACGAGAAGCGTATGCTCCAGGAGGCTGTCGACTCGCTGTTCGACAACAGCCGCAAGTCCAGTGCTGTAAAGAGCGACTCGAACCGTCCGCTGAAGTCCCTCAGCGACTCGCTGAAGGGTAAGCAGGGCCGCTTCCGTCAGAACCTGCTCGGTAAGCGTGTCGACTACTCAGCCCGTTCGGTCATCGTCGTCGGTCCTGAGCTGAAGATGGGCGAGTGCGGTCTGCCGAAGCTGATGGCTGCCGAGCTCTATAAGCCGTTTATCATCCGCAAGCTCATCGAGCGCGGCATCGTCAAGACCGTGAAGTCGGCCAAGAAGATCGTCGACCGCCGCGAGCCTGTTATCTACGATATTCTGGAGAACGTCATGAAGGGCCACCCAGTGCTGCTCAACCGTGCACCGACACTGCACCGTCTCGGCATCCAGGCCTTCCAGCCCAAGCTCATCGAGGGCAAGGCCATCCAGCTTCACCCGTTGGCATGTACGGCGTTCAACGCCGACTTCGACGGCGACCAGATGGCTGTCCATCTCCCGCTCTCCAACGAGGCCATCCTTGAGGCCCAGTTGCTGATGCTCCAGAGCCACAACATCCTGAACCCTGCCAATGGTGCGCCTATCACCGTGCCTTCACAGGACATGGTGCTCGGCCTGTACTATATCACCAAGATCCGTCCGGGAGCCAAGGGCGAGGGACTGTCGTTCTACGGTCCTGAGGAGGCCATTATTGCCCATAACGAGGGTAAGTGCGACCTGCACGCCCAGGTGAAGGTGGTCGTCGACGACATCGATGCCCAGGGCAATCCCATCCGTCATACCGTGGAGACGTCTGTGGGACGTGTCATCGTCAACGGCATCGTCCCCAAGGAGGTTGGCTTCGTCAACGAAGTCATCAACAAGAAGTCGCTGCGCGATGTCATCGGTACCGTTATCAAGAACGTTGGCTTCGCTGAGGCTTGCGAGTTCCTCGACGGTATCAAGAACCTCGGCTATCGCATGGCTTACGAGGCTGGCCTGTCGTTCAACCTCGATGATATCATCATCCCGAAGGAGAAGGCTGAACTCATTGCCAAGGGTAACGAGAACGTGCGTGCCATTACCGACAACTATAACATGGGCTTCATCACCGACAACGAGCGCTACAACCAGGTCATCGATACATGGACCCACGTCAACAACGACATCGGAAACATCCTGCTCAAGCAGATGACCGAGGCCGACCAGGGCTTCAATGCCGTGTTCATGATGCTTGACTCTGGTGCCCGTGGTTCTAAGGACCAGATCAAGCAGCTCTCAGGTATCCGCGGTCTGATGGCTAAGCCCCAGAAGGCCGGTGCCGAGGGGCACCAGATTATCGAGAACCCCATTCTGTCGAACTTCAAGGAGGGTATGTCCGTGTTGGAGTACTTCATCTCCACCCACGGTGCCCGTAAGGGTCTGGCCGACACAGCCATGAAGACGGCCGACGCCGGTTACCTGACCCGCCGACTCGTCGACGTCTCTCACGATGTCATTATCAATGAGGAGGACTGCGGCACGCTGCGCGGACTGGTCTGCACAGCCTTGAAGAATGGCGACGAGGTTATTTCTTCTCTCTCCGAGCGCATCCTCGGCCGTGTTTCTGTTCACGACATCGTCAATCCTAAGACCGGCGACATCATTGTCGAGGCTGGCGAGGAAATTACCGAGTCAGTGGCTGAGGCCATTGAGAAGGCTGAGATAGAGAGCGTCGAGATCCGTTCAGTGCTCACCTGCGAATCGAAGAAGGGCGTCTGCATGAAGTGCTACGGTCGTAACCTTGCCACCCGCCGCATGGTGCAGAAGGGCGAGGCCGTCGGTGTCATCGCTGCACAGGCTATCGGTGAGCCGGGTACGCAGCTGACGCTCCGTACGTTCCACGCCGGTGGTGTGGCTGCCAACGCTGCTGCCAATGCCAGCATCGTCTGCAAGTACGAGTCGGCCAAGATTGAGATGGAGGAGGTGCGCACCGTGCCGTTCGATGAGGACGGACTCGAGTGCGAGATGGTGGTCAGCCGACTGGGCGAAATGCGCTTCGTCGACCCCAACACCAAGATTGTACTCTCCAGCGTCAACTTGCCATACGGTTCGTCGCTCTATTTCAAGAACGGCGACGTGGTGAAGAAGAACGACAAGATTGCCCAGTGGGACCCCTTCAACGCCGTCATCGTCACCGAGTATGCCGGTACGCTGAAGTTCAACGATGTCATCGAGGGCAGTACGTTCCGTGCCGAGACCGACGAGACCACCGGACTGACCGAGAAGATTATCACCGAGGCCAAGGACAAGTCGAGGGTGCCTACCTGCGATATTATCGGTGCCGACGGTGAGAAGATAGGTACCTATAACTTCCCCGTGGGCGGTCACGTCGTCGTCGAGGACGGTCAGACCGTCAAGACCGGTGAGACGCTCGTCAAGATTCCGCGTGCTGCCGCCAAGGGTGGTGACATCACCGCCGGTCTGCCCCGTGTCACCGAGCTCTTCGAGGCCCGTAACCCGTCGAACCCCGCCATCGTCAGCGAAATCGACGGTGAGGTCACCATGGGTAAGGTGAAGCGTGGTAACCGCGAAATCATCGTCACCTCAAAGACGGGCGAGCAGCGCAAGTACCTCGTCTCGCTGTCGAAGCAGATTCTGGTGCAGGAGCACGACGCCGTGCGTGCCGGTACGCCGCTCTCCGACGGTGCCATCACCCCGAGCGACATCCTCGCCATCAAGGGCCCGACCGCCGTTCAGGAGTACATCGTCAACGAGGTGCAGGACGTCTACCGTCTGCAGGGTATCAAGATCAACGACAAGCACTTCGAGATTATCGTGCGCCAGATGATGCGCAAGGTGCAGATCAACGACCCGGGCGACACGTCGTTCCTCGAGCAGGAGATTGTCGACAAGCTCGACTTCGCCGAGGAGAACGACCGCATCTGGGGCAAGAAGGTGGTCACCGACGTCGGTGCCTCTGAGAACATGAAGGCCGGACAGATTGTCACCGCCCGCCGTCTGCGCGATGAGAATTCCATGCTGAAGCGCCGTGACTTGAAACTCGTGCAGGTGCGCGATGCCGTGCCCGCCACGTCGACGCAGATTCTGCAGGGTATCACCCGCGCCGCTCTCCAGACCAAGTCGTTCATGTCGGCCGCTTCGTTCCAGGAGACCACCAAGGTGCTCAACGAGGCCGCCATCCGCGGTAAGGTCGACTACTTGGAGGGCATGAAGGAGAACGTCATCTGCGGTCACCTCATTCCTGCCGGTACCGGTCTGCGGGAGTTCGAGAAGATTATCGTCGGCTCCAAGGAGGAGTACGAGCGTATGCAGGCCAATCGCAAGAACGTGCTCGACTTTGCCGAGGAGGCTGTCGTCGAGGATGTGAAGTAAGGAGATCGTAACCTCTTATAATAATCGCCGCTTCCCGCTTGTTATGTGCGGGGAGCGGCGATTTTGAATTTAACGACAACCGAAACAACAAGGATTATTGTACGTAATCGTTTACGCCAAATTTCCGTTAATTCTTGTCTCTTCGCTTTGGCTGGTTGCAGAAATCTTCGTATCTTTGCCCCGCAAATGGCGCGAAGCCACTATAACTCACAGCTAATAACAAAATAACACTATAACAAATAATGACAAAACTAAAATTCTTATGGGTGCTCCTTGCCTTGTTGGTGGGGGGAGTGAATGGTGCGTGGGCGGATGCTACGTATGAATACAAGTACTCGCCAGCATTAAACACAAGTGGCTATTTTACCGTGAGCAGTACTGAAAATTTCTCTGGTTTCCCATCCAATACAGTACAGGTAGACGCTGCATACATCACGGGAGCCACAAAGATGGGGAAAACAACGGTTACGTTTACAACCTCTGCAGCCTCCTCGACCGTCTATGTAGGTATTTATATCAAGACTGAAAACGAAAACACTTTTACGTTCGATAACGCTGACAAGTCGTTAGGCACATCGGGCAGCGCAACTGCTGGCACCTACGGACTGGTGACAATAGAGAATGTGGCTGCTGGCTCACACACAATTAAGAAGACAAGCGGCAATGAGGTTGAGTTATATTACGTCAAGGTTGTAGAGCACAATTACTCATACCCAGACGCTACCGTCCAAACCTATCCTCACACTTGGGACTTTACGAAATCGAGCGCAGATTGGGGAACAACCTCCACGCAAGTAGTTAATTATGACGACTGGGATGGTTCTGGTACATATTTCCATACAGGAACAGCAGGAACAACAAGAGGATTTAATATTGACGTGTTGAAAGGACTTCGCTGTCAGTCTTATTGGTTGGGAGTAGACTGGGGTTATGGTCATATCTATGTGACGGCTGGCAGCATCACTATACCCAGTGTGCCTGCTGGTTACGGGATAATATTTACAATGGAAGGGCGTCAAGGACTGCCTAATAACGCTGTTGCCACCACAATGACTACCAGCCAAGCCACACCAGCTTCAGCAACAATTAATCCAACAGAAAGCAGTCACACCACATACACATTCGACGTTGCCTCAGCGGGCGATGTTACCTTTAACTTTAATGGTGCTATAAGCATAAAATCTATTGCGGTTACCCCAAACACGTTTACTGGAGTATACACGCCCCATACCACCACCGATCTCCAAATAGGCACCCCAAATAATAATATTTATATTCTTGATGGTGACGACAAGGAAAGGACACTTAAGGGAACTTATACCTTTACAGGACCTGGACGTATCGCAGGAGGAACGGTCATCGACGAGGTGCCGGGTATCACACTGACCGTGGGAGCGAGCGGTGACTCGTGGGATGTGGTGGAAGGAAACGGAGATGTGAATCCAGATTTCAAAAAAACAGAAAACAATCAAACTTGGAACATCGGATATGTTGCAGTCTGTAAAACTGCGCCTAACACACGACCTGGTGCAACCTCCGGTTGTTTCTATACTTTTAAAGCATTAGTTAATGGAGAACTGACAATACACTATTATACGCGATCTGGTGCCTATGTTTATAATGGCAACACCTCTGTCACTTCAAATAATGAAAACAGAATCCAAGATATCACGTTTAAAGTTGAGGCTGGCAAGACTTATACTTTAGAAGCTAGTACTGGTACTGATCAAAAACCTTCAGAGGGAATAATATGGCTTAATAGCTTTACCTTCACTCCGATGTTCTTCCACCCGGGAACTACAACAAACCAGCGTGATTACGATCCTGCTGTGTTCCCTGCCAACATGAACACTGACAAGAGTGCATTCCCGAAATTGATTAATCCATCAAGCACGGAGCAACAGAACAAGGTGAAGTTTGCTGGCGACAAAGAAAAGGTATATTTATATAAGAACAACGACGTGGATCTGTTAGCTGCAGGCACAAACATTCTTATTCGTGGTACCGTTCTCGACAAGAACAACGAAGACGGTCTTGTGGCTTACTATTATCTGAATTCCTACGTGCTGACGGTATCCTCATACGAACAGGAAGACCAGGCATATATTGCAACCGATGGTCTAGAAGACGACAACTATCAGATTGTGTTCAGCGGTAATGTACAGCCTGCGAGTGGCAGTGGCACAACAGTCACTGTACAGGTTCAAAAAGATAATGGAACTCCATATAATGTAACAGCATCCACATACGCGAATGAGCCTAATCTATTTATCCCCTTTGCCACCCTGGATGCCGGTGCCACCTACAGGATTACCGTTCCTGCTAATGCGATAGCCTTGACAGCCAATGCAGACACAAAGAACTCTAAAATCGAGCGCACATTCTCAGTAAATGCACCCGGCGAGGCACAGGTGAAGATGATTTATCCAACAGGCCTTGCCACTGTAGGAACGACCATTGTGCTGGAAACCTATCTTAACGGAACAGTCTCCAATGTCAACAACAGTCATAAGGTGAAGGGCATACTATCTGACGGAACTACAGTGATGGAGATTGACGCCACTTTCGGTACCCAGCAGCTGGCATTCAAGCCCACTTCTACACTGAAGTCAAACACCACCTATACGTTGACCATTCCGGAAACATACAATAATAAAGAGAACCATATTTATTTGACGGAAGAGTTCACACCTGCAGATCCTGATAATAATATCTCCGCTGTGTATTATCAGGTGACTCATAGCAAGGTATTCACCTTCACAACAGGCTCTTCATCAGGTACTGCTCCATACGTAATAGCAAATGGTACTGCTCCAGCCGAGGGCGCAACGATTCCCGGCACTGCCTACTCCGGCGGTACTATCTCGTTCACCTTCGACCAGAAGGTGGAATTGGAACCTTATTCCACCGTCAATGCTACGCCTATCAATGGTAGAGAGGCTACGGCATCAGGAACAACGAGGGCACCTGGTGCTGAAAACTCTCTCACTGTAGGTTCAGACGGAAAGACCGTTTCCTTCAATTATGAAACAGACGGACTGAAGTACGATATGTATTATGAAGTAGTGATTCCTGCCAATACGGTAGTCGGTGCAGGAGGTCTGCCCAATGCCTCACCTATTACCCTGCATTTCCGTATGGGCACGAATCCCAATGCTACACCGGTAAATGCTTCGTCGTTCTATCCGCATACTTGGGACTTCAACAAGTTTGGCGACCATACCGCCTCTGGAACAACAGCTTATAATCTGGTTAATAACTGTGGCGACCCCAAAACTGCTGAGAAGAGAATAAATTCCTTATACAGAGATTCGGATCAAAGTTATACCATTTATAAAACGAAAGCTCAGGCGGGCTATGGATTTGATCAAGGCAATGATGTCTACTTCAACAACATAAATGGTGAAAAGGAAGTCATGGACGAGTTTGAGGGTATCAGAATCAGCTTGGTTTCTTCCAGAAGCGATCGTTTTGAGATACGCGATGTCACGTCTAATGGAGGAAGTACTAATGCTGACGGAACTAAGAAGTGGCAGTTCCGCATGAACGGTAACACCCATTACATGGCACTGTCGAATGTTCCGGCAGGCAAGCTTTATATGGTGGTCGGCAGTAATGCCTTGATTGGCATTAACTCGCCAAACGCCCATTTCGTGGAGGACGACAAATTTCTGGCTACGACACATGAGAGCAATACGAAGATTACCAACACAAACGGAACAAAGAAGCTGGTGCTCAATGTGACGGAAGCTGGGGACGTTACGTTCTGCTTGGCAAACTTCACCTGCGATAAGATTGCCGTTGCTGGGGACGAGAAGACCTTCAAGTCGGGTTATGCTGAAAGTGGGAACACATACGCCACAGACCGTTTGACCTATGATGTCAGATATGACCTGCTGAATGCGTTTACTGACCACATCGTAAAGGCCTACTATGTTACGGATATAGTTGACAATGCTGAGGACAACACGGCTACCATTAACGCCCGCGAAGTAACGTATAGTGTGGCAGGTGCAAATAAAGGCGTTATTGTGCTCTATCAGGGTGAGGTGTCAGCCGATACAAGTGTACCGGTGTTCAAGACTGATGTGAACTCTGCCGAGCAGAGTGGGCAGACTAACGAGTTGAAGGTTATTGAATCTAACACAACGACTGTGCCCACTCCTGCGGATGATTGCTATATGTATGTCCTGTCGAATAAGGGCAGCAAGAGCGACGGCGTAGCCTTCTACAGATATACAGGCAATACTTTCTCTGACCGTGCCGCCTATTTGGAAGTGCCAAAGTATATGGTGAATCCGTCGATAAGTGGTGGAAGCGCAAGGGTGTTCCGTATGGTTTTCTATAATGAAGATGGCAGTGAGACCACTGTGATTAGAACAGTTGAGAAGGATGGCGTAACCGAGAAGGCCGAGCAGGCAGGTGGCTACTATGATTTGCGCGGTCAGCGACTGGCCAAGCCTAATAAGCGCGGTCTGTATATTAAGAACGGAAAGAAAGTCTATGTGAAATAAATTGGGGAACGAACAATAATTATTTAGGCTACAATGAAAAAGCAATATATAAAACCCACATCAGCAATTGTTAGGATCCGTCTCTTTGGTAACGTCCTTGATAATATAACACTAACCGCCAAGAGTTTTGTTGATACAACTGATACGTTTGGTGCCCGCGATGGTTCGAACCGTTTTGACTGGGACGATGACGAGGAAGAGTCTGTGAACATCTGGAAGTAACCTCCCTCTGCTGTCGCCAGACAGCAGAGGCCCCCCAAAACAAGAAAAGAGTCCGAATTGCTCAGGCAATTCGGACTCTTTTCTTTCTATGAGAGACCTTCTATCTCGCCGTCGACGATGGTGATCCGCTCTGCCTGCGGACTCTTGGGCAGTCCTGGCATGCGGAGCATGTCGCCGGCAATGGCAACGATCATCTCCGAGCCGCAGTTCAGGCTGATCTACTACGATGCCGTCAGCCAGACCTATGTGCTGCCAGAGGTGCTGAAGAAGACGCGCCGTGCCTGGAGCGACTTCCGCGATGTGAGCCCTGTCTGCGTCATGGATGTCAAAGACTTGATGGCATGGCTGTCAAACATCTTCGGCGATATCAGGGACTTCAAGTACAGTGAACAGACGCCATACAGCGGAGGCAGCGTAGTTACCAGACTGAACAGGCACTTCGGAAATCAGGCTAGTTCGGGAAACGGATATCACATCGACGATAATGCCCATTTTGAGCGCCTGGTCGAACTGCTCTACATCCTCGGGCTGGACGGCATGAACAGCACGTTCGTCAACGCCGGCCTGACGGGCGGACAACCTGCCTACTCATTAGCGACGGGCGACCCAAGTCTGCTGCCCAAAGGCGTGCGTTTCTTCCCTGTCGACGAGAACTTCAAGACGCTGCGGCTCTATGCCGACACCGACAACCGCCGACTGACCCATCAGCGGGGACGCTACCACGAAGCCGTCATCAGCTATGATCCCGAAAAAGATAAGAGTAACGACTCACCGCTGACGTCTATCTTCAACTTCATTACCGACAGCCTCTACGACGACTCCCACCCGCTGCCCGACTTCCTCGGCTTCCGCATCAACTTCCAGGGACTGAACGAGCCTGCCGAGTTCTTCTGCCCCAACTACGACTGGGAACCACAACCCAATGAGACCGATTACCGCCGCACGGTATACTGGAATCCGCAGGCGACCACCGACCCCGATGGCCGTGTTCACTTGGAGTTCTTCAACAACGGTTTCAGCGAGCGTTTAGCCGTATCGGCTGAAGGCATCACTGCTAACGGCCAACCTATCACCACACGCCCATGAGACTGCTATTGATGACACTCACCATGTTGTGGGGCTTTGCCTGTCCTATAGCTGCTCAACAGCCGGCTAAGAAGGGGCGTGTCAGTATGCAGACGGCTCTGAACGACTCCACATTCTTCAACGTTCGGCTGAGTTTCGAGACTGGCGGAGAGGGCGTCCTGAAACTTGAGAGTACCTACGTCACTAAACGCGGGAGTCTGAAGCGGACACCTGTAGAGGCGTCAGGACTTCACTTTGAGCTTGACAAGAAGTCGAGGGCATCATTCGAATTCTCTGTGATTTTCTCCTTCGACCGTCGCCGCTATCGGGCACAGGGCCGCTATGCTCAAGATGGTCCTGAAGGACCGGAGTGTACGCTACGCTGTATACCGATGCGGCTCAGTGACAGAGCCTTACGCGAAAGCGAATATCCAAACTCGCCGTTATGAAACTTCTGCTGATGTCATAATGCCGTTGCTATCTTTATCATCCCCCTCGCTGGGGGCGGGGAGAGGAATGGGCATTCATTCTTCTGAACGTTTCACCCAATTCTCGATTTTTACACCAGGCATGGGGGAAAAGTCTTTCTGATTATCGGTGACTACGGTGAGGTCATAGTGACGAGCGGTGGCTCCGATGAGCAAGTCGAACTGGCCGATGGGGTTGCCCTTGCGTTTCGTGGCAAAGCGGATGTCGCCGTAGTCGTCGAGCGCATCGGAGATGGGATAGATTTCGATGTTGTTCTTCAACCACATTGCTTCGCGATAATGCTTCTCGAAATTCTTGCTGTTATAGGCACCGTAAATCAGTTCGGCCACCGTAATCTCCGAAGCGCAGAGTTGTGTGCGTGGCAGCGCGTCTACATGGTCGGCCACGCCGTTACGGTTCTTGAAGTACTCTATCCAAGAGTTTGTGTCGAGCATGTACTTCTCCATAAGCCTCAATCGTCAAGCGTTATTTCACGAACCACGTCCTGCTCTCTGGCCTCGCGGATTGCAGATTCCATAAGTTCGGCATCCTCTGGGTCATCGGCCCAGCAGCCGCGTAGACTGCGGAACTGCCGCTCGGCCTCTGCCTCTGCCTTCTGCTCCTGCTCGGCCTCGAAGTCGGCCAGCGCCGTCGGGTTCACGTACATCATGCGAATCAGCCTTGCGGCTTCCAGCATCTTCTGCATAGCCTCCGTGTTGTTCCTCATCTTCCAAATCTCGCGGTCGAGGGCGGTGTTCAACTGTGCTGTTGTCGTCATATTCCTGCAACGTTTTGATTTCCGTCGGCAAAGTTACGAAAATAATCTGAAATAAAGCATAATAGCAAGAAATAAATTGTGAGGCAGTTACTGAGCTGCGTGTGGGGGACGATCTTTCCCATGAAAGCACGGCTGTCTTTGCACCTGTTCTCAGATTATTCCAAAGAGGGTACTTCCATGCGTGTTGAAAGGCACGGACAAGAGCGAAGTTACGCGCTGCCAAAAGTGTTCTTTAGCCGCGACTAAAGTTAAAACTGCGTCGACGGACGATAAAACGGTGCCAATGGATAATAAAACGGAGCCGACGGATGACAAAACGGAGGCAATGTTTGGTAGTTCCGCTTCTTATGCTCCTGACCATTTTTCGTCTGAATAATTTGGTTGTTCCAAAATAAGTTATTACTTTTGCATGAAGAATTTTGCAAGCGAAACGAGGTGAAATAATTCCTGCATTTTTTACATTAAAGGCGCCATGTTTCGCGAATACCCAGCGGGTTTTGACCGAAACGTGGCGTCTTTTTCTTAAAACATAACGGAACGTGTATGGGCATTTGGAATATTATTTGTACCTTTGCGGCTCATCTATCTACAGCTGCCTTACTCTACAAAAGAGGCTGATGATTGTAAGAACACTTTTGAACGTATAATATATGCACTGAAGCACATGGATATAATGCAACGAATGCCCTGGGCGGCGGTTTTCTGACTTGGTCATGTAACATGCACAAAAGGGACCGTCTTTTGTGTAGTTATTGACTGACCGGCTGCTTCATGAGCTTCTCCAATTGCGAATCGGGCATCTCCAACAGTTCGTCGGGCTTGTAGAATT
>CAMHIS010000073.1 GCA_946185285.1 uncultured Prevotellaceae bacterium
AAGAACGTGTTCCTCTATGGTGACAACGGATTGCGAAATGCCGATATTATGGTCAAGAATGCCCGTTTTGTCATGAAGCCACACTCCGGAGCAGCTGAAGGCCTGCGCGTAACGACGGGAAACCATGCCATGATAGTCGGCAGGTTTTATCGCACGATTACTGAAGAGGAGAAACCTGTAGGCTACGACAAAGATGTGGTTGTGGAGTCGGATGTCTGGATAGGACGGAATGTAACCCTTCTTTGCGGCATTACTATCGGGAGGGGTGCCATTATTGGTGCCGGGGCTGTTGTCAACAAAGATGTTCCTCCCTACTGCATCACCGGCGGTGTACCGGCTAAACCCATAAAATTCAAATGGACGATAGACCAAATACTGGAACATGAGGCAACTCTGTACCCCGAGGAGGAACGCTTCACAAGAGAGCAGCTGGAAAGCATCTTTGCCGAAACAAAGACAAGGTATAAGGTTTAATAGTTATGCGAATTATCATCACTTCACCTTCACTTAACCCGACGAAGAATGTCAGCGGATTGTCCTCTGTGACGAGATTCATCATAGAGAACAACCCTCATCAAGACTATGTGCATTTTGAATTGGGACGGAAGGACGGCGAAAAGGGTGGCATTCATAGGGTAAATTCTGTCATACGAAGATTTAAAGACTGGAAACGCCTTCTAAAGACTTACCCTGATGCCATCGTACATTATAACTTCCCATTGGAGAAGCCAAGCATCATACGGGATACGCCCTTTATGCGTGCGGCACTCAAAAATGGGAACAGGATGGTCATACACATTCATGGTGGAGTTTATCTTACATCCGAAAGCATCCCGTTCCCTTTCCGGCAGATGTTGAACCAGGTATTTTCCTGGAATGTGCCTTTCATTGCGCTGAGCGAGACGGAGGCTGAGACCCTTAGAAAGAGATTCCATGCGAAACACGTGGTGTCACTGCCGAACTGCATAGGCTTGAAAGATGCCCAAACTTTTCAGCGCAAATACAAAGATGATTCTACTCCTCTTACCTTAGGCTATCTTGGCCGTATAGCCAAGACAAAAGGTATGGACGATCTCTTGCAGGCTTGCTGTATGTTAAAGGAACGCCACATCCCGTTCTGTCTTCAAATCGCAGGAGCAGAAGAGCTGGAAGGACAATATCTGCCGCAGTTCAGCAAGCTGCTCGGAAATCAGTTTGCGTATGCCGGAATAGTTAGTGGAGAGAAAAAGAAATCTTTCCTGCAAAGCCTTGATGTACTTGCCATGCCCACCTTCTTTGAGGGACTTCCAATGTCCCTGCTCGAATGTATGAGCTACGGAGTGGTTCCTGTCATCACGCCTGTCGGCAGTATTCCAACTGTTGTAACAGAGGGGCGGAATGGGATGCTCGTCAAAGTAAAAGATGCACAATCCATCGTGGATGCGATTGCTTACCTGCATACTCACCGGGACAGACTGGAACAGATGAGCAAATCGGCACGCAGCTACATATACGAACACTTTGACTCTGATTCTTATATAGACAAACTCAATAACATCTATACCGCCTGTTCATGTCACTCCAACTCAAAACGCTAAATATAGTCTGCTCACTGTCAGAGCTCGACAGGGTTCCTTCCGGGAAGATGCTTATCAATACCATCAATGCCCACTCTTATAATACAGCTCAAGAGGATGAGGCGTTTGCCGAGGCACTTAGCAGGGGGGATTATCTGATTCCGGATGGCGCCAGCATCGTAAAAGCCTGCCGTTGGTTGAAGGCGAAGAGCCAACCCAAGGAGCGCATTGCAGGATGGGACCTTTTCATCTTTGAAATGGAAAGGCTAAATGATAAAGGTAAAATGACAAATGACAAACTGCGGGTGATGTTTCTCGGTTCAAGTGAAGAAGTGCTGGCCTTGATTCGGGAACGGGCGGCTGTCGATTATCCGCATCTGGACATTATAACGTATTCGCCACCTTTTAAACCAGAGTTCTCGGATGAGGACAACCAGACGATGATACAAGCCATTAATGATGCTGCCCCAGACCTGCTCTGGATAGGCATGACAGCTCCCAAACAGGAGAAATGGACATATCAGCATTGGGACGAACTAAACATCCACTGCCATTGCGGAACGGTCGGTGCCGTGTTTGACTTCTATGCCGGCACCGTAAAACGGGCTCCGCTTTCGTGGCAAAGAAATTCCTTGGAATGGCTCTACCGACTGATTATGGAACCGAGAAGAATGTGGCGACGATACATCATCGGCGCCGCAAAGTTCCTTTATTATATAAGTAAAGAATTTATTAACGATTAAAAATTATAACTTATGTCAGACAAAGTAGAAATTGATTTGGAAGACCTCGATGACCTGAAAGACCTCATAGGCGACGAGAAAAAAGGAGCAAATTTTAGCTTCCAGAAGATATTTACGCATGTGGTGCTAAACTGGCAGTGGTATCTGCTTTCTCTGGTCATCTGCATGAGCGCGGCCTACATCTATCTGCGCTATGCTCCGGCCATCTATCAGGTATCGGCCAGAATGCTTGTCAAAGAAGAGGAAAAACAAACATTCCGTTCTGCCAAGCAAATTCTTCCAAACATGGCGGACTTCGGTATTATGAACAACTCCAGCGGTTTCGACAATGAGTTAGAGATTCTGCAGTCGCCGGTAACGGTACATGATGCCGTAAAACGTTTGAAACTTTACACGGAGTACCAGCTCGATGGGCACATTCGAAAACAGCTGCTCTATGCTAACCAGCCAGTCACGGTGGACCTCGACCCCGTGTCGCTCGACACGCTGGACTACTATATGTTTGAGGGCATCCGCTCCTTTCAGGTGGCTGTCACAAAGATAGAAAAGGGATATCATGCCGACATCTCGCTGATTTACAACGGGAAGGTCATGAAGGAATACAGTGAAGACCTCGATTCGCTTGGTACTTCTATTCCGACAGATTATGGTATAATATCCTTTACGAATAATCCCAAATATAAAAGTCATCAGAAAGACCGTTTCAATAATGGAGAAAAGCTCTTCATCACCATATGTCCGCCCATGTTGGTGGCACTCACCTATATGACTCAGTTGAGCGTGAAACCGACATCGAAGGAGACCTCCATTGCTTCCATCGTAGTCAACGACGAGAACGTCAAACGTGCCATGGATTTTATCAAAGCCCTCGTGCTTTGCTATAACGACCAAGCTAATATGGACAAAAACGAGATAGCAATGAAGACTGAGGAGTTCATCAACCAGCGACTGGAGAAGATTGACGCCGAGCTGGGAACCACGGAGAACTCTTTGGAGAACTACAAGCGGCGCAACTCGGTTACTCAGTTGGAGGCTGACGCTGCACAGTCGCTGCAACTCACGGCTCAGTATGCGGCCCGTCTGGCAGACATTAACACACAGCTGCAGTTGACAGAGTATCTTCGTCAATATGTCGATAACCCAGACAATCGCTATAAGGTGATACCTGCCAATATAGGCATCAATGACCAGGCATCTACTCAGTTGATAACCGACTACAACAAATGGGCACAGGAGCGCAACCGACTGTTGCGTAGTGCCAACGAACAGGCGCCTCAGGTGCAGAGGCTCACCGCCATGCTTGACGAACTTGAATCATCCATCCGTGAAGCTCTCGTGCAAGCTCGCCATTCCGCCGAACTACAGCGCAGTTCTATTCAGGGTCAGTATGGAAAGTACCAGAGTCGCATTAGCAGCACGCCCGAGCAGGAGCGTGTGCTCAATCAGATAGGCCGTCAGCAGGAAGTGCGCTCAGGCCTCTACCTTCTGCTGCTGCAGAAACGTGAGGAAAACAGCATCTCACTGGCAGCCACAGCAGACAAAGGGAAGCTTATTGCCATGCCACTGCCCCAGGGAAAGGTCAGCCCCAGGAAGGGAAGGATTCTTATGACCTCTTTCCTGTTGGGCCTTATCATCCCCTTTGCCATCTTGTTAATCCGTGAGCTGCTGCGCTATCGCATAGAGGGCCGCGATGATGTCGCTTCACTCACCAAGGTTCCTATCGTGGCTGATGTACCCGTTGCCAGCGAAAAGGTGAAGACCTCTGCCGGCATCGTGGTACAGGCTGGCAGGAACAGCCGGATGGACGAGGTGTTCCGCTCGCTGCGAACCAATGTGCAGTTTATGATGAAGGAGAACGAGAAAATAATCCTCTTTACCTCTTGTATCTCTGGCGAAGGAAAGACATTCCTCGCCGCCAACCTCGCAGTGTCGTTTGCACTACTCGGTAAGAAGGTTATACTTGTCGGCTGTGACATCCGCAAGCCCGCACTCGGACGACTATTCGGTACGTCAAACTCTAAACAGGGTCTCACCAACCTGCTCAGGGCCGAGCATGTCACGGCAGAACTCTTGCACAAAGAAACGTGCGACTCAGGAGTACACCCCGGTCTTGACCTGCTGCTGTCGGGACCTATCCCCCCAAATCCAACAGAGATGTTGAGCCGTGCAAACTTGAAGACGGTGCTCGACCTAATGAGCAATGAGTACGACTACATCATCCTCGACACTGCTCCTATAGGACTGGTCACCGACACCCTGCTGATAGCCCGTTTTGCCAATGTCAGCTGCTTTGTCTGCCGTGCCGACTATACACCAAAGGCTAACCTCGAACTGCTCGACTCTATGGCCCAGGAGAACAAACTTCCCAATGCCTGCGTGGTACTCAACGCGGTGGATATGTCGAAGAGGAAGTACGGCTACTACTACGGCTATGGTGTTTACGGCAAATACGGACGCTATGGTAACTACGGCAAATATGGGAACTATGGTCATTATGGCATGTATGCAGACAGTCACTATGGCCTTAAAGACGATAATTCCATTAAAAAGTGAGGTTATAATTAAGCTAATGAATATATGACAAAGAATGCATCAACCAACGTGATTGCTGCTATTGCAATCCTGCTGTTCGCTGCCTGTGCTTCGCCATAGAATGTAGCATACATACAGAACAGCGACGCATTTGTTGCCGACAGCTCGGCATTTCTCTATGAGGCACATATCATGCCCAAAGATGTACTGACAATTACAGTATTTAGGTATACATCTTAAGCAAATAGAGCAATATAGTTTATGCCATCAAGAATCATCTTTTCAATCATCATGGCCTTCATCGCCCCATGCCTCCTTGCTCAAGAGACGGACTCGGTGGCGACGAAGGTGGAGGAGGCGTCAACCTCTCCACGGACTTCGGCTACAAACGTGGCCTCAATAAATTTCCTGTCCGGCCATACGTCAGTCTGGGCAAGGCGTTCTGAGGAACTATTGGCTACGGACTTTTAGGACCAGAAGGGGGGCTGGTGGAGGTTGCTGGGCTATAGGGCTATACATAACAAGAGCGACTATCCTCACGGACAATCGCTCAACAAAATCATTTACCTTATAAACTAACTAACTAAATCTCAAATGAAAACTTTCCTTAATGGATAAAGTATGATTCCTTTTGCTTTGCTGGTGCAAAGGTACGGACATTTTCCGAAATAACTGCAAAACTGATGCTACAAAACATAAAAATCGCGCCTTTCCTTGACTTTTGTCAATGAGAGGCGCGATTTTCGTAGCTCTTTTTAAGTGTTTTTGGTCTTTTCTTTTGTTTTTGAAAGGTTGCCGTGGACAAGGAATCCGCGTAACCGGCGATCATAAAAGACCACGGATTACGCGGATTAACGCGGTTCTAAATAAATCTTTTCTACCAGGAATAAGGTAAAAGCCGTATTCCTTCACGCTCTTTCCATCAGTTGCTGCGACAAAATAAACTTGCTTAGCACCGGGATGAATCACCCTACCTGGCTGCCGGGCTTCACCTCGCGCTGCGGGGTGATGACGCTGAGCGAGCCGTCGGCGTCCACGGCAGAGAGAATCATGCCCTGGCTCTCGAGACCCATCATCTTGCGCGGCGGGAAGTTGGCGATGAAGCAGACCTGCTTGCCGACGAGGTCTTCGGGCTGGTAGTGCTGGGCGATGCCGCTGAGGATGGTGCGAAGCCCCTTCCCGTCCTCCCCCGAGGGGGAGGTGAGTTCTCCGTCGGCAATCTCGAACTTCAGCAGCTTGTTGCTCTTCTTCACCTTCTCGCAGCTGACCACGGTGCCTACGCGGATATCCAGTTTCTCGAAGTCGTCGAAGGTCACTTCCGGCTTCACGGGTTCGACCTTGACGTTGGCAGCCTCGTTGACTTCGTCTTCGCCCTTCACGACTTGGCCATTCAAGCCAGCTTGATGGCTCTCGCTGCTCTGGGCGTTTTCTTTCTTGATGCGCTCCAATCGGTCCATCTGAGCCTGGATGGCCTCGTCCTCAATCTTCTCGAAGAGCAGTTCGGGCTTGGCCAGCTGGTGACCAGACTTAAGGAGTTCGGTGCTGCCCAGGTTCTCCCATCCGAGAGGCTCCACGTTGAGCATCTGGTAGAGCTTCTTCGAGCTGAAGGGCAGGAAGGGTTCGAAGGCAATGGCGAGGTTGGCGGTCAGTTGGAGGCTGATATTGATGATGGTCTTCACGCGCTCGGGATCGGTCTTGATGACCTTCCAGGGCTCGCAGTCGGCGATATATTTGTTGCCGATGCGTGCGAGGTTCATGGCCTCCTTCTGTGCATCGCGGAACTTGAAGTTGTCCAGCAGGTTCTCCACCTTCTGCTTCACGTCCTTGAACTCGGCGATGGTCTCGCGGTCGTAGTCCGTGAGTTCGCCGCAGGCGGGGACGACGCCCTCGTAGTACTTCTGCGTCAGTTGCAGGGCGCGGTTGACGAAGTTGCCATAGACGGCCACGAGCTCGTTGTTGTTGCGTGCCTGGAACTCTGCCCACGTGAAGTCGTTGTCCTTGGTCTCGGGGGCGGAGGCTGTCAGGGCGTAGCGCAGCACATCCTGCTTGCCGGGGAAGTCGCGCAGGTACTCGTGGAGCCATACGGCCCAGTTGCGGGAGGTGGAAATCTTGTCACCCTCGAGGTTCAGGAACTCGTTGGCGGGCACGTTGTCGGGCATGATGTAGCCGCCGTGGGCTTTCATCATCACGGGGAAGATGATGCAGTGGAAGACGATGTTGTCCTTGCCGATGAAGTGGACCAGGCGCGTGTCGTCCTGCTGCCACCACTGCTGCCAGGTGCCCCAGCGCTGGGGGTTGCTCTCGCAGAGTTCCTTGGTATTGGAGATGTAGCCGATGGGTGCATCGAACCAGACGTAGAGCACCTTGCCCTCGGCGCCCTCCACGGGCACGGGGATGCCCCAGTCGAGGTCGCGCGTCATGGCACGTGGCTGCAGCTCCATGTCGAGCCAGCTCTTACACTGGCCGTAAACGTTGGAGCGCCATTCCTTGTGGCCCTCGAGGATCCATTGCTTCAGCCAGCCCTCGTAGTCGTTGAGGGGTAGGAACCAGTTGGTGGTGTCGCGCAGCACGAGCTGTGCGCCACTCTCCTTGGAGCGTGGGTTGATGAGCTCCGTGGGGTCGAGGTCGCGTCCGCACTTCTCGCACTGGTCGCCGTTGGCCTCGTTGTGGCAGTAGGGACATTCGCCGACGATGTCGCGGTCGGTCTTGAAGGTGCCGGTGGCCTCGTCGTAGAACTGTTTTGTGGTGCGCTCGATGAGCTTGCCGTCGTCGTAGAGCTTGCGGAAGAAGTCGCTGGCGAACTGATGATGGGTAGCCGAAGTGGTGCGGCTATATACGTCGAAGCTGATGCCGAACTCCTCAAAGGAGTCCTTGATCATCTTGTGGTAGCGGTCCACGACCTGCTGGGGCGTGATGCCTTCCTTGCGGGCGCGCTGCGTGACGGGCACTCCATGCTCGTCGGAGCCACCGATGAACATCACGTCCTCACCCTTCAGGCGCAGGTACCTTACATAAATATCTGCGGGCACGTACACGCCTGCGAGGTGCCCGATATGCACGCCGCCATTGGCGTAGGGCAGTGCGGAGGTGACTGTTGTTCTCTTGAATTTCTTTTCCATATCCTTGTGTTATTGCTTAATATTCTGCTTTTTCGGCCGCAAAGGTAGTTAGTTTTCTGCAAACAGCAAAGAAAATTGTCGCAAAACGTTGTTTGTGGCTCCCCTTTCGTTGCCGTTTTCTCACCGATAGGAACTCTTCAACCTTTCGGCAGCAAGAACAGTAAGGCTAATCAATACCAACACAAGGGCCAGCATCTGCTGGGGCGAAGGCAGCATTTCGGGCAGGCGATGAAGCAGGAGCATGAACTGCACGAGCAAAGCATCCCAGTCGAAATTGACGATGCCGACCAGCACGCGCCGTGCCATAGACATCATCGCCGTGCGCAGCCATCCGAAGGTGCCGAAGGCAATGACCATGACCACAGCAGCCACGATGCCGATGCCGTTGAGCGCCAGGTTCCAGCGACGCAGCCTGACGGCCTCCTCTTGCTGCCGAGGCAGGGCTGCCAGCACCCGTTCCGTGAAGCCGTTGTCCGCTATCGTCTCACGATACTCTGCGAAGAAATCCCGCAGCAGCTGCTCGTCGTTATCGGTATGTTGAGATTTGAAATGTGCCATTTGAGATTCTAAATTTGAAATTAGCAATATGATACTTGAGATTTGCCCTCCTCATCCGTATCCGTTTCTCCTCAGATACGTGGCCATGGTCTTCTTTCCGCGTAGCAGATGGCTCTTGATGGTATTCTCGTTCAACCCCGTGATGGCGGCGATGTCCTTGATGCTCTGTCCCTCCACGCACTGCAGGATGACACACGTTCGCTCCACTTCGGAGAGGGTGGCCAGGGCTCGGTCGAGGTCGTGGCTGAGCAGCCCGCCTCCCTCCCCTCCCTGGGGCGGGGTGACCAAAGATGGCGACGCCCAATCCGAACTCCCTTCTCCAGGGAGAGGCTGGGGGTGGGCTTCACGTTCCTTCCTTTTCTCATCCAGGAACACCCGGTAGGCGATGCGCAGCAGCCACGTCTGGAAGTTCGAGGCGGCACGGAAGCTCTTCAGCCCCTGCCACGCATGGATGAACGTCTCCTGCGCCAGGTCGTCGGCCAGCATCCCATCGCCGGCCGTCAGGCGGAGCAGGAAGCGGCGCACCGCCTCCTGATGTGCTTCCACCAGCTGACCGAAAGCGCGGTGGCTGCCCGTGGCAACCACCTGCGCTATGAGTGCTATGTCCGAGAGGCGCGACATGGCTTCAGGTGTATTCTGTTATTTACTTCACTTCTGGTACGTCGTTCCGTCCTCTGGCTTATTCTCCTCCACCACCTGATACTTCGAGGGGTCGTACGTCTGCTGTTGCTTCTTCTTCGTGGTCGTGGCAATCACCAACTTGGCCACTCCGATGCAAGCCACCAGGGCACCGATGCCCCACAGACCGTCGAAGCCTATTCCGAGGAAGACGAGGATGAGACCTACGCCCACGCACGACCACATGATACCACTCTTCCACATCTCGGCGTTCTCGTCGGGATAAAGCCCCCCTCCGACTCCCCCCATGGGAGAGAGAGTTGCGTTTCCGCCTGCATTCATTTGGGAGGAGTAAGTGCCCTCACCGGCATTGGCGGATCCGGCCAGGGGCTGTGCTTGTCCTGCTGCCTGTGCTCCACCCATCGGAGGATTCTGGTACGTAGTAGTAGGATTCGTCCTCGAGCCGCGGACTATCAGCCAGATGATCAGCGCCAGCACCCAGATGGGACTCGTGAAGAGGGCGAAGAGCAGCACCACGACGAAGATCGCGATGAGGATGCCCAGGATGCCACCCATGATGCCCAGTCCGCCGCCGAGGAGCTTGCCCCACCAGCTATCCAGCCAGCCGAAGTTCTCGCTGAGGTCACGGCTAATCTCGTCCAGGTCGCTCTCCGAGAGCAGTTCCACCTCGTCCGAGTCCTCGCCCTCGTAGAAGAACGTGGTGTCCTCGGCCAGCGTCTCCAAAGAGTCGCCCAGGCGCTCCATCTCCTCGCCCATCTGTTCCAGTTCATCGCCCAGCTTCTCGGCCTTGTCAGGATTCGTCACGGCGGACATCGCCAGTTGCACGCCCTTCTTGGCCATCTGGGCTCCTTGCTTGGTCATCTTTTTGGCCACAGCCTTCTGCTGCGCTGTGGCGGGTTTGCCGTTGACGGTCATGCCCGATAATTTCACGCTGACGCCGGCATTCTTAGTCGAATCGGCAGTCTCCTCAGCACGGAGCGAGGAGGCAGGTGTGGCGGCCATCATCATTGCGGCCATTGCCATCAGGAAGAAATACTTTGTCTTCATAATCTTATTCATTTTTATATTCAGTTTTCAGTTCAATAAATTGCAACTTACACCGAATAGACGACAAAGGAAAGAAAAAAGTTGCAGCTTTCCTCAGTTTTTTGCAAAAAAGTGCCGTTTTCGCCTTAACTTTGTGCCGCAGGAAGCGTAATATAGATGTATGACACGCTCAGAATTCGAACATATAGCCCCCCGGTTGCGCCCGCTGATGTTGCAGGTAGCCCTGGACTTCTTCGGCTCGGAAGACGATGCCGAGGATGTGGCGCAGGAAGCGCTGCTCAGCCTATGGCGCTACTGCGAGCACATCCAGGCAGAACGGAACGTGGAGGGACTGGCGGTGCGCGTGGCCAAGAACTGCTGCGTCAGCTGGCAGCGCCACCATTCCCTCTTGGGCACCGTTCCCGACGAGTCCCCTTCGGATTCAGCTCCTGCCCTCTCCCACTCCCCCCACGACCTCCTCGAAGCAAAGGAAGTGCAGGAGACGCTGCACGAGATCATTGCCCGACTGAAGCCTCGAGAACGGGAACTTTTCGAGATGCGGCAAATAGAGGGCCTGCCGCCCAACGAGATTGCCGCCCGGACGGGACTTCAGAAAGCATCGGTAAACGTCATCGTCTGCTGCGCACGCAAGAAAGTATTCTCAGAACTCAAAAAAATCCTCAGAAGATGAAAGACAAAGACATACAACAGCTGACAGACCGCTACCTGGCGGGCGAGACCTCCAACGAGGAGGAACGCCGACTGGCGCTGGCGCTGCATGAGATCCAGACGTCTCGCGGCGAGTTGCCGGAAGAGTGGAGGGCTGTGCAACTGATGCTGGGCGAACTGACGCTGGGCGAAGCGCTCTACGATGACATCATGGCCCGGCGCGGTGCGGCATCCTTGGCTCAAAGTGCTTCTGCACCAAGTGTTCGCCTGGCCACGGAACGGCAGAAGAGTAGCCGCCGCCGGCTTTGGCGCTGGGCAGCTGCCGCCGTCATCGTTCTCGCTGCCGGAATTGGCGTCGCTCTCTACCAGCCGGAAACGTCTCAGCCTAAGGCCGCAAGTGCTCTTACTAACAAGACGAGCGAACACAACCAAAGGTACATTCCTCCGCGTCCGGCGCTACAAGTCGCCACGACCAATAGCATCAACGAGGCCGGACAGCCGCATGAGCCCATGCGAAAGAACGCATCTGCCAAGGCGAACAGACGTAAAAGAAAAAGTGCCCAGCCCAAGATTACGCCTTCGGGCACTGAGATGACCTCCCCCACACTGGAGGAACGGACAGAGGAACCCTTGCTGGCAGCTGCAGAAGCAGAACAACAAACGGAGAACGTCCAGTACCCGTCACTTACGTACAACGACGATCCCTACGCTGCCTTGGAAGCTGAAATGCGCGACATCCGCAGCCGTGGCGAGCGCGTTGAGGCGATGATAGCTAAACTGACTGGCCCTATCGAATAATTCTATCCACTACATACCTCTATCCATTATGAAAAAGCTATTGATTCTCCTATTCCTACTCCCACTCTCCCTCTCTATCAGCGCCCAGCCCAATGCACGCCTGCAAGAGCTCGAAAAGGCGTTGAAGGAGCAAGGTTTCAACCTCACTCATACTCAGCGCAGCGCCCGCGGCATCGAGCAGCGATGGACCTCGAACCTATATATTTCATCCTTGGCTCCTAATATCTCGAAGGGAATGATTGAGAAAATGTCAGCAGACGAGCTGAGAGCCTTCAAGCAGAAGATAGACAGCACGGAAACGGTCAAGAAGCAGCGCACCGCTGAGGCCATCGACCTCATCCGCAGCACCTTCAGCGCCCTCGCCGCAGAAGCATCAGAGAGTTATATGTACGAGGTCCACAGCAAGGAATGTGACACCATCCGCCTCTCCATGGCTTGGCGCGACGGCGACCAGGCCCTCAGTTCCTGGCGAGGAGATGGCGGCATGCACTACACGGGAGGCCGCGAGGCCGTCAGCTTCAGCTTCCAACGACCTCCAGGGCAGGATTGGTCATCAGGAATGTACACGCACGTGTACACCGCCCCTTACCCCGAGCCGATGGGCGACATCAAGTCCTTCGACGGCAAAGCCTTTCAGACTCATATCTCGCCCTGCCTGAAACGTGCGTTAAAACTGAAGGGTGCCAAGAAATATCCCGTCTATTGGCGGCACGACGAGGGCTATGAAAACGAGAAGAATGAATTGATTTACAAGGTGACTGTGCAGAAAGATTATGCCGACAACAAGCATACGGGCCTCACAACGGGCGACCTGTATTTCATTCCGGAGGCCTATGAGCGCGAAGCCCATGAGTTGCTCACGACTTTGGACTCACTCACTCATGACTATATTGAGAGCCACTACGACCAAGCTTACTCTTACACTTTCAATCCCCGCTTCTCTTACAATAACGACGTCATCATCGTTACAGGCGGTAACTGGCCCGATAAGCAGCCCGTGGACACGGATTATCTGTTGAGCACATACATGGACGACGACGGCTTCTACTTCCTCTTTGTCACTACCGAAGGCGAGATGTGGATGCCCCGCAACTTTACCAAGCTCAAGAGCTGGATCAACGGCAAGCGGGAGTTTCTGAAGAAATAGCACTCAAACAGCGTAGGCAGCAAGTTAAATTCTGCTAAATGACGCGAAGTGTGGCGGCAAAAGATTACCTTTGCGGTTCTACCATGATCCTTGAAAATGATCACAGAACCGACCCATGATTGCAAACGTACCAAAAAAGAGGATGTGCCTAACTGAAGGCACATCCT
>CAMHIS010000074.1 GCA_946185285.1 uncultured Prevotellaceae bacterium
AGCTGAAGCTGACCGCCATCAGTAACCCCGAGGGCACGAAGGCCGACGGTGCCGACATGGTGCTCGTCGAGGTAGAGGTCGTCGACAAGCAGGGACGCCGCTGTCCGCTCGACAACCGCATGGTTCACTTCGAGCTATGGGGCGAGGGCAGGTGGATTGGCGGCATTGCCACGGGCCGAAGCGACAACTATGTGGGTGCCTACGACCTTCCCTTGGAGTGCGGCGTCAACCGCGTGCTTGTTCGCTCTACCGCGAATGCCGGCGACATCTGTCTCTCGGCATACGCCGAAGGTGTACGTCCTGCTTACATGACGCTGAAGACACAGGCCGTCAATATCGCCGGATATCAGCCCCAACTCACGCTAAAGTCCCGTTTGGAGCGTGGCGAGACCCCCGCAGGCCCTTCCTATCGTGACTGTCTGCTATGCGTCAGCATTGTTGACGCCACCGCAGGCTCCAACCCCGCTGACCTGAAGAACAGCTACGACGACAACGAACTGTCAGAGTGGAAGAGCGACGGCATACTCCAGAACGCATGGGTAAAATACACCCTCAGCCGTCGTGCTGCCATCAGCGAGATTACCCTCAAGCTGACGGGGTGGCGACAGAAGTGCTATCCGTTAGCGGTGTATGCCGGCAAGAAGAAAGTGTGGGAGGGCATCACCCCCGCCACGCTTGGCTATGTCCACCTGTCGATAGACAATCCTGTCGCTGCCAACGACATCACCATCCGCATGGTTGCGCCCGTACAGGACAGTGCCAGGTTTGGACAGGTGAAGGAACTGGCTGGCGGCGCAGCCAACGAGATGGACCGCATCAGGAGCGAAAAAGGAAAGGTCGAACTCCGTATTGTAGAGCTCGACCTTATGGAAAAGGCGGATGTGCCCATGTAGGCACCTCTTACTTGTTATATGTTGTCCTGAATCAGGCACTCGCCGGTCATGTCGGCGGGCTGCTCCAGTCCCATGATGTGGAGGATGGAGGGAGCAACGTCGGCCAGACGGCCGTCCTTCACGGTGGCCGAGTTGTTGTTGGTCACGTAGATGAAGGGCACAGGGTTCAGCGAGTGAGCGGTGTTGGGCGTGCCGTCGGGGTTGATGGCGTTGTCGGCATTACCGTGGTCGGCAATGATGATGGCCTCGTAGTCGTTGGCCTTGGCAGCCTCGATGACCTCGCGGACGCAGTTGTCGACGGCCCAGACGGCCTTGGCGATGGCATTGTAGACACCGGTGTGGCCTACCATGTCGCCGTTGGCGAAGTTCACCACGATGAAGTCGTACTCCTGAGTGTTGATGGCACCGACGAGCTTGTCCTTCACCTCGTAGGCGCTCATCTCGGGCTTCAGGTCGTAGGTGGCCACCTTCGGGCTGGGCACCAGGATGCGGTCCTCACCCTCGAAGGGAGCCTCGCGGCCGCCGTTGAAGAAGAACGTCACGTGGGCGTACTTCTCGGTCTCAGCCGTGTGCAGCTGCTTCTTGCCCTGCTTCGAGAGATACTCGCCGAGCGTATCCTCGACGTTCTCCTTCGGGAAGAGGATGTGTACACCCTTGAAGTTGGCATCGTACGGCGTCATGCAGTAGTACTGCAGGCCGGGGATGGTCTTCATGCCCTGCTCAGGCATGTCCTCCTGCGTCAGGGCGATGGTCATCTCCTTGGCGCGGTCGTTGCGGAAGTTGATGAAGATGACGACGTCGCCCTCCTCGATGCAGCCGTTCACGCTGGCGTTGTGGATAGGCTTGATGAACTCGTCGGTCACGCCCTCGTCGTACGACTCCTGCATGGCCTGCACCATGTCGGTAGCCTGCTTGCCGGTGCCGTTGACGATCAGGTCGTAGCCCTCCTTCACGCGCTCCCAGCGTTTGTCGCGGTCCATGGCGTAGAAGCGGCCCACGATGCTGGCGATGGCGGCATCGTTGTCCTGGCACACCTTCGTCACCTGCTCGATGAAGCCCTTGCCGGAGTGCGGGTCGGTGTCGCGACCGTCCATGTAGCAGTGTACGAACACCTGATTCTTCAGACCGTAGGCCTTGCCGATTTCGATGAGCTTGAACAGGTGGTCGAGGCTGGAGTGTACGCCGCCGTCAGAACAGAGGCCCATCAGGTGGAGCTTCTTGCCCTGCTCCTTGGCGTAGCTGTAGGCGGCCTTCACCTGCGGGTTCTCCATGATACTGCCGTCCTTGCAGGCGCGGTTGATCTTTACCAGGTCCTGGTAGACGATGCGGCCGGCGCCGATGTTGAGGTGGCCCACCTCGGAGTTACCCATCTGTCCGTCGGGCAGACCGACATCCTCGCCCGAGGCTGCCAGCTGCGAGTGTGCGCTGGTGGCTGTTAACAAATCGAGATACGGGGTCGGCGTATTAAAGATGACGTCGCCCTTACCATGCTTACCGATTCCCCATCCGTCGAGAATCATCAATAGTGCTTTCTTTGCCATAGTTTTTTAATGTATTTACTTGTTATTTTCCTTTCAGGCTGCAAAGGTACGAATAAGTGAGCGAAATGCAAAAGAAAAGTTTGTTTTTCTTTTTAGGAAGGCGATAAACCTGTCTTCCCTAAAAAAGATGAATGTATTTACCTTAACTCTGCTCTGGGTTAAATGCCTTTTAGTGTTAAAGGCCTCGACATTATTGCTCTATAGGTATAATTTCATAGAGATGTTCAACTAAATAATTGATGGCATCGCGAAGAGCCGGAAGGTCATTCTTGACAACATCCCACACAAAATCGGTGTTAATGTCAAAATAACCATGTGCAATACGGTCGCGCATGCCTTTTACTGCTTTCCAAGGAATCTCTGGACGTGCAGGCAGTAATTGCTGGTTGGTGCGTTCATCAATGCGCTTAATGCCCTCACCGATTGCCTCTATCATCATACAGTCAGCAGCCAAAGTCTTCATGCCAGCAGGTGAGGTCAACAATTCGTTGACATCAGTAAGAGACTCGTTCCACAATTCCAGATTGTGGACAGCCTCCTGTATCTGCCGGAGCTGATCTTCAACAATTCTAAGCTGCTGTAAAGATATCGATGCCATCTTGCTCTATCTGCTTTTTGAAGAAAGGTCTAAGATTCTTGTGGTCCCTTATCAAGTCAACGTGACAGTTAAGAAGCTCCTCCAAATACTGGGCAGCCTCAATATAATTGAAGAATTTGGGTGGCATAGTGACATAAATGTCGATATCGCTACCCTCATGATGCTCGCCACGAGCAACGGAACCAAACAGACGCATAGATGTTATTCCAAAACGCGTCTGGAACTCTTCTGTATGTGCTGTAAGCAATTCTATGTATTCCTCAGTGGTTCTCATTTACATCAAAACTTCTATTCGTGGGCAAAGATAAGAAGAAAAAAGGAGAAATGCAAGTCTTTTGTGAAAAAAGTGTCGAAGTCATTCGAAGAACATGCGGGAAGTTTGGCGGCTTCCAGTTTTTTTCGTAACTTTGTCGCCCAGAAACCAATAATATACTAACATAAAATGAAAAAAACAATTCTGACGGCCCTTGCGGCCACAACTTGCATGATGACAATGAACGGACAGCCCAAACTGACGGCCACAAACATCGACGAGGTGCTCAAGGCCATGACACTGGAGGAGAAAGCCCAGCTTTTAGTGGGCGGTGGTAACGATGCCTTTACAGGTTCCGGAGCCATGCTCGGCCACCAGAAGAAACTGGTAGCCGGAGCAGCCGGCATCACCGTGGCCAACGAGCGCCTGGGCATTCCCGCCACCGTGCTGAGCGACGGCCCTGCCGGCGTACACATCGACGCCAAGCGCGACGGCGACCCTAACTCCTATGCCGCCACGGGATTCCCCATCGGTACCTGCTTAGCCTCGACGTGGAACACCGACCTGGTGCGCCGTGTGGGCGAGGCCATCGGTAACGAGACCTTGGAGTACGGCTGCGATGTCATCCTGGGGCCGGGACTGAACCTGCACCGCTCGCCGCTCTGCGGGCGCAACTTCGAGTACTACTCCGAAGACCCCATCCTGACCGGCATCATCGGCACGGCCATGACCCAAGGCATACAGAGCCAGGGCGTGGGCGTGTCGGCCAAGCACTACGCCGTCAACTCGCAGGAGACCGACCGCACCCGCGTCGATGAGCGCGTCAGCCAGCGTGCCCTGCGCGAGCTCTACCTGCGGGGCTTCGAGATGGTGGTGCGCGACGCCGACCCCTGGACGCTGATGTCGGCCTATAACAAGGTGAACGGCGAGTATGCCCAGGGCAACCACGACCTGCTGACCAAGGTGCTGCGCGACGACTGGGGCTTCCGCGGCATCGTCATGACCGACTGGATAAACAAGCGTGCCGACCTGCCCACTACGCGCGAGGTGGCTGCCGGCAACGACCTGCTCACTCCGGGCTATGCCGCCCAGGCCGAGGACATCGTGAAAGGCGTGAAGGACGGCACACTCAAGATTGAGGACGTCGACCGTAATGCGCGCCGAATGTTGGAGTACATCGTCAAGACACCGCGCTTCCGTGGCTATAAGTTCACCAACAAGCCCGACCTCGCCGCCCACGCCCAGATTACGCGCCAAAGCTCTACCGAGGGCATGGTGCTGCTGAAGAACAACGGCGTGCTGCCTGTCAGCGAGCTGAAGACGGTGGCCCTGTTTGGCGTCAACAGCTACGACTTCATGTCGGGCGGACTTGGGTCCGGTGCCGTCAACGTGCCTTACGTGGTCGATATGGTCGAGGGGTTGAAGAACGTGGGCGTCAGCACCACGCCGCTGCTCACTGAGATTTACCAGAACTACGTCAAATATGCCAAGGCCAAGCTGAAGGCCGACAAGAACCCCATCATGTGGTTCCTCGACACGGGCACGCCGAAGCTCGATGAAATCGAGATTTCCGAGCGCTGCGTGGCCCACGAGGCGAAGGAGGCCGATGCTGCCATCATCACCATCGGACGGCAGGCTGGCGAGGGCATGGACCGCGAGATAGAGGGCGAGTTCAACCTGACGGCCAACGAGAAGGCCATGATAGAGCGCGTGAGCGACCAGTTCCGCCCGGCTGGCAAGCCCGTCATCGTGATTCTGAATTCCGGCTCGGTCATGGAGACGGCCTCCTGGCGCGACCGTGTCGATGCCATCCTCTGCGCCTGGCAGCCCGGCGAGGAGGGCGGCAACTCGGTGGCCGACGTGCTCACCGGCAAGTCCAACCCCTCGGGCCGTCTGACCATGACGTGGCCCATCGCGGCCACCGACCATCCGTCCACCAAGAACTTCCCGCAGCAGATGGACATGTACACCTTCCGCGAGTCGTTAGGCTACGGAGTCGAGATTCCAGGGCGCGACTACACCAACCACGACGAGGACATCTACGTGGGCTACCGCTACTTCGACACCTTTAACAAGGAGGTGGCCTATCCCTTCGGCTACGGCCTCAGCTACACCACGTTTGCCTACAGCAAGCCTACGGTCAAGGTGAGCGGCGATAACGTCACCGTTTCAGTCACCGTCAAGAACACCGGCAAGGTTGCCGGCAAGGAGGTGGCCCAGGTCTACGTCACGGCCCCGAAGGGCCAGATAGAGAAGCCCGCCCAGGAACTGAAGGCCTTCGCCAAGACGCGCGAGCTGAAGCCCGGCGAGAGCGAGACGCTGACGATGCAGATTCCCGTCCGTATGCTCGCCTCGTTCGACGAGGCTGGCTCGCAGTGGCTCACGGAAGGCGGCAACTATACTTTCAACATCGGCGCGTCGAGCCGCGACATTCGCTGCACCGCCACCGCCAGGGTCGGCCAGTACACGGAGAAGGTTTCCAACGCCCTCGCCCCGAAAGTGAAGCTGAACCTCTTGAAACAATAATACGACGAGCGGCGGCCAGATTGGGACTGGCCGCCGCGCTGACGTTGGTTTGCAGTTGACATTGGTAAGTATGTCGGTGCAAAGATAGTGCTTTTCGGCGGCTTCTGCAATAGGGCAACGGCGACTGACACGCTTTGCGAAGACGGACATATTGAAAACCAATTAGTTATGAAAACTCTTAGACGGCTCTTTGACACAGCCTTTTTATGCGCAGCCCTGCTTTTAGCGGCGGCTTGTACGGAAAATGCGCCCCGGACATCGGACACTGAACAGCTGATAAACGAGGCCTTGGAGGCCGTGGGTAGCCACGACCTGAGAACGGCGGAGCAGCGGGCCTACAGCGCTGCCATCCTGTCGGCTGACTCGGCCGAGATGGCCGACGCCCTGACTATGCTCTCGCTGGTCTTTATCCTGGAGGACAAGAAGGAGCAGGCCGAGATGGTGATGGCGGTGCTGCCGGAGGGCCAGACCGTGGAGTTTGTGCGCCTGCAGCAGGCGGCCAACGAGCAGGGACGCAGTCACGACCGTTCAATTTTTGTCGGTTTCATCGGTCTTTTGGTCGCTGTCATCGTCGGCGGCCTGTGGTGGGCACGGCGGCGCAAGGCGGCCTTCGAACGGAAGGTTGACGAGCTGATGGAGAGCATGGCTGTCGAGACCGACGAACCGGAACAGCCTGCCGCCATCCGTGCCGACATCGTCCGCACGAAACAGGGCGTCGACGTGCTCTACGCCATCCTACACAACGAGAACATCTCGCAGATGGGCAAGCGCGAGCAGTTGGCCGTTACCGAGACGCTGCACATCGTTGACCCTACCTTGGCCGGCATCCTCAGTTCGGTTGAACTGACGCCCAAGGAGACTTTCTATTGCATCATGCAGTACTACGGCAAGACCGAACAGCAGAAAGCGCAGTGCTTCTGCTGTACGGAGCAGGCACTGCGCTCAACGAAAAGCCGTCTGGGCAAGAAACTTGACCTCAGCCGGTTAGAGGCTATTCATAAAGATATATCTTGAAATTCTTCACCGAGCCGGGAGCACCCTGTTCGGCACGCGGCAGATACTCCAGGGCTGTGGCGGTCTGCTCAGAGCCGAGGTCGATGACCAGCAGGTGGGGCGCCTGAGCCGACTTCTCCGTCTGCCAGTAGGTAGACTCCTGCAGGTCGAAGACCTTGTCGCCTAAGTGGTTGCCGTTTTCCTCCTCAGAATTGGCGTACTTTGTCTTCCATGGCTCGCGGCTCAAGCGCTTGCCGTCCTGACCTTGCAGATAGAGCTCGGCGATGGCTGCGCGGTCGCCATCCTTCTGGGTGCTGAGGCACTCGATGGCGAGGTAACGGCCCTTGGCGGTCTTACCAAACTGAATCGTCTGCCAGCCGTTGCCAGCCTTGAAGGCTCCCGTGGCGACGGGCGTAGCGCTATTGAGGTCGGGCTTGTCGCCGATGTTGTTGTGCTTGTTCGACTTCTCCAACTGGAGTTTGTTGAGTTCAGGCTCTGCCTGGCCCCAGACCACAGCCTCCTTCGGGCCGACGATGTCGAGGACGATGATTTCATTCTTTCCCTTCTTCAGCCAGCAGCCGGGGACGTAGAGCGTCTGCTGCGGGCCTATCGACCAGATGCGGCCCATGGCGTGACCGTTCACGTAGACCTGACCCTTGCCCCATGTCTCGAAGTTCAGGAACGTGTCGCCCACCTTCTTCAGGTTGAAGTAGCCGCGGTGGTAGCCGGGCTTCATAATGTCGCTGAGCTTCTTCGACCCCTCATAGCCCTGTGTGAAGGCGAGTGCAGGAACGCTCCCTTTCACCTTGCCTGCAGCTACCTGGTCGTTGACGCCCTTTACCATGTCAAGTGTCTTGACTGCTGTCTCGTAGTCATCGGGAATGGCTACATTCATCCAGTTCTTTGGTGTCAGCACCATCTCCACATCGTCGGTCTCGGTGGTCAGCGTGACGTTGCCGACAATACCTTTGAAGTCCTTGATGGCACGGCCGAAGTTGATGCGCCCCATGCCTTCGACGATGATAATCAGTTCGGCGCCTTTCTTCACGGCAGGGATGGTGAGCGACTTCTCGTTCTTCACGCGGTCAATCTTACCGATATATTTGTTGTCGATAAACACTTGGGCGAAGTCGTGGAACTCGCCGGTGAGCACGCTCTGCGAAGTAATCTCGGGCAGGCGGGTAGAGTACATCATCGTGCCCCAGCCCATATCCATCTCCTCGAAGGTCTTGGGTGCGCCATTGACGGGCTTGGTCATGGCAGCCATGAAGGGCGCAAACTCCGTCAGAGCAAACTTAGGCACGGTGATGATAGGCATCGGCGCCTTGGGCACGGCGGGCAAGCCCCCCTTCCGTCCCCCGAGGGGGAAACCGTTGGCGTCGTACTTCTCCATCATCTTGCGCAGCTCCCAGTACTTAGGAGTAGCGTGACCGTATTCGTTGATGGGAGCATCGTAGTCGTAGCTGGTGACGTCGGGGGCAAAGCCGGGGCTGTTGGCGCCTGCCCAATGGCCGAACGAAGTACCTCCGTGGGTCATGTAGAGCGAGAAGGAGATGCCCTTCGAGAGCATTTCGTCCATACCCTCGACCATATCCTTGGCCGGGCGCGTCTCATGGCGGGCTCCCCATTTGTCGAACCAGCCGCTCCAGAACTCAGAGCACATCTTCGGGGCATTGGGGCGCAGCTCGCCTAAGCGGCGGAACTGCTGGTCGATGTTGGCGCCCGTGCCGAAGTTCATGGTCCACGTCAGGTCGTCCAAGCCGTTCTTCTCGAAGTTCGACGACCAGTCGCACTGAAAGAGTAAGAGGGAAGCCTCCCCAAGCCCCTCCGAAGGAGGGGATGTCAGGTTACCTGAAGAGGCGGCGTTGGCAGGGGCGTTATCTATCTGAACACCCCCTCCTTTGGAGGGGCTTGGGGAGGCCTTATAAATCTCCCTCAGACAATCCCTGATCTCCCTGATGTAGGGCTTGTCCTCGCCATAGCTTCCGTATTCGTTCTCCACCTGAATCATGATGATGGGACCGCCGTTCTGGATGGTCAGCGGCTTCAGCTGTTCACCCACCTTCTCTTCGAAGATTTTCACACGCTCCATAAAATAAGGATCGCGCTCGCGCAGGCGTATATCCTTTTTCTTTAAGAGCCACCAGGGCAGACCGCCCATCTCCCACTCGGCGCAGACGTAGGGACCGGGGCGCACGATGACGTAGAGGCCGTTCTTCTGAGCCAGTCGGCAGAATGCTGCCACGTCGTTGTTGCCCGTAAAGTCGAACTCGCCCTCGCGCTGCTCGTGGATGTTCCAGAAGATGTAGATGCAGACGGCGTTCATGCCGAGGGCCTTGCACATCTGGATGCGATGTTCCCAGTACGGGCGGGGAATACGGGGGTAGTGTACTTCGGCAGCCTTCACCACGAAGGGCTGACCGTTGAGCAAAAAGGTCTTGTCGCCGACGGTGAAAGTGCCGGGTTTTGCCGATGCTGCCGTCATAGTTGCTGGTGCGAGGCAGAGAATTGCCGCCATGGCCAGCTGTTTGAGGGTCTTGTTCATGAGAATCGTTTTTTTGTTTTATAATATGCTGCAAAGATAGTAATTTTCCAACAAAACAGAGAATAGTTCTGGGGTTCTAACATTTTTTAAGGAAATAAATTTTGCTGGAAGCGGAAAAAGACGTATCTTTGCACACGAATTTATGTTGAAAGATTATCTATAGTTTTTTGCCTTGGACATTTTCCAAGGATTGTGTTAAATGTAAATCCTCCCAATTCCCGAGAGGGAAGTAAGAGAGCCCGAAAAATTGACCATGAACCTTCGGCTGTGAAGCCCAAGGTTTTTTTTATGTTAATTAATTTACCTTGTAAAGGGACTCGCTGGGAAGCAGGTCCCTTTTTGATGTTAACCCTCTTCTACGACTTCTACTTGCTGAAGTCGAAGCCTAAGCGCAGACCGTCGTAGGTCTTGCTGATCTCGCCCACGGCCTGGATATTCTGGTTGCCACTCAAGGCGGCCATCGTCTGGAGGATGTTCAGCAGCTTCGAACTCTCAAAGAGCAGTCCGATGCCGGTGTAGTTGCGCTTGGCGTAGCAGTTGATGGTCAGCAGCAGACTCTGCAGCGTCACCTTGCTCGACGCCTCGTCGTAGGTCCACTTGCCGCTCATCGGCGTGCCGCGGAAGTTGGCCGTGTAGGTGCCGTCCTGCTTGAACGTGATGTTGGTGTTCTGGCTCGTGATGCCTATCTGCTGGTAGTAGGGCAGGGCCTTCTCCTTGATGCGGGTGGCAGCCACCTCACCGCCGGCCTTGGCCAGCAGGTTCTCGCTGGTGAAGGCGCAGCCCGGGCCACTGTAGTTCCACGCGCCGATCAAGTCCTGAGCCGTCACCTTCTGTGCGCCGATAACGCTGATAATCACGTTGCCGAGGGTTCCTCCCTGCAGGATGTCGCCGAGGATGTTTCCTTGTGTTCCACAGCTGGTAACAATCATTGCCACCGCTGCCAATACGATTGCTTTTACTTTCTTCATAGTGTAAGTTATTTAATTCAACTTTCGCAAGCTCCGCATGCTGGGAGTTAATGGGAGTTAATAGGTAGTTAACGAGCCGCGGCTCGTGGAGTTAGCGGACAATAGACCTGCTGTAACAAAGTAATGTCTGTTAACTCCAGAGGCTGAAAGCCTCTTCGCTCGGCCCAAAGGGACGCTTGCCTTAGCAAGAACTCCCGATAACTTCTGATAACTCCAAACATGCGAAACTTGTATTATTTAATTAGTTTTATTCAACTTTCGCAAGTTCCGCTTGCTTTGTAAATAGAAGGAGATAGATGAAGATAGAAGGAGATAGATGACAATAGTTTTGCTGCAGAATCATCGCAGAAAGGGTAATGTCTTTTATCTTCAGCCGCTGGAAAGCGGCTATCTTCCTTTATCTTCTTATATCTACTTAACATGCGAAACTTGAGTTAGTTTTAATCTTCAAACTGCAGACTCAGCTGTCCGTCGCCGAGCAGGTTATAGCTCATGCGGTGGTAGGGCGTCGTACCGTACTGTCGGATGGCCTCGCGGTGTTTCTTCGTCGGGTAGCCCTTGTTCTTCTGCCAGTCGTACTGCGGATACTCCTTGGCCAGCTGGTTCATATAGTCGTCGCGGTAGGTCTTGGCCAGTATCGAGGCAGCCGCAATGGCCATGTACTTGCCGTCGCCCTTGACGATGGTGGTGTGGGGCAGGTCCTGATATTTCTTGAACCGGTTTCCGTCCACGATAACAGCCTCCGGCCGCACCTTCAGCTGGTCCAGTGCGCGGTGCATGGCCAGTATCGAGGCGTTGAGGATGTTGATCTTGTCTATCTCCTCGGCTGTGACGATGCCCACGGCCCACGCCACGGCGTCGCGCTCTATCTGCTCGCGCAGTTCATAGCGCCGCTTCTCCGTCAGCTGTTTCGAGTCGTTCAGCAGCGGGTTCTCATAGCCGTCGGGCAGGATGACCGCCGCCGCATAGACGCTGCCTGCCAGGCAGCCCCGTCCAGCCTCGTCGCAGCCGGCCTCGATAAGGCCGGCGTAGTAGTGAGGGAGAAGAAGACCCACCCCCAACCCCTCCCTGTGAGGGAGGGGAGTGGTTACCTTTACGCTATCTCTATTCTCTTTCATTGCTTTGGTATTTACTCCCCTCCCTCACAGGGAGGGGCCGGGGGTGGGTCTAAAACATTTTTACGACGCGGCGCAGCCCCGCCACGAGCGCATCGACTTCCTCCTTCGTATTATACATGGCAAACGATGCGCGCACCGTCCCGCTGATACCGAAGCGGTCCATCAGCGGCTGAGCGCAGTGGTGCCCCGTGCGCACGGCGATGCCGAGCCGGTCGAGCAGCGTACCGATGTCCAGATGGTGTATGCCGCCGACGTTGAAGCTGACAACCGCGTCGTGCGGCTCCTCCGGTCCGTAAATCGTCACCCCGTCAATCGTCCGCAGCCCCTCCATTGCGTACTGTGTCAGCCCCTTCTCGTGTGCCTCGACTCTGTCGAGGCCAACCGCAGTCAGGTACTTGATGGCCGTCGCCAGCCCGTGCGTCGCCACATAGTCGGGCGTGCCCGCCTCAAACTTAAACGGCAGCCGCTCGAAGGTAGTGCGCTCCCACGTCACCTTGTCAATCATCTCGCCGCCGCCCTGATACGGTGGCAGCTTCTCAAGCCACTCCTCCTTGCCAAAGAGCACGCCGATGCCCGTAGGCCCGTACATCTTATGTCCGCTGAAGGCCAGGAAGTCGCAGTCCAGCTGCTGCACGTCAATCTTCAGGTGCGGCGCACTCTGCGCCGCATCCACCAGCACCGGCACCCCTTTCTCGTGTGCCGCTTCTATGATGCGGCCGACGGGGTTCACCGTCCCCAGCACGTTGCTCACGTGGGCCAGGCTCACCAGCCGTGTCCGCTCTGTTATCTGTGCTGCAACAGTGTTGCAGCATAGCTGACCGTCGTCGGTGATGGGCAGGTGGCGCACCACGATGCCGCGCTGCATGGCCTGCAGCTGCCACGGCACGATGTTAGAGTGGTGCTCCATGTCGGTGACCAGCACCTCGTCGCCCTCCTGCATCTGCGACTGGCAGAACGTCTGGGCCACCAGGTTGATGGCCTCCGTCGTGCCCCGCGTGAAGATGACCTCCTCCGTCTTGCGGGCATTGATAAACTGGCGCACCGTCTCGCGGGCCGCCTCGTGCAGGTCGGTGGCCTGCTGCGACAGGTAGTGTACGCCCCGGTGGACGTTGGCGTTGACGTTCAGATACTCTTCGCGCATGGCGTCGAGCACGCACAGCGGCTTCTGCGTCGTCGCCGCATTGTCAAGGTAGACCAGCGGCCGGCCGTACACCGCCCTCCCCAATATCGGGAAATCCTCACGCACCTTATTTATATGATAGTCACCCCTCATTTCTCATTCCTCATTTCTCATTTCTCATTTCTCATTTCTCATTTCTCATTCCTCATTCCTCATTTCTCATTTCTCATTCCTCATTCCTCATTTACACAGCTTACATCCCTCACACTTGTTCAGCTCGCCGCGGAAGCGCTTCTCGATGAGATAGTGCAGGCGGTCGCGCAGCGGTTCGAGTTGCATCTTGTCGATGACCTCGTTGATGAAGGCATTCTGCAG
>CAMHIS010000075.1 GCA_946185285.1 uncultured Prevotellaceae bacterium
GTTGTCGCGCTGGTGCAGGCCGATGCTGGGCTCGTCGAGGATGTAGAGCACGTTGACCAGCTGTGAGCCTATCTGCGTGGCCAGTCGGATGCGCTGGCTTTCACCGCCTGAGAGCGAGGCCGACGGGCGGTTCAGTGCCAAGTAGTCGAGGCCCACCTCCAAGAGGAAGTCCAGGCGCGTGCGTATCTCTTTTAATATCTCGGCAGCAATCTGGCGTTGCTGGTTGTCCAAGTGCTCCTCCACGTGGTTGAGCCACTCGCGCAGTTCGCTGATGTCCATCGAGGCCAGTTCGGCGATGTTCTTGTCCCATATCTTGTAGCTGAGGGCCTCGCGGTTGAGCCGCTGGCCGTGGCATTCGGGACATGGTGCTTCGGCCAGGAACTGGTCAGCCCACTTCTGTCCGGTAGTGGAGTCATCGTTCTCCATTACCTGCCGCAAGTACTTGATGATACCGTCGAAAGCCACAAAATAGTCGCTCGAGGTGTGAACGAGTTCCTTGTCGATGCGTACGTTCTCCAACGAGCCGTAGAGCACCTCCTGCAGGGCCTCGTCGGGAATGTCGGCGATGGGGGTTTTCAGATTACAGTCAAACTTTTTCAGGATGGCGTCAATCTGCCAGAATATCATCTGGTTCTTGTATTTGCCTAACGGCACGATGCCCCCTTCGTGGATGTTCAGCTTGCGGTTGGGAATGACCTTGCCGAGGTCGATCTCGTTGATATAACCCAAGCCCTTGCAGTGTGGACAAGCCCCTTGGGGAGAGTTGAACGAAAAGTTGTTAGGCGCTGGGTCACTGTAGCTTATGCCCGATGTGGGACACATCAGCCGCTTGGAGAAGAACTTCGCCTGGTTCGTGTCCTTGTCGAGAATCATGATGAGACCTTCGCCTTGTTTCATGGCCAGCTGTACTGACTTCCGCAGCCTGTCATTGGGCTCATTCTCACTCCCTCTTTCGGAGGGGGCAGGGGGGAGGCTTAACTTATCTATCACCACCTCGATGTCGTGGTTCTTGTAGCGGTCCACCTTCATGCCCTGGGTTATCTCCTTCAGTTCGCCGTCGACGCGGATGTTCAGGTAGCCCTTACGGCGCATGGCCTCAAAGAGTTCGCGGTAGTGGCCCTTGCGGCTGCGCACTAACGGAGCCAGTATCAGGATTCTACGACTGGCATAGTCGTGCTGAATCATCTCCACTACCTTTTCCTCGGTGTACTTCACCATCGGCTCGCCCGTCATGTAGCTAAATGCATGGCCTGCACGGGCGAAGAGCAGTCGCAGGTAGTCGTAAATCTCGGTGGTGGTGCCCACGGTGGAGCGCGGGTTCTTGTTGGTCGTCTTCTGCTCGATGCTGATGACGGGCGAAAGACCGGTAATCTTGTCGACGTCGGGCCGCTCCATGCCGCCGAGGAAGTTGCGGGCGTAGGCTGAGAATGTCTCGATATAGCGGCGCTGGCCTTCGGCAAAGATGGTGTCGAAGGCCAGCGACGATTTGCCGCTGCCGCTGAGGCCTGTGATGACCGTCAGCGACTGCCGGGGAATCTCGACGTCGATGTTCTTCAGGTTATGGACACGGGCACCGAAGACCTGTATTATCTCATCTTCTCTCATAGTGCTATTCTGTAGTCGATGAAGTCGTTTCTGAGAAACTGCGCAAAAGGTTTATGTCCTTTTTGATGTTGTACTCACGTCCGTCGGCACCTTTCGCCTTGACAAGCACATAATAGACACCGTCCTTGACGGGTGTACCGTGGAACTTGCCATCCCACCCCTTGCTGACGTCAGTCCACTCAAAAAGCTTCTGTCCCCACCGGTTGAAGATGTAGCCGTGGAACTCGACGATGCTCTTGTAATGCGCCGTACTGTTCGGGTCGTTGATGCCCTTGGCACCATAGATGTCGTTTTTGCCGTCATCGTTGGGCGAGAAGGCGTTGGGCATTTCCAGACGGCTTTCACTGATGGTCACCTTAATCATTGCTGAGTCCAGGTCGGCACCGATGTCGGTGAGGCGCGTCTTCAGTATGACCTTAAATGTTCCCGACTCAGTGAACGTGTACTGGGTGGTTTCCTCGTAGCGTACCACGATGTCTCGTTCTCCCTCTGCCTCTTCCTTGCGGATGTGCCATTCGTAGGACGGTGTGTGCTCATCCATATCCTTGGCATTGACCCGGAAAGTGACATTGAGCGGGGCTTCTTCGGTAAAGTCGGTCTCGCTGTCAACTGTGTTGTTGTCTCTGTCAGTGTATGTCGCTATTACAGACGTAGTTTGGGCATGTCCTGCAAAGGGAAATAATGCCAGCAAGGCTGCCGTGATGAGTTGTCTTGGTGTCATATTCGTGTGAATTTTGGTGCAAAGATAGTAAATAATTCATAATTAGTAATTCATAATTAATAATTATTTAGTACTTTTGTAGCGCAAAACAGAAAATACGATAAAATGAAACAGATATTAAGATGCTTTTTGCTGGCTGTCATGGCCGCATTCGTGACCGAAACGACGTATGCACAGCAGCAGACATGGCGTGAGATCCACAAGGTTAAGAAAAAGGAAACTGTGTTCGGCATTGCCCGTCAATACGGTCTGACCATCCGGGAACTGATAGATGCCAATCCTGAGATGAACACGCCGGGCTACGAACTGAAGAAGGATTCGTACATCTTCATCCCTTATGCCAAGACTGACCAGACGCCTTCGCAGACAACACAGCCGAAACAGGAGCCTGTCGTCGAAAAGGAGGTGAAGAAGGCCATTCAGCTGGGGGTGATGTTGCCGCTCCACGACATCAACGGCGACGGGCGCCGCATGGTGGAGTACTATCGGGGCATCCTCATGGCCTGTGACAGCTTGAAGAAGTTGGGCGTCTCGGTCGATGTACATGCCTGGAACACGCCCGACGACGAGGATATCGCTCCCGTGCTGCGCGAGAAGGCCGCCCGTCAGTGCGACCTGATTATTGGTCCGCTGTACTCCAAGCAGATGGACCAGCTGTCGGAGTTTGTCACCAAGAACGACATCCGCCTGGTCATTCCCTTCTCCATCAATGCCCCGCAGCTACAGACCAACCCGAACATCTTCCAGATTTACCAGTCGCCGACAGCTATCAACGATGCCGTTATTGAGCAGTTCCTGAAAAAGTTCAGCGGCTATCATCCCGTTTTCATCGACTGCAACGACACCACCAGCCAGAAGGGCGTTTTCACGTTCGGCCTGCGGCGGCAGTTGGAGTCACGGGGCATAGAGTACGGCATCACCAACCTGAAGTCGTCGGAAGCAATGTTTGCCAAGTCGTTCAGCAAGACCCTGCCCAACGTCGTCATCCTGAACACGGGCCGCTCGCCAGAGCTTAACGTGGCCTTTGCCAAGCTGAACGGTCTGACCACTGCCACGCCGGGCATGAAGATTACGATGTTCGGCTATACGGAATGGATGATGTACACGAAATACCAGTTGGACAATTTCTATAAGTTCAATGTGTACATACCTGCCTACTTCCACTATAATCCGCTGATGTCGAGCACGTTGCGCCTGCAGCAGAAGTACCGCTGGAATTTCCATCAGGACATGATGGACCGACAGCCGCGCTTTGCCATTACAGGCTTCGACCATGCCATGTTCTTCCTGCAGGGTTTCCAGAAGTTCGGAAAGAGTTTTACGGGCATTCCTGGCCAGCTGGACTATGAGCCTGTGCAGACACCGCTGAAGTTCGAACGACAGGGTAGCGGCGGCTTCCGTAACCGCCAGCTCCTGTTCGTACACTATCTGCCGGAGCAACGAGTAGAGACCATCAAGTTTTAAAGGTTAAAAGGTGAATAATGGCTTACATGATGTATGGTAAGATGCAAAGGTGGGTAAAGAGGCTTTTACCTCTTTATCTTTTTACCTTTTTGCCTTCGACCCTCAGTGCCCAGATAGGCGAATACCGTAACGAGTTTGCCGTGGGCGTCAACGGAGGTGTTGCATTCAGTTCGATAGACTTCATGCCAGAGGTGCCGCAGAGTAAGCTGTTCGGCAAGACCGGCGGTATCACTCTGCGCTATACGGGCGAGAAGTACTTTAACAGCATCTGTGCCATCGTGGGCGAGGTGAACTACACCCAGATGGGCTGGCAGGAGCGCATCTGGGACTCGGAAGACCAGCCCGTCATCAACGATGAGACAGGGCTGGCCGAGGAGTACAAGCGCGTCGTAGACTATATTCAGGTACCGGTGTTCGCCCGCTTAGGGTGGGGACGTGAGCGGCGCGGCTTTCAGTTCTTCTTCCAGGCTGGTCCGCAGTTGGGCTTTTACCTCAACGAGAAGGCAGTGTACAACTTCGACCTTGACCACCCTTCGTGGTATTACCGCACGTCGCACATCTCCGGCCCCGACATTGAGCAGGACGGCAAGATATATAAGTTCTCGAATATGTACCACATGCCCATCGAGAACAAGCTCGACTATGGTATCGTTGCCGGTTTCGGTCTCGAGTTCTCGCGTCCTAAGATTGGCCATTTCTTGATTGAGGGCCGCTTCTACTATGGTCTGGGTAACGTCTATGGCAGCAGCAAGCGCGACTACTTCGCGAAGTCCGACTACCAGACCATCTTTGTCAAGGCTTCTTACCTGTTTGATGTCGTCAAGAGCAAAAACCCTAAAATTAAATAAGTTATGTTTGAGAACCAACCTAAAGGACTCTATGCGTTGGCACTGGCCAACACGGGCGAGCGCTTCGGCTACTACACGATGCTCGCCGTCTTCGCACTCTTCCTGCGTGCTAACTACGGACTCGACGCCGGCTGGGCGGGCGAGATCTACAGTGACTTCCTGATGCTGGTCTACTTCCTGCCCATCGTGGGCGGCTGGCTGGCCGACAAGTTCGGCTTCGGCCGCATGGTGACCATCGGCATCCTCATTATGTTTGCAGGCTATCTGCTGCTGTCGGTACCACTGGGTGGCGACACGGTGGCGCTGGTCGTGATGCTCGCTGCGCTGGTGCTCATCGGACTGGGCACGGGACTCTTCAAGGGTAACCTCCAGGTGATGGTGGGCGACCTCTACAACGACCCGAAGTATGCCTCGCAGCGCGACTCGGGCTTCTCCATCTTCTACATGGCCATCAACATCGGCGCGCTGTTTGCACCGACCGCTGCCGTGAAGATTATGGAGTGGGCACAACAGAACCTCGGCACGTCGGTCAACGACTCCTACCACTTCGCCTTCGCTGTGGCCTGCGCTTCGCTCATCCTCTCCATTGCCATCTACTACATTTTCCGTGGCACCTTCCGCCACGTGGAGGGCGGTACGAAGAAGGCTGGCGTACAGGCTGAGGTCGAGGAACTGTCGAAGGAGGAGACGAAGGCCCGCATCGTGGCCCTCTGCCTCGTCTTCGCCGTGGTCATCTTCTTCTGGATGGCCTTCCACCAGAACGGTCTGTCGCTGACCTACTTCGCCGACGAGTTCACCGCCAAGACGTCAACCGGCATTGAGGGTATGGCCTTCAACGTGTGGAACCTCGTGGCCATCATCTTCATCGTCTATGCCGGTTTCTCACTCTTCCAGTCGAAGACCAGTAAGGGCAAGGCTATTTCTGCCGTTGTCATCTGCATCGCCCTGGCCGTCCTCTTCCTGCAGTACGATGCCGCGAAGGGTGAGATTGTAGCCGTCTCGGCTCCCATCTTCCAGCAGTTCAATCCCTTCTATGTCGTTGCTCTGACGCCCGTCTCGCTCGCCATCTTCGGTTCGCTGGCCAAGAAGGGCAAGGAGCCCTCTGCTCCGCGCAAGATTGCCTACGGTATGGTGGTGGCCGGTCTGGCCTACTGTCTCATGGCCGTTGCCTCGTTCGGACTGCCCATGCCGCAGACCACGGTAGGAGCCGACGGTGAGCCGGTGGCCGTCCACGTGGCCGATGTCACGCCGCAGCTGCTCATCTATACCTATCTTATATTAACGTTCGCCGAACTGTTGCTCTCGCCGATGGGCATCTCGTTCGTCTCGAAGGTGGCTCCCCCGAAGTACAAGGGCCTGATGATGGGCGGCTGGTTCGTGGCTACGGCCATCGGTAACAAGCTGGTCGGCGTCGGCGGCTATCTCTGGGGTAACATTCCCCTTTGGGCTGTCTGGACGGTCTTCATCGCCCTCTGCCTCATCTCGGCTGTCTTCATGTTCTCCATCATGAAGCGACTCGAGAAGGTCTGCTGATACATGTCGTTCATCCCGTTCCTGATACTGATAGCGCTCATCTCGTGTTGCGTTGCCGTCTTTGGCAACGCAACACTTGATGGCGCCTCGCAGGTGTCGCTGCTCGTGGCGTCGGCGGTCAGTGTGCTCGTCGGCCATTTCTCCAAGCGGCTGGCGTGGGAGGACCTGGAACGGGAGATTACCGCTAAGATAGCCTCGTGTACGCCGGCTATCATCATCCTGCTCCTCATAGGTGCCATTGGTGGCACGTGGATGGTGTCGGGTATCGTGCCCACCATGATCTATTACGGCATGCAGATTCTGCGGCCTGAGATATTCCTCGTCAGCAGTTCGTTGCTCTGTGCCTTGGTCAGCCTGATGATCGGCTCGTCGTGGACCACCGTCGCCACCATCGGCGTGGCGCTGATGGGTATCGGCAAGGCGCATGGCTTCGACGACGGCTGGATAGCAGGCTCCATCATTACCGGCGCCTATTTCGGCGACAAGCTGTCGCCGCTCAGCGACACCACCGTACTGGCTTCGAGCGTGTCGGGAACGCCGCTGTTCACGCATATCCGCTACATGATGTTCACCACGGTGCCCACGTTCTGCATCTCGCTCACGGTCTTCCTCATTGCCGGCCTGACGATGAACGTCTCGGGACAGGGCAATGTGGCTGAGTTCATGGACGGCCTGCAGCAGACGTTCGTCATCTCGCCCTGGCTCCTCGTGGTGCCCGCGCTGACGGGCATCATGATTGCCCGCCGCTGGCCGTCGATGGTGGTGCTGTTTCTGGCCATTCTCCTGGCAGCCATTGTGGGATTGGTGGTACAGACCGACCTCGTGCTTACCATCTCAGGCCGCGAGGGTGGGGGACTGCTCGCCTCCTATAAGGGCATGATGCAGGTGTGCTACGGAGCCACCGACATCGAGACCGGCGTGCCGATGCTCAACGAGCTGGTGCATACCAGCGGCATGGCCGGCATGATGCCCACCATCTGGCTCATCATCTGTGCCCAGACCTTCGGCGGTGCTCTTACCGCCACCGGCCAGCTGCAGGACCTGATGCACATCGTGCTCCGCTGGGTGCGCGGCACGGCCTCCCTTGTGGCCTCCACCGTCGGTTCCGCCCTGTTCTGCAATATCGCTATGGCCGACCAGTATCTCTCCATCATGCTCACCAGCTCCATGTTCCGCGACACCTACCTGCAGCGGGGCTACGAGTCGCGCCTGCTGAGCCGCTCGTGTGAGGACGGTGCGACGGTCACCTCCGTGCTGATTCCCTGGAACACCTGCGGTCTTACCCAGAGCACCGTCCTCGGCGTGGCCACGCTCACCTATCTGCCCTACTGCTTCTTCAACTTGCTCTCGCCGGTGACGAGCATCGTCGTTGCCGCCATCGGCTGGAAGATTCGGAAAAAGGAGTAATCAACGACCAGCTCGTGATCAACACCCGCACGAAGGATGCCATCGGCATGGTGTCGTCGACGGACATCTTCCCCGAGTACTACATCATACGTGTCAACGAGTTCAATAAGGTGGCCACCACCCCCTTAGAGGAGTGGCTCGACTACCTGAAGGACGGCAACATCCGCGACAACACGACCACTCCCGGTCTGGCAGAGGCCCGTGAGCGCCTGCGCTACATGCAGATGAGCGACGCCGAGCGTCGCGCCTATGACCGTCACATCGACAACATCATGGTGGAGAACGACATTCTCGAGACTAAAGTGATAGAGGGTCTTGAGCAAGGACGTGCTGAGGGGCGTGCTGAGGGTCTTACCGAGGGTGTAGCCAAGGCCAACCGTGACAATGCCCGCCGCATGAAGGCCGACAACATGCCAGTGGACCTGATAGCCAAGTATACCGGCCTGACGCCTGGCGAAATTGAAGCATTATAGTATAAAAGAGGTATAACACTTTAACATGTTTAGCTTATGACATAACAGAACGACACGGGGGAGCAACAGGCGGCACGAGATGGCGCACTCCCAAAGGGGACTTTCGACAAACAAACAATTATTATTAACCAAACGATAAGAATCTGCGCGTCAATCCCCGTCCGACTGACTTTTTAGGATTTTGAGCTTTTGGCTCTTGTTCTCCTTCCATCGAAACCGCCAAACTTCGTCATTGGGAACAAGCAGGCTGAAGTTCATGCCCTTGGGCGTGAACTCAATCAATGCTTGTTTAATGACAGGGTTACTTGGCGGTACCTGATGGAAGAATAAGCATAGGATGGTTTGCGCCTTTTATTTTTAATTATGAAGAAGTACATTTTCACTTTGTTGTTTGCATATTTGTCATGCTTGACAATATGCAACGCCCAAAAGCTGTTGCCGATTACAGGTAACAGGAGTTTTGAACCAACAGGATCTATGGATATCGATTTTATTGAAAAAGGAACTTTGCTCCTCTCTCCTGTCATTAGCTGGAATGAAGGCGATTCGTATTCAGTTTACTTCAGCGAGCCTATCCCATCGTCGGACATTCGGATATGCGGTCAGGAGATCGCTCAAGGAGCCAAGTATTTTCATAGCGCCATGCCTACCAGCCGAAAGCTTCTTCATTGGGAAGCAGCTAATGGGCAAGAGTTTAAAGACCATGCTGTGACTATAGATATATCAACAGAAGCACCCGTGAAGTTGCACATTGCTGAAGTTATGGTAGAGAAGAATAATGGCGAGGTTATTCCCTGTTATTATTGCAAATCCTCTTTCAATACCAGTGATTCCATATCACGACAATTTGATAGCAAGCATTATCACTGGGAGGCTGATAATGGTGAAGAATTTGAACAATTTGTCGAAGTGGCCTATAAATCTTCTATCAAATCAGACTATTCAGACCATTCGGGAAAGGCCACTTTCAATTCTGCTGACAGCTATATAGGAGGAAGCGACTGGGCGAGCCAGCCAGGAAGTAGAGCTCAATATCGCTTGAAACTGTATAGAAGTACACCGTCTGACAACTTTGCATGGAAATATGTAGCAGAGAGTGGTGAAACACGATATCAAAGGATAGAAAAAGGCGTAACCGTAAGTACGTTGAAAACAGACGAGGCTGCCACCGAATGTTATATAGTTCCTTTAGACATGACTGAAGGCGGCGATGCAGAAGAGTTGGAAATCCAGGAGATAAGTCTCATTGACGGCTCGCAACCGAAGTTTGAAACACTTGTTCTGTGGCATTCTAATGGCAGTACTACAGAAATAGCTCTCAGCAAAAAGCCGGTAATTCAATTTGTTGCTGATAAGGTTTTGGTACAGGGTTCTGGTATCAACTTTGAGTATCCATCTAACGACATTCTCAAGTTTACCTATAAGAAGGAAGAAGTGGTTAACGATATTGATACCCCCAGTAATGATGTCAATTTCTTCCGCGACAAAGAGCATATAGTCTTCAACGGCATCAAGTCAGCTGGCGAGGTGGCGTTGTATAATTTGAACGGTAGCCGTATCCCCGTCCAACTCAATTATTCGGAAGCCAACAAAGTGACGCTTTCTCTTTCCGGCATACCTTCAGGTATCTATATACTCAAAGTGAACGGTAAAACAAGTAAAATTACAAAGCAATGAAAAAGTTACACCTTATATTATTATTAGTGACTGTCGCACTGAGCAGTCTGGCTCAAACCGTCGGCGAAGCATTCTACATTTATCGCAACGACGGTCATTTCAATGCTTTCTTCCGTGACGAGGTAGATTCGATAGCCTACTCCAATTACGATGCCGACAGCGTCTACTGCGACGAGGTAGTGATGCAGGTGTTCTACACCCCCGACAGCATCTACCGCATACCGCTGGCTGCTATTGACAGCGTGGGGTTCGTGACGCCGGAGACGGTGTATAAGGAAGGTTCTATTCCGTTGGAGGGCGAATTGTTCGACTATTTGATTCGTGTAGAAAATAGTACGTTGGTATTCGATTCTGCATTGCCGGAATTGTTAGTGCCAGGCGTTGGAGATAAGCTTGTTGCCACGGACATAACGGTGAAACTTCCCAATGGTTTTGTGGGAGTCGTAAGGTCAGTGGCTATTGGTGCCGACGGCATATATGTTGATTGTGAAAACATTGAACTCTCTGAGGCCGTCTCGCAATACTATGGCGTTTATGAAGTTATTGCAGGCAGTGGAGTACCGATGAGGGTACGTGGCCCGCACAAGGCTATGCATGAGAATGTGATTTACAACGGAGACTTGCCTTCCGGCCGAATGAACATACAGCTCGGACTATCTGGCTTTGTCACGGAAAAGGACCTTTTCGACATCAATGCGAAGAATACGTTTGACATAACCTACACGCCGGAAATACGCATAAAGATAACGCGCGTTGTTGATGACCTTCTCTTACGCTCGCATACTAATCTGCTGGTGATAACTGACATCGATGCCGATGTGGAATATGAAGTGTCGGGAGAAGCACAGAAGGAATGGAAGAAGTCGTTTCTGCCAAAGCAGGATTTCCTCATTGCAGGCATACCTGTATATTTTGACCTAGGCGCGAAGGCTTCCTTAAGCGGTGAGATTGCAACGGCATTCTCCTTTAAGAGCTTCGCTCATATTGTTACCGACATTACGTATTTCGACGTTTCGCTGTTGCCTATGATTGGGAACGCCATTTCGCCCGTAGTCAACAGGGTGGGAGGCGATGTGAATATCACGACGATGGACTTAGAATGGGATTATCTTGGATTCAGGGCTGAGTTCAAGCCTCGTTTATACGCACGGATAGGCCTGTCGGCTATCTCCCATGTGGCCGGATGGGTAGGGGGTGAGTTCGACTTTGGTGTAAAGGCCACAGGCGAACTGATGTTCGACGTTGACCGCATACGTAATGCAGAGCCAGGCACGGCTGTCTACGACGAGCTGAAGGATGTGGCCAAGATAGACATCAAGCCCTACATCGGTGCGCATTTTATGGCAGCAGCCTTTGATGACCGCTATACGTTTAGCTTAGGCAAGGACTTCGACACTCCGCTTGGCACGTGGTATCAGGGGCGCATCCTTCCGGGATTCTCTGAAACTAAGGCTACTGCCCTGTCAGACACCCGCGCCAGCGTGACGGCCAAGATTACCAATGACTGTTTCATTCCTTACACCGTAGGTTTTTCGCTTTATGACGAAGATGACAATCACGTCGATACCAAAATATATGAAATCAACGGTGAGCCTGTCAAATATTGGACGCGCAATGCATTCAAATCTTTCAGCTGCGAGTTCAGCGGACTCAACAAGGAGAAGAAATACAAGGTGTATCCCGTGATTCGCTTCTTCGGGAAGTACGATATGCTTTGTTCGCCCAGTGCCAATCTCGATATGGCCTTCCCTGTTGAACTGAGCGACTTCAGGGTCACCAAGAAACAGTATGAGAGGGGAGCGTTCACCAATGACGGGCTGACATACGACTACCGATTCGACGTCACAGTCACAGCCACGCTCGGCAGTGCCGACGACGTTCACGACTGGGGCTACGTCTACCGCGACCCTAACGGCAGGGAGAAGAAAATCTCGCTTGTGCAGCCCAGTGGCTACGGCACTTCATATACTGACACCCGCTATGCCTACTATCGCAGCGGCACGCCCCCTTTCACCTGCACACTTGTGCCCTACGTAGAGTATGTTGACAGCGACGCCCCTGTCTATGGTGAGCCGCAGGACTTCCCTTTGGAGTATGGCGAGACCTCCTGCCCCGACAATAACCACCCCCATACAATAGACCTCGGACTGCCCAGCGGCACGAAGTGGGCCTGCTGCAACGTGGGGGCCTCAGCACCAGAGCAGTATGGCAACTACTACGCCTGGGGCGAGACGCAGACGAAGAACGTGTATAACGAGGACACTTATCAGTATTATCAGAATCGCCGTTGGGTGAACATTGGCAGTGATATTGCCTGCACCCGTTATGATGCCGCCACTGTCAACTGGGGTGCACCGTGGCGTATGCCATCGCGGACGCAAATAGAGGAACTGTGTTCCAACTGTTTTTTGACGTGGACTACTCAGAACGGTGTGTATGGTCTTAAGTTCACTGGGCCTAACGGCGGTACCGTTTTCCTACCCGCCGCAGGCATCCGCTGGGATGGCGAGCTTCGCGGTGCGGGCGGCGGCTGGAGCCACTATTGGTCATCGACGCTCTATGAGAGCGACCCGTACTACGCCTACGAATTGTACTTCTATTCGGGCGGCGCGAACTGGGACTACAGCCTCCGCTTCGGCGGTCTATCTGTGCGCCCCGTGCGTTAGTAATCGTGCTTGCATGCTTTCAAAGCGAAGCGGAGAAAGAACTGCGGTGCATCCTTACCCCAGCGTGAAACAAACTTGCCTCGCCGAAAAAATTTTTATTCCATGCGGTGGGGCGGCCCCCTAAGGGGCCATCCAGCCCCACGGCGTGGAATGAAAATTTTTTCGGCGTAATTAACTAAAAAACAAAATAAATCAGGCGGGACGGTTCTTGCGATCATTTCTGAATTACACTTCTCACACGGTGCCCGCTGGTTAATGCCAGCGAGCACCGTCGCTGTAAAAATAGAAGCTAACGCATCTAACCCACATTGCAGCGAGTGTTGAATTACACTTCTGAAAAATTGCTAAAATCCATAC
>CAMHIS010000076.1 GCA_946185285.1 uncultured Prevotellaceae bacterium
CCAGCCAAATTTTTCGGCAATTATTTTTCAAAAATGGCAAAGATTTTCGGGATTATTTACATTTTGGAGCTTCTTACTATCAAAATGCTGAACTCGTAGAGCATCCAAATAGGCATAGCGACAACAAAAAGGGTAAAGACATCGGTGGTAGGAGTGACGACAGCAGCCACAATGAGGATGGCCACAATGGCGTGGCGACGATAGGCGGCCATCATCTTTGAATTTATGATTTCCATTCGTCCCATCAGCCAGCAGACGACTGGTAGTTCAAATAAGACTCCCATTAAAAAGCTGAGTCCGATAAAAGTGTCTATGTACGACTGCAACGTCAACATATTGGCCACGTCGGCACTGACCTGATAGGTTCCGAGGAAGCGGACCGTGAGCGGGAACACGAGGAAATAGTTCATAAGAGTGCCAAGTATGAACATCACGTAGGCTGCGCCGACGAGCCGAAAAGCATAGCGTCGTTCGTTTTCGTAGAGTCCTGGGGACACGAAGCCGAACAGCTCATATATAATATAAGGTGAAGCCGCCAGCAGTCCTGTGTACATAGCCGTTCGCATGTGAACCATAAACTGTTCGGTAAGTCCAGTATTGATGAGCTGGATAGAAAAAACGGGAACGCCCAACAACCGATATGAGAGGAAATCACTGTTCCGGGGAGCCAGGACGACGCTAAACAGCTGCTCTTTCATCAGGAAAGCCGCAACAGAGAAGACTGCCACCACCAACAACATCCTCAGGAGCCGCGCCCTCAGCTCATCAAGATGCTCCCAGAAAGTTGCATACTCTGACGGACTACTCATCAGTCTTCCCGTTCTTGTCCTCGCCTTCTATATCCTTCATTCCGTCCTTGAAGCTCTTGACCCCTTTGCCAAGACCGTTCATCAGTTCGGGAATCTTCTTTCCGCCAAAGAGCAGTAAAACAATCAGGGCAATAATCAGGACTTCCTGCATTCCGATTCCAAACAAAACAAGATTACTCATATACTTCTTCAATATCGTTAAACTCGTCGACATCAGCCCCCGAGGACAGACAGGGATTATAGTCTTCGTCCAAGTCGAAGACTGCCTCCTCGTCATATCCCAGAAGCTTATCGGCATATACCTTTTTCATATAATATGCGAAGATGGGCAGCGCCATAGCGGCACCCTGTCCATACTGCATGTTGTCGAAGTGTATGTCGCGGTCGTCGCCCCCCACCCAGCAGCCGGAAACGAGCGAGGGAGTGATTCCCATAAACCAGGCATCGCTGTTATTATTGGTGGTTCCGGTCTTACCGGCCATTTCCCCCATCAGGTTATACTTGTGGCGCAACCTTGAGCCCGTACCGCCATCGACGACAGCTTTCAGCATATAGAGCATCTTATTAGCCGACTCCTCGCTTATGACCTCGTTCATTCGCGGCTGGAACTGTGCGACGACATTACCCTCATTGTCTTCAATCTTCGTAACGAACATCTGCGCCGCACGTATGCCGTGGTTGACGAAAGCCGTATAAGCACTGACCATCTCTCCGACAGTGATTTCGCACGGTCCGAGACAAAGTGCCATCGATGCATGTATCTCCGGGTTGTTGATGCCGTATTCGTTCAGCAAGGTTACGAATGCTGCCGGATTGAGTTTACTCATCAGATAGGCCGAAATCCAGTTGTTGGACTGTTGTAGTCCCCATTTGAGGGTGACCATCTGCCCATACCTGGCATGGCTACCGTTGCGGGGAGTCCAAGGTTTGCCGCCCACGATATAAGTCTGTTGCACGTTCGGAGCGACATCACAGGGCGAGAAACCGTTCTCCATAGCCAGCGAGTACAGGAATGGCTTGATGGTCGAGCCAACCTGTCGGCGTCCGTCCATCACCATGTCGTAGGCGAAGTGCGTGAAGTCCAGTCCTCCGACGTATGCCTTGACGTGCCCATTCCTTGGGTCCATGCTGACGAAGCCCGTTCTGAGGAACGACTTCAGGTAGCGGATAGAGTCGAGCGGCGTCATCACGGTGTCCACCTCACCATGATAGGTGAAGATAGACATCTGCGTCTTCGTGCGGAACGACTTTTCGATCTCCTGGTCCGACGCCCCTCCCTGCTTCATGACCCGATAGCGTTCGCTCTGACGGACGGAACGCATCATAATCTTGTGTACCTCCGATGACGACAACTTGTGAGAGAAAGGAGCCGTAGACTTCCGTTTGTTCTCCTTGTTGAAGGCCGGTTGCAAGTATTTGACGACATGCTCATAGCAGGCCTGCTCAGCATACTTCTGCATACGCGAGTCGATGGTCGTATAAACCTTCAGTCCGTCGGTATAGATGCTATACGGTTCGCCGTTCTTCTTCTTGTTCTTGTTACACCATCCGTACAGCGGGTCGGTCTCCCAATTGATGCTGTCAATATGGTACTTCACGTCTCCCCACGACGGATAGTCGGCGCGGCGCGGTTTCTTGGCCATCATGTAGCGGCGGAGGAAGTCGCGGAAATAGACGGCCACGCCATCCTTATGGTCAGCCACATGGAAGTTCAGCTTCAGCGGCTCTGCCTGATACTGTTTACACTGTTGGGTAGTGATGAATCCGGCTTTTTCCATTTGCGAGAGCACGACATTACGTCGCTCACGGCTGCGGTCCGGGAATCGCACCGGGTTGAAATAGGAGGGGTTCTTACATAAGCCTACCAATACCGCCGCCTCAGAGACGGTCAAGTCTATCGGTTCCTTATTAAAATAGGTATTAGCCGCCACCTTGATGCCCACGGCATTATGCAGGAAGTCGAACTTGTTGAGATACAATGTCAGGATTTCGTCCTTCGTATAGTTGCGTTCCAGCTTCACGGCTATAACCCACTCGATGGGTTTCTGCAGCACACGCTCCATCGTGGTATGGGCTGGTTTCTCGGTGAAGAGCTGCTTAGCCAGCTGCTGGGTAATGGTCGATCCTCCGCCTGCCGACTTCTGCCCCATGACCAGGCGCTTCACGATGGCACGTCCCAGTGCATAGAAGTCGATGCCGGAATGCTCGTAGAACCTGATATCCTCAGTGGCGACCAGCGCCTGCACCAGTGCCGGCGACAGTTTGGAGTAGTCAACCATCACACGGTTCTCCTTGTTATAGTTCCATGTACCCATGATTTTCCCGTCAGCAGAATAGACCTGAGTAGCATACCGGCTGATGGGGTTTTGCAGGTCTTCAATGGGGGGCATATATCCAAGCCATCCCTCGCTGATGGCATAGAACGCAAATGCTGTCGTTGCCACCCCGGCAATGAGCACAGCCCACAAGAAACGAACGAAAAACTTTCTCATATTTCGTATTTTTGCCTGCAAAAATACAAAATTATCTGAAAATATCGCACGAAATCGGGAAATAATATGTAATTTTGCCCCATCAAATACAAAAAACATCGATGGAAAAGCATAATTTCGTTACTATTGCCGACCTTACAAAGGAAAAAATTCTCTATATGATAGAGATGGCACAGGAGTTCGAGCAGCACCCCAACCGAGAGTTGCTGAAGGGTAAAGTCGTCGCCACACTGTTCTTCGAGCCTTCCACCCGCACCCGTCTCTCGTTCGAAACCGCCGCCAACCGTCTCGGTGCGCGCGTCATCGGCTTTGCCGACCCGAAAATCACCAGCGGCACAAAGGGTGAGACGCTGAAAGACACCATCCTCATGGTGTCGAACTATGCCGATGTCATCGTCATGCGCCATTATATCGAGGGCGCAGCCCAATACGCCTCCGAGGTGGCTCCCATCCCCATCGTCAACGCCGGCGACGGAGCCCACCAGCACCCCTCCCAGTGTATGCTCGATCTCTACAGCATCTACAAGACACAGGGTACGCTCGAGAACCTTAATATATATATGGTGGGCGACCTGAAGTACGGGCGCACCGTCCACTCGCTGCTGATGGCCATGCGCCACTTCAACCCGACGTACCACTTCGTGGCCCCCAAGGAGCTGGCCATGCCGAAGGAGTACAAGCTCTACTGCGACGAGCACGGCATCAAGTACCAGGAGCACACGGCCTTCAACGAGAAGATTATCCAGGACGCCGACATTCTCTACATGACCCGTGTGCAGAAAGAGCGTTTCTCCGACCTGATGGAGTACGAACGTGTGAAGAACGTCTACGTCCTCAACAACGAGCTGCTGCGCCTGGCCAAGCCCAACATGAAGATACTCCACCCCCTCCCCCGCGTCAACGAGATTGCCTACGAGGTTGACGACAACCCCCATGCCTACTACATCCAGCAAGCCGGCAACGGACTCTTTGCCCGCGAAGCCATCTTCTGCGACGTGCTCGGCATCTCGCTCGACGAAGTCAGAAACGACAAGACAATCATTGGGTAATTTGATAATTGAGAATTATGAACAAGAAAGAACGCTTAGTTGCCGCCATTGAGCATGGCACTGTCATCGACCATATACCTGCCGACAAGACCTATCAGGTGGCCAGTATCTTAGGGCTTTTCGACCTGAAGACACCCGTCACCATAGGCTTTAACTATCCGTCACAAAAGGTTGGGAATAAAGGCATTATCAAAGTGTCGGACAAGTTTTTCACCGACGACGAGATTTCCCGTCTCTCCGTCGTTGCCCCCAAGGTCATCCTCAACATCATCCGCGACTATGAGGTTGTGGAGAAGAAGACCGTTGAGACCCCCGACGAGATTCGCGGCATCGTGAAGTGCAACAACCCCAAGTGTATCACCAACAACGAGCCGATGGCCACCCATTTCCACGTGGCCAACGGCATTCTGACCTGCCACTACTGCGAGAAGGAGCAGGACATCAACAAGGTTGAACTGGTGTAAGATAAAAGATGAAAGATATGATTACCAAGAATACAGAGATACCCGTACTGCTGCTGACCGGCTATTTAGGCAGCGGCAAAACAACACTGTTAAACAGAATATTAAGTAACCGGCGCGGCATCAAGTTCGCCGTCGTCGTGAACGACATCGGCGAGGTCAACATCGACGCCGACCTTATTGAGAAAGGCGGCATCGTGGGTGAGCAGGACGACTCGCTCGTAGCCCTGCAGAACGGCTGCATCTGCTGTACGCTGAAGATGGACCTTGTGCGCCAGATTCAGGAACTTATTCAGATGCAGCGCTTCGACTACATCGTCATCGAGGCCAGCGGCATTTGCGAGCCGGGCCCGATTGCACAGACCATCTGCTCGATTCCGCAGATGGTGCCCGACATGGAGTGTCAGCCCCGACTCGATGCCATTGTCACCGTGGTCGACGCTCTGCGCATGAAGGACGAATTCGGCAGCGGTCTCAATCTCACCCGTCCCAATATCGACGAGGAAGACATTGAGAACCTTGTCATTCAGCAGATAGAGTTCTGCAACATCGTATTGCTAAACAAAGCCAACGAGGTAAGTGCCGACGAGCTTGGCCGCATCCGAGGCATTATCCGCGAGTTGCAGCCTAAAGCCGAAATCATCGACACCAACTATGGCGACGTTGATCTCGACAAGATTATCAACACCCAGATGTTCGACTTCGACGAAGTGGCTACCTCGGCTACCTGGATTCAGGAAGTAGAGCGACACGACGATGACGATGACGATGACGATGACGACGACGATGACGACGAGCACGAGCACGAGCATCATCACGAGCACGAGCATCATCACCATCATCACCACCACGACGAAGGCGAAGCCGAGGAATACGGCATCGGCACATTCGTCTACTGCGCCCGCCGCCCCTTCGAGTTAGGACTGTTCGACGAGTTCGTGGCCCGCAAGTGGCCGAAGGGCATCATCCGCGCCAAGGGCATCTGCTGGTTCAAGGACGAGGCCGACATCTGCTACGTCTTCGAGCAGGCCGGTCGCCAGGTCAGCCTGCGCAACGCCGGCCAGTGGTATGCCACCATGCCCAAGAAAGAGCTTCAACAGCTGATGGAGCAGCAGCCCAGCCTGCGCCGCGACTGGGACGACCAGTACGGCGACCGTATGCAGAAACTCGTCTTCATCGGCCAGCACTTAGACAAGGAACAGATAGCCCGCGAACTGGACTTTTGTCTGATATAAACCCATAACAAATATTATCAACATTATGAAAAAACTACTATTATCAATGGCAGTTATCGCAACAACCATGACAGCGTTTGCTCAGAAGAAGCTGGTGCTCTATTACTCTGAGACAGGAACAACCAAGACCGTGGCCCAGGAGCTGCAGAAGCAGACGGGCGCCGACATCGAGAGCATTGAAGCAGTAAAGCCCTATACAGGCAACTTCCAGGAAACCATGCAGCGCGGACAGCGCGAAATGCAGAGCGGGCAGCTGCCGGAACTTAAACCGCTCAAATCGAAGATAGCCGACTACGACGTCATCTTCCTTGGCTACCCCATCTGGTTCGGTACCTACGCCACGCCGATAGCAACCCTCGTCAAGGACAACGACTTCGCCGGCAAGACCATTGTCCCGTTCTGCACCTTCGGCAGCGGCGGCCTGAACACGTCGTCCGACGCACTGGTCAAGGCGCTGCCCAAAGCCAAGATACAGCCGGGCTACGGCGTCCGCACGGCCAGAGTGACAGCTGCCGAGAAAGAGCTCGACCGTTTCCTGAAGGAGAACGGCTACAAGAAGGGAAGTGTCGAGAAGCTCCCCCCCTACTCTGCCCAGCAGCCCGTGACCGATGCCGAGAAGGCCATCTTCGACGCCGCCTGCTCAAGCTATCAGTTCCCCCTCGGCACTCCGTCGACAGTAGGCAAGCGCCAGACCTCCGGCAGTACCGACTATAAGTTCACCGTCAACGGTCGCGGCATGGACGGCAAGGAGTCCACCTCCATCATCTATGTGACTGTCGGCAACGGGCAGGGAGCCAAGCCCGAGTTTACTGAAGTCGTCCGTTAAGGCTCCAAAAGTACGAAAAATGACAAAAAGCATACGTAAGTCAGAAAAAAGTCGTACCTTTGCAAGCCGTTAATGATTAGTATCCAAACAACAAACCCAATAGACAACAAAAGATGAAAAGAGACAACCAGATCTTCGAGTTGATTGAGAAAGAGCATCAGCGCCAGCTGAAAGGCATTGAGCTGATAGCCAGTGAGAACTTCGTGAGCGATGAGGTAATGGAGGCCATGGGCTCGTACCTGACGAACAAGTACGCCGAGGGCTATCCCGGCAAGCGCTACTACGGCGGCTGCCAGGTGGTCGACGAGGTCGAGAAGCTGGCCATCGAGCGCGTCTGCAAGCTGTTCGATGCCGAGTATGCCAACGTGCAGCCCCACTCCGGTGCACAGGCCAACGCCGCCGTCCTGCTGGCAGTGCTGCAGCCCGGCGACACGTTCATGGGTCTGAACCTGGCCCACGGCGGTCATCTCTCACACGGTTCACTGGTTAACACCAGCGGTATCCTGTACAAGCCCGTGGGCTACAACCTGAACAAGGAGACAGGCCGCGTGGACTACGACGAGATGGAGCAGCTGGCCCTGGAGCACAAGCCGAAGCTGATTATCGGCGGCGGCTCGGCCTACAGCCGTGAATGGGACTACAAGCGTATGCGCGAGATAGCCGACAAGGTGGGTGCCCTGCTGATGATCGATATGGCTCACCCCGCCGGTCTGATTGCCGCCGGCCTGCTGGAGAACCCAGTGAAGTATGCACACATCGTCACCTCGACGACCCATAAGACCCTGCGCGGTCCGCGCGGCGGTATCATCCTCATGGGCAAGGACTTCGAGAACCCCTGGGGCCTGAAGACGCCGAAGGGCGAGGTCAAGATGATGTCGGCACTGCTCAACAGTGCCGTCTTCCCCGGCCAGCAGGGTGGTCCGCTGGAGCATGTCATCGCTGCCAAGGCCGTTGCCTTCGGCGAAGCCCTGCAGCCTGAGTTCAAAGAGTGGGCCAAGCAGGTGCAGAAGAACGCCAAGGTACTGGCCGACGAGCTGGTGAAGCGCGGCTTCGGCATCGTCAGCGGCGGCACCGACAACCACTCTATGCTCGTCGACCTGCGCTCGAAGTACCCCGACCTGACAGGTAAGGTGGCCGAGAACGCCCTCGTGGCTGCCGACATCACGGTGAACAAGAACATGGTGCCGTTCGACTCGCGCTCGGCTTTCCAGACCTCCGGCATCCGTCTGGGCACTCCCGCCATCACCACCCGTGGTGCGAAGGAGGACCTCATGGTCCAGATTGCCGCCTGGATTGAGGAAGTGCTCAACGCCCCCGAGAACGAGGAGGTCATCGCCTCAGTGCGCCAGCGTGTGAACGAGAAGATGAAGGAGTATCCCCTCTTTGCCTACTAGAGCATGAGACCTACACCTATTAAAAAAGAGACTGTCGATGGCCTGATTGCCCAGATGGGCATTCAGGACTTCGCCAAGGCCACCATCCGCGAGGTAAAGCAGGTAGCCGCCATGGCCGAGAAGGAGAGCGGCGTGGAGTTCATCAAGATGGAAATGGGCATCCCCGGCCTGCCTGCCGCGCAGGTGGGCGTCGATGCCCAGATCAAGGCTTTGCAGGACGGCATAGCCCACTCCTACCCCGACATTCAGGGCTACCCCGAGCTGAAGCGGCAGGCCTCGCGCTTCGTCAAGGCCTTCATCAATGTTGACATCGCCCCGGAGGGCTGCGTGCCCGTGACAGGAAGTATGCAGGGCACATTTGCCTCGTTCCTCACCTGCTCGCAGGCCGACAAGCGGAAGGACACCGTACTCTTCATCGACCCGGGCTTCCCCGTCCAGAAGATGCAGCTGCAGGTGCAGGGGGTCAGCTACGAGACGTTCGACGTCTACGACTTCCGCGGCGAGAAGCTCGGCCCGAAGTTGGAAAGCTACCTGTCGAAGGGTAACATCTGCGCCATCGTCTACTCCAACCCCAACAACCCGTCGTGGGTCTGCCTGACTGAACAGGAGCTGCAGACCATCGGCGAACTGGCTACACGTTACGACTGCATTGTCATGGAGGACCTCGCCTACTTCGCCATGGACTTCCGCCAGGATCTCTCCGTGCCCTTCGAACCGCCCTACCAGCCCACCGTGGCCCGCTATACCGACAACTACATGCTGCTCATCTCGGGCTCGAAGGCGTTCAGCTATGCCGGCGAGCGCATCGGCGTGGTGTGCATCAGCGACAAGCTGTTCCACCGCCACTTCCCCGACCTGGCCGCACGCTACGAGGGTCTGCCCTTCGGACTGGTATTCTCGACCCGTATGCTCTACGCCCTCTCGTCGGGCACGAGCCACTCGGCACAGTATGCGCTGGCTGCCATGTTCCGCGCTGCCTGCGACGGTGAGTACAACTTCCGTCAGGAGGTGAAGGTCTACGGCGACCGCGCCCACCGGCTGAAGGAAATCTTCCTCCGTCACGGCTTCCACATCGTCTACGACCGCGACCTCGACCGTCCTGTTGCCGACGGTTTCTACTTCACCATCGGCTATCGTGGCATGACCAGCGGCCAGCTGGCTCAGGAACTGATGTACTACGGCGTCTCGGCCATCTGTCTCATCACTACTGGCAGCCATCAGGAGGGGTTGCGCGTGTGTACCTCTTTTATTGAAGACCACCAGTACGCTCAGCTCGACGAGCGCATGGCCGTCTTTGCAGAGAACAACCCTGTATGAAAGTTCTGAAAGCAAAATTCCTGCTCGTAGCCGCAGCCCTCTGCCTGTTAGGCATCGTGGGGCTGGGCTACTATTTCTTCCTGACGTCGTTCTCGGCGAAGGATGAAACCCAGTACGTGTGCATCGACGACGACGACACCATCGACTCCGTGCTCACCAAGCTGCGGCCCATTGCCTCAGAACACGCACTGACCGGATTCTCGACGCTGATACGCCATACCGCCTACGCCCAGCAGCCACGAACGGGCCGCTACGCCATTACCCCCGACGAAAGCACGTTTGCGGTCATGCGCAAGCTGAAGAACGGCCAGCAGCAGGCGGTCATGCTAACCGTTCCGGAGTCGCGCACCATGACAAAACTGGCCGCCGCACTCTCGAGGAAGCTCATGCTCGACTCCGTACAGATAGCCGCCGCACTCATCGACGACGCCTACTGCCAGCGCTGGGGCTACGACACCTGCACCATCGCCGCGCTCTTCGTGCCCAACACCTACGAGGTGTACTGGAACACGACGCTCGACCACTTCATGGAGCGCATGGTGAAGGAGCACGACGCCTTCTGGAACAAGGAGCGCACGGCCAAGGCCGAAGCTGCCCAGCTGACGCCCGACGAGGTCTGCACGCTGGCCAGCATCATCGACGAGGAGACGGCCAACAACGACGAGAAGCCGATGATAGCAGGCATGTACCTGAACCGCCTGCACAAGAACATGCCGCTACAGGCCGACCCCACGGTGAAGTTCGCGCTGAAGAACTTCGAGCTGCGCCGCATCTACCACGACATGCTGTTCTTCGACAGCCCCTACAACACCTACCGCAACACCGGTCTGCCCCCAGGCCCCATCAAGATTGCATCGGTGAAGGGTATCGACGCCGTGCTCAACTACGTCCGCCACGACTACCTCTACATGTGTGCCAAGGAGGACTTCTCGGGCACCCACAACTTTGCCGTCAGCTACGCCGAGCACCTGCGCAACGCCGCCCGCTACGCCAAGGCACTGAATGAAAGGGGAATCAAGTAGACAGAAAACTCTTCACTTACTTGCTAAGCACTTGCTAATCAAACTATTATGGTGAAGGGCTATCTCTTCACCATTTTTATTTCGTTTGGAGCCTCCATTCACCTCGTTTGGAGCCGCCATTCAACTTGTTTGGAGCCTCCATTCAACCCGTTTGGCGCCGCCAAATGAATTGCTGACCAAGGTCAGCAAAGCAAAACCCGCCGCCTTTCGTCCGTAAACCGCCACTTTATCCACCAAAACAGCCCCTCAACATCAAGCCGTTTACTTTGACAAAGCTGCGTCATCCATACTGAAAGCAACCATTCACCGTAAGACGTTAACTATCAAGCAATTACCAACTACATGAAAGGATTGAAGCACGGCAGGAAAATAATAGAGCAGTATGCCTTTTGAAAATCAGCGAAAATCAAGAAAAATTTCCTTTTTCGCTGATTTTTAAACAAAGAATGTCGGGTTTCAAAATAAAATTTGTATTTTTGCAGCACATTAAAGACATATAAAGATGATGTTAGGTTGTTAGGTGAAGAAGAGACCAATAGCTCATTTTGCAGGATGGAACACCCCTCAAATGCCGATGCCAACAAGTGTCTTGAGAGATTCAAACGTTTCAGGGCATAAATCGACGTTTGAAAATGGTCAATAGCTCATTTTGCAGGATGTGACCAGACGTAATCCCCGAAACTACTAACTTTGCGGGCAATTCAAAAGCCCTAAAGCAGAGTTAGTATGAACAAGAAGAAATGCGAGGTATGTGGTTCGTCACATACAGTGAAGAATGGAGTGCGCAAAGGCGTACAGTTATACAAATGTCAGGATTGTGGCCACCAGTTCCGGGCAGGAGTGGTGGTGAGTGAGGATGAGTTATGGGAAGCCTACCAGCAGGAAAAGCAGACGATCAAGGAGCTTTCCGAACGTTTTGGTAAGAGTGTATCCACTATCAAGCGCAGGCTTCACGACATCAAGCGTGAATGGAAACAGCCGTCTCTATCCGGTGAGGGTTTCGTGCATCTGGACGTTACCTATTGGGGACGCAGTTTCGGCGTGCTGTTGGCATTGGACAACCAGACGGGGAAACCTCTGTACATGGCCTTCGTGAAGAGCGAGACGGTGAAAGAGTATGAGGATGCCGTCAGCAGCATAAAGGAACGAGGCTACACCATCCTTGGGTTAATCATAGACGGCAAGCAGAGCCTGTTCAAGACCTTTTCTGGGTATTGCATACAGATGTGCCAGTTCCACATGAAGCAGATCATCAGGAGGTATCTGACGCTGAATCCCAAGATGCATGCCAGCAGGGAGCTGAAGGACTTGGTGGGCAGGCTGCACAAGGCAGGCGAGGCAGACTTCAAGAAGGATTACCAGGAATGGAAGGAGAAGTGGAAAGACACGATAGGCCACAAGAGCTTGCACAAGGACGGGAAGATGCACTATACGCACCAGAGGCTGAGAGCAGCCATGAACAGCCTGAACTTCTATCTACCATACCTCTTTACCTACCAGCGTGAGGACTGCAAGGGAATGCCTAACACGAACAACAAGATTGAAGGGACGTTCACTGATTTAAAGAAGAACCTGAACAACCACAGTGGCCAGACGAAGGAGAACCGCAAGCGGTTCATTTCTGGGTTTTTCTTGGCATTGGCAGAATCTCTAAGTATGGAAAAGCAGGAGCCGCGTTGATACAGACTCCTGCCCATACTTGTCGATTTGCGCAGGCCTATTCCTCATGGAGTTGCTCCCCAGCAGAGCTCCACTATGCTTCAGACTGCGGAACAAAGGTACAAATTCTATTTGGGCTGGCAATGAAAAAGCCAGAAAAACTCATCCTGCAATTTGAGCCATAGAACCCCTACCACTTGAAAATATCCTGCAAAATGAGCTATACGCCGAAGAAGATTAACTAACTGGCCTAGTTAGCAGTACTAACTGGCCTAGTTAGTCGTACTAAGTCACCCAGTTAGTCCACCCGATTACAGTTATTACAGATGACAGTTTTCTCAGCACCGCTTGCAAACCTGCGAATAAGTATATACTATATATATAATATATATATTATATATATAGTATAATATAATTATACATTT
>CAMHIS010000077.1 GCA_946185285.1 uncultured Prevotellaceae bacterium
CGCTCGTCGAGGAGATGGGCGACGCCTTCCCCGAGCTGAAGGCCCAGCAGACGCTGATTGGCAAGGTGATGAAGGAAGAGGAAGACGCCTTCCTGCGCACCCTCGACAAGGGTATCTCACTGCTCGACAAGGCCATGGAACAGCTGAAGGCAGAGGGCAAGACTGAGCTGGACGGCGTCCAGGCTTTCCGTCTTTTCGACACCTACGGCTTCCCCCTCGACCTGACGGAGCTGATTTGCCGCGAGAACGGTTATACCGTCAACGAGGAGCAGTTCAACATGGAGATGCAGAAGCAGAAGGAGCGCGCCCGCAACGCTGCCGCCGTCGAGAACAGCGACTGGGTCACAGTGCCCGGCGGTTCTCCCGCCGCGGAACAGCAGTTCGTCGGCTACGACTACACCGAATACACTTGTCACATCCTGCGCTACCGCAAGGTGACGCAGAAGAAGAACGAGTTCTACGAGCTGGTGCTCGACTACACACCGTTCTACGGCGAGATGGGCGGACAGGTCGGCGACTGCGGCGTGCTGGTCAACGAAGCCGAGACCGTCAATGTCATCGATGCCAAGCGCGAGAACAACCAGACCGTACACATCGTGAAACAGCTGCCGAAAGACCCGACGGCTGAGTTCATGGCCTGCGTCGACACCGACAAGCGCGACGCATCGGCAGCCAACCACACGGCCACCCACCTGCTCGACTACGCCCTGAAGCAGGTACTCGGCGACCACGTCGAGCAGAAGGGCTCGTTTGTCAGCCCCGATGCCCTGCGCTTCGACTTCTCCCACTTCGAGAAGGTCAGCGACGAACAGCTGCGCGAGGTGGAACGCATGGTGAACGACATGATTCGCCAGGACATCCACATCGACGAGCACCGCGACGTGCCCTTCGACGAGGCCAAGAAACTCGGTGCCATCGCCCTCTTCGGCGAGAAGTACGGCGACAAGGTGCGCGTGGTGCGCTTCGGCCCGTCATGCGAGTTCTGCGGTGGTATCCATGCCAGCTCGACAGGCCGCATCGGCTTCTTCAAGATTCTCAGTGAGAGCAGTGTTGCCGCCGGCATCCGCCGCATCGAGGCCAGGACAGGCCGTGAGTGTGAAGAGCTGCTTTACCAGATGGAGGATGTGCTGAAGGCTATCAAGTCGTTCTTCAACAACGCCAAGGACCTGCAGGGTGTCATCAGCAAGTACATCGAGGAGCACGACACGATGAAGAAGGAGATAGAGGCGTTCCAGGCTCAGGCCGTGGAGCGCTACGCCAAGCAGTTGGTGGAGAAGGGACGCGAGGTGAACGGTGTGAAGGTCATCACCGCCGTCATGGCTTTGGAACCTGCTGCTGCCAAGGATCTGGCATTCAAGATTCGCGCCAGCGTCGAAGACTCTCTGCTGTGCGTGCTCGGCACGAAATACCAGGACAAGCCGCAGCTCACCATTATGATGAGCGACGACATGGTCAGCGACCACGGTCTGAACGCCGGACAGATGGTACGCGAGGCCGCCAAGCTCATCCAGGGTGGTGGCGGCGGACAGCCCCACTTCGCCCAGGCCGGTGGTAAGAATGCCGACGGCCTGAGTGCTGCGGTCGATAAGGTCATTGCATTAGCAAATCTCTAATGCAATGACCAAACCATAGGTTTATTCCTTGAACAGGTTCTGAACAAATTGCCAGGCCGTCTCGCACGACTTCACCTTGATGAGTGCTTGATGGCCTACAATGTATTCTGACAGTCCGCGGTGAGAGTCGCCTTCGTGCCAGTCGTAGGTGTAGCCCATCTGTGTCCAGGGCAGGGGGCTGTCGTCCTCGTAGGCGGCTGTCACGCTGTAGCGGTACCACTCGCGGAAGTTGGTCTCGCCAATCTTGTAGTTGTCGTCAACATTGGCGGGGAACTCCAGCCCCACCGTCGTTGTCGTGATGTCGGGGTCGTGGGCGGGACGGAACATGCTGGCGGGGTCGGCATAGAACTGTACCATGATGTCGTAGTCGCAGTCGGGACTGAGGCCGAACAGCTGGATGAGGCGCATGTGGGCAGCCACACTGTCGAGTCCCTCGAAGACGGTCTTGTGCTGTACCCAGTCGGCGGGCAACGACACCCATGTTCCCATTTCGCGGTCAATGCGGTAGACGCCGTCACGCCCGAAGAAGCGCTGCATCCGGCTGGAGTCGACGAGTGTCACCACGAGCACCATGTCCTTGCCGTCGAAGGTGCCCCACTCCTGTCCGGGATAGTCCTTCCTGACGGGCATCAGGTCGGTGACGATTTTCGACGAGTCGAGCTTCTTGGCGTCGGCGACGGCCGTGGCCAGGTCGGTCCAGAGTGTCGAATCGTCCTCATACCATGCCGGCGCATTGTCGGCGTTTGCTGTCTGAGCATTCTGGCTGCGGCGGCAACCGGCAGTCAGTACCACCGCCATGGCGGCGGCAACAATCATTAGCTTCTTCATCTTTATACGGTTTATTACTTTGGTTGTATCATCTCATCCTGTACTGCTGCTCAATCCGCTTGACGTGCTGGTCAATCTTGCGGGCCAGGACGGTGTTGGCAGGACTGAGGCCAGTGATGGAGAGCACGTCGCCGGCAACCATGGGCACGTGGTAGTTCCAGAGGTCGCCGCTCTCAATCTCGTTGAGCAGATAGGTGAGCAGCTGGCTGATGTCGTCGTCGGTGGGCGCGTAATTCCAGTTAAGGGCTTTGTCGAGTGTGACGCGGTTAGCGGGCTGGTTTCCGGTCAGGTCGACAGGGATTATCTCTATGTCGGCATTGGTCTTGTGGATGCGCTGCAGACTGCCCGCGTTGTTGCGGAAGGCACTGACCATGCTGCCGATGCTGACATAGCTGTAGGTCTGCTTGCCTCGGTTGAGGGCGTTCTTGAAGCTGGTAATCAGGTCGTTATAGACGGGTACGACGGTGACCTTCTCCATGCCGGCCTTCTTGGCCTTGGCGATGACCTGTTCCAGACCTTCGGCACCGTCGTAGACGAGTCCGGCTTTGCCCAAGCTCAGCTGCTTGAGGGCGGTGGTCTTGCCGCAGGCGGGCGTGCCGACCACGGCTACGAGACTCTTGCTGCCGCTCTTGAGGGCGCGCTGCAGCATGACGGCGTAGAGCGTGTCAGTGAGCAGCCGCTGTGCCTCACGGTAGTCCTGCGGGTTGGAGCCGTGGTATCCTATGGGACGGAACATCTCGAGCACCTCGGCGGGGTCGAGCTTGCCGCCGGCAGTACCAAGGTATTTGTCCATGAGCTGCTGGGTACGGGGCTTGACCCAGGCCACGGCGGCATCGTCGGTCGACGTAGGCTGCGGGGCTTCAATCGTGTATTTGGCCTGGTAGCGGTTCATGCGGTTGTGGCGGCGTATGTCCATGAGCTTCGACTCGAAGAAGTAGGAGTCGCCGGGCTGCTGATAGCGGGCGTTGCCGTTGGGGTCTTGGCGGAAGAGCATGAGCGACTCCTCGCCGTGGTCGACGAAGGTGACCCATCCTCGGGGCGAGAGGTTGTACGCAGCATCACCCAGTACGGCGTTGACCAGGCAGTTGGTGTCCCACATACGCTGGCCTGTGTCGCAGGTGAAGTTGGTGTAGACGGCCTTGATGGGGTTGTAGTCGGTATATGACAGGTCGGTAAGCACGTCCTTGGGCTTGTAGTCCATCTTGTCGCCGATGTTGCTGGGCGACATGATGAGGTCGACGCTCTTGGGCAGCTTGTCGTAGAATACTGCCGACTGTCGGGAAGCAGCGCGCATGTTGTAGCCGGCGAGGCTGTCGTTGGTCTCGAAGCGTCCCGACTGTATGTAGACGGCCTTCACCTTGCGGCCGAAGAGGTCGGCACCGTTGAGGTCGGAGTATTCGTCGGCTCCCGACAGGAAGAGCTGCGAAAGTGTGGTGGCGAAGCCGATGGCCACGACGACGAGCGACTTGTCCTCGGCCTTGCTGAGCAGCTGTCGGTAGAGCTTGTAGCCTTCCGGGCACTGGCTGACGTCCATTGTGCGCTTGAAGAGCGGTTCGCCCTGCTGGTCCTTGAGGTCGCAGATGTCGCTGTAGGGTATGAAGCAGCGGGGATTCTTCACGCCGTTGCGCTCCAGTCCGACGGGAATGTCGGCGTGTCCGTAGTAGTGGTTGAAGACATCGACGAGCAGTGCGTTCTTCTCGCCCTCTCTGTCTACGATGATGCCTTTCAGGTCGACGAGTCCGTCGTCGATGTAGTGGTGGAGCATCATCAGTGCGAAGAGGTCGTCGGTGGAACTGCCGAAGTCCGAGTCGAGAATCACCTTCACGGGTGCTGTCTGCTGTACGGCGGGGGCAGCTGCGACGGGTTTCTCAACAATGATTTTCTGTGTGGTGCAGGCAGCGAGTCCTGTCAGCATTGCCGCCATGATGACGGTCTGTTTGATTGTCTTAGGTTTCTTCATTCTAATTTATAGTGTTATTGTTTGATGTCTATTAGTTTAATGACGGCGGCGAAGCGGCTTCCTCTACCAGGATCTTGCCTTTGCGGATTGATATTTTCAGTATGCGCTTGCCGAGTCTCACCTTCTCGGAAATGCTTTTCCCGCCGTCTGTGGCTGTCACGGTAAAGGAGTTCCTGCCCTTGGTGTCGTTTCGGACGTAGATGGTGCACGAGTCGCCCTGCTCCTGGACGGCTGTCAGCCCGCTGCCGTCGATAGAGAACTTCAGCGTGTTGACCACGGCGTGGTTCTCCTCCGCCGTGAAGGTGGCAGTGGCGCCTTCAGCGGTGATGGCGGTGGCGGTGGTGAAGACGGGTTTGCCCTTCTGGAAGGCGATGTCCTTGAGTACGCACGGCTTGTCACTGGCAAAGTTGCTGAGCAGCAGGTAGCATGTTCCGTCCGGGTCGAAGACGGCGGCTCCCGTCCATCCTTCAGCCGTGGCGATGCGGGTGTTGAGCTTTGCCAGCCGTTCGGTCTCCTTGGCATCGACGTTAGAGTAATAGGTGATAAGCCGGCTGTCTACGATATCGCCTTTGCTGACGTTGCGGCGCTTGTCGCTGTATGACGTATAGAGCCTGGCCGTCATGATGGAGTTGTTGTTGGCCCGCTCGCCGAAGGCTATCTGCTTGTCGTCGGTAGCCACGATGCCGAGCGCATTGTCGATGTTCACCCAGGGGCCGTCCGTCTTTGTGAATGTTGAGCCGTCGAGTTGGCTGTTGCCGTTAGCAGCGTACAGCGTGCGCCTGGTCTTGGTCAGCTCGTCGACGCTGACGGCCATCAGTCCGCCCTTCTCGGCGGTAATGGTGGCGTCGGCCTTCGCGCGTACATAATCTATATATACGACGGCATTGCCCGGTGTTGAGTAGAGGGCGAAGCGGTTGTTCAGCGTGGCGTCGTTGGTGTTGAGTTCGCCGTTCATCGTGTAGCTGTTGCCCCGCAGTTGGTAGATGCCGCTGACGACGGGCGTGGCGTTGGTCGCCCTGCCTTCTACCTCGTACCAGCCGAGGAAGTTGCCCGTGTTGTTGGCGCGGAAGGGGACGACGATCTTGTTCTTGTCCACCGAGTTGGCTGCTATGTAGCCGGTGTAGCTTTTCAGGCCTGTGCTCCAGGAGAAGCAGGTGAAGCGGCTGTCGGTGGCGGCGCGGACGATGTTCTGCGAAGGGAGAACCTTCGCACGCTCAAAGGCGCGGTTGAAGTCGGGCCACGGGGTAGGGGAGAGGTCGGCGGTGGGGAGTACCGTGTGCATGAGCCATGTCATCATGACGCGGTGGGCCTCGACCCCCATGCGTCGGGCGCCCACGTCGGGGCGCAGCAGCCACGAGCCGTCGGCGGTGGTCGTCTGCCGGGCCTTGATCATCTTGTAGGCCAGGTTCTCGAGCATCAGGGCGTGCGGGTCGCGCAGGAAGCAGGCGTTGGTCGAGTAGGATGTAATCTGGTCGTAGAGGAAGAGGCTCCAGTCGTTGCCGTTGGGCATGGCCAGTTCGCCGTCGGCCAGTGCCAGCCAGTAGAGCACTTCCGTCATCACCTTGTCGTTGTTGTGCATCAGGGCGTTGGTCTTCCATTTCTCCACGCCGTGCAGTCCCTGCTGGAAGAGCTTCAGTGCCAGGGCGGCCTCGCCCAGCTCCTGTACGACCACGTTCTGGTAGCTGGTGTGGAAGTAGTTATGGTTCTGCAGCGTATAGTCGTCGTAGAGGTTCTGGCCCTTGTAGAGGTCTTTCACCGTCAGCAGGTCGTAGTCGGGGTCGACGACGGTCGCGTCTGTAGCGTCGTCTTTCTGCGAGTAGCTGTTGATGGCAAACTCGCGCAGTCGCTGGAACCAGCGAGGTGCCAGTCCGTCCTTCGGGAACAGCCCCAGGGTAGCGGCCAGCACGTCGGCCTCCCAGCCGTTCTCCTCGGCTTTTGTGTCGCCGGCATAGCCGGTGGGTATGGAGCGCTCCAGCTCGTAGTTGCACTCGGCCTTCAGCAGCTGGTAGATGTAGTTCTTCTGGTTATTGCCGAGCCTGTCCCACTGGAAGAAGGCTGAGTAGGCCACCGACATGGCCCAGAGCGAACTCTCCCAGACGTGGTCGGCATTGCTGACCGAGCCCCAGTATTTGCCTCCCGCGCAGACCTTCAGCTTGTTGGCCTTGTGGGTGGAGTAGGCGAAGACGAGGCTCTTCATGGCCATCGTCTCCAGGTCGTCCCACGTCACGCCGGAAGGCAGCGTCACCTTCCCCTTGCCGTATTTGACGAGGAAGGCACAGACCATCGACAGGTCCGCATTGGGGCGCACGCCGCGTTCGTCGTTGGCCATCGTGTTCTCGCCCCGGAAGCATCCGCAGCCCTCCCCCTCGCTGTTGGGGGCGGTGCAGTCCTGGAAGTCGTTCTTCATGTAAGCGGCGAAGTCGGCCAGCATCTGCAGCAGGTCGTCCTGCATGTCTTTCTCAGCGACGAAGGCGCTTGACACTGTGCCCTCTGTGGGGCTCGTCACCCCTACCGGCACGTTGTCAGCCGCCCGGCTGCCGTTGATAGCCAGTACAGCGATTACTGTCAGTAGTAGTCTGCCCATAGTCTGAAGGTAAACGTAAGGTTAGTATTTTATTTCCTGGTCGTAGCCTTTGTGCATGGGGCCTGTGCGGAGCAGGAAGTCGTTGTAGCTCAGTGTGGGAACAACCATTCCTAAGATGCCGATGCCGATTGTAGTGCCTTCCGGTCTGATGTTGTTGCGGAGCACGGCTTTAGAGTAGAATCTGCCGCGTTTGATTTCCATCGTGTTGTACTTGTGGAACAGCTCCATGCTTTCCGTGTCGTCAATGTCGGCATGTGTGAAGACGTAGCCCACGTTGTTGATGGCATTGTCTATCCCGTCAGTCTTGATGCTGTCGTTGGTAGCTATACACTGTCGGATATTGTCTTCCATCTCCACCGTCATGTCCTCGTCGTCGGGGATGGTGAGTGCCGCCACGATGAGCAGGGCGCCGAGGACGACGCCGAGGACGGCGAGCCGCCCTAAGCAGCTGTTCAGGAATTGTTGTGCTATCGACTCGTTGGTCCTGTAGCTACCTCTGTCGGTCTGGCTCATGGTTGTTGTGGATGTTTAGTTAATGGGATATCAGGTTCATGAATTCCTGGCGTGTCTTGGCTTGGTTGAAGGCGCCGCTGAATTCGCTGGTCGTGGTGATGCTGTTTTGCTTCTCGACGCCGCGCATCTGCATACACATGTGCTTGGCTTCGACGACCACCATGACACCGAGGGGGTGCAGGGTCTCGTCGATACACTGGCGTATCTGCATGGTCATCCGCTCCTGCACCTGCAGGCGGTGGCTGAAGATGTCGACCACGCGGGCAATCTTCGACAGTCCGGTGATGTAGCCGTTGGGGATGTAGGCCACATGGACCTTTCCGTAGAAGGGCAGCATGTGGTGCTCGCAGAGTGAGAAGAAGTCAATATCCTTGACAATGACCATGTGGTTGTAGTCCTCCTTGAACAGGGCGTCGGTCAGCACCTTGTGGGCATCCATAGCGTAGCCGCGTGTCAGCACCTGCATGGCTTTGGCTACGCGCATGGGTGTCTTCAGCAGACCGTCACGCTCCGGGTCTTCGCCGAGCAGGGTGATGATGTCTTTGTAGTGATCGGCCAGTTGGTCGAGTCCTTCACGGAATAGTTCGTTCTCTGGGTACATATCAGTATTGTACAGTGATTTTTCCTTTTACGATAGAGGCGCCGCTGATGCCTAACTTGCGTATCTCCTTCAGCATCTGGTATGCTTCCTCGTAAGTGCGGTAATTGCCTACGCGACAAATCCACCGGGGAGAGTAGAAGTGGACGTAGATGGGTTCAGTGGGGAAGCTGTTCTTAATCTTGCTCCCTATTTGTTCGGCCTTCTGGCGGTCTTTGCGCTGGTTGCCGCCGGCGAAGGCCTGCACGCGGTAGCCGTTGATTTTGTAGCCGCCGCGCATCACCTTCTTGCGGGCGTCGATGGTCGTCTCAATGGCGGTGGAGTCGGATTTGTGCTCCAGGATCTTGGCCAGCTGTTCGCGGGCCTTCACCGATTCGGGCTTGTCTGCGACGGGTTTGTCGTCGGGCTTGGTCTCCGGCAGGCTTTCTGTCAGCTTGCCGTTCACCAGGTCGTCGATGTCCTTGCTCTGGCTGACGGTCACCGTCCCTTCGCCGGCCTGCCCCTTCTGCTGTATGCGCTGGGTAAATGTCTGCGCATTGGCCGTCGTCAGACAGCCAATGCACAGCATTACTATGGTGACTATTCGTCTCATCGTTTTTCGTTTATTTCCAAGCGTCGATGATTCCCTTGAAGTCGGCAGCCTTCAGCGAGGCACCGCCGATGAGACCGCCGTCGATGTCGGGCTTTGCGAACAGCTCGGGAGCGTTCGAGGCCTTGCACGAGCCACCGTAGAGGATGGTGGTGTCGTCGGCCACGGCCTGACCGTATTTCTCGGCGATGATGCCACGGATGTAGGCGTGTATTTCCTCAGCCTGCTCTGCGGTGGCGGTGAGGCCCGTACCGATGGCCCAGATGGGTTCGTAGGCGATGATGATCTTGCGGAAGTCCTCTTCGGGGAGGTTGAAGACGCTGCCCTCGAGCTCGGCCTTGACCACCTCGTTCTGCTTGCCGGCAATGCGCTCGTCCTTGCTCTCGCCGATGCAGAAGATGACCTTCAGTCCCTGCTTCTGTGCCAGCAGCACCTTCTCCTTCAGGATTTCGGGCGTCTCGTGGTAGTACTCGCGGCGCTCGCTGTGGCCCAGGATGACGTACTGTGCACCCGTCGACTTCACCATCTCGGCGCTCACCTCACCGGTGAATGCTCCCTTCTCCTTGTCGGCGCAGTTCTCGGCGCCCAGGCCGATGATGTCCTGGTCGAGGAACTGTGCGATGGAAGCGAGGTGTATGAACGGTGTGCAGATGATCACACCGCAGTTGGGCTTGTCAGCCTTCAATGTTTCGTTCAGCTCCTTTGCAAGAGCAATACCTTCCTGGAGATTCATGTTCATCTTCCAGTTTCCTGCAACAATTTTCTTTCTCATGTTCTTTTTTTATTTTAAAGGGTTGTTAATTGGCTTTTTGGGCATTATGGGCATTATGGGCTTTTTGGGCGTTTTGTGGGGTGCGCGACTTGCGGCGCAGCCACTTCGTCCACATCCAGAGGCGGTCGGCCAGCGAGAGCAGGGCTAAGGGCAGCACGAACCACAGCAGGAGCATCGTAATCTTCTTGGCCGCATTGTCGTCGGGCAGCTGGCCGAAGCTCTGCTGCTCCAGGGGCAGCGGCGCCGTGGTCTCGTCGATGTCGGGCAGGTCGTTGTGGCTCCACTTGCGGATGATGGTGCCGTCCTTCAGCAGCACCAGTCCGGGATTGCTCCTGATGACGGTCTTCAGCGTAATCTCGTCGGTCTGGCAGAACGGGTATTCTGCGCCCGTCATGTCGTGCCAGCGGTTGATGTTCTGCTGTGTGCTGGCCGTCAGGCAGTAGAAGCCGTAGCCGTGGTCGCGGGCATACTCGTACAGTTCGTTGACGAGGTCGAGCCGCGAGTCGTCGGCCTGCTCCAAGTGTGGCGACACTAACAGGAACACGTAGCTTGTGTCAGCCAGTACCGCCTCGGTGATGTCCTCGCCGTCGCTGAGCTGCTCGATGAAGAAGTCAGCGTAGGGCAGGTCCTCGCCGTCCATCGTGCGCTGCCACTGTCCCCTCAGGTCGGTGCCCACGTGGTAGGGCCGGAAGTCGAACGTCGGCAGGTAGTAGAGGCTCCACGCCGAGATGGCCAGGATGAACAGTGCCGAGTAGTTGATGACAATCCACTGGTTCGACTGGCTGATGAATCGGAACATCTCCTTCGGCCACAGGGCCACCACGGCGGCACAGCCCAGCAGCACCACGTTTTTCCAGAACGTCTGCCAGTTGGTCAGCACCACGGCGTCGCCGAAGCAGCCGCAGTCGCTGATGGGGTTGGCTATGGCCAGCCAGAGCGTCAGCGGTGTCATCACCGCCAGTAATGCCAAAATGAGTCTCGATGTCAGCCGCCGCTGAATCGCAAACAGCAGGAAGATGCCGAGGCAGAACTCCACTGCTGACAGGAGTACCGACCCCCCGAGCACGGCCCAGTCGGGCAGCAGTTCGCCCAAGTCCATGGCCTCGAGGTAGTCGCTTATCTTATACTGCGTGCCCAGCGGGTCGACCGCCTTGACGAATCCTGACAGGATAAACGTGATGGCCAGTACCAGCCGGGCTATATTCACTAATGTCTTTTTCACCTCTCATTCCTCATTTCTCATCCCTCATTTTAATAAGTCCGAAGACGGCGTAGTTGATGATGTCCATGTAGTTGGCGTCGATGCCTTCCGAGACGAGTGTCTCGCCGCTCAGGTCCTCAATCTCCTTGATGCGCTCTATCTTGGTCAGGATGAGGTCGGTGTACGAGCTGACGCGCATCGAGCGCCACGCCTCGTCGTAGTCGTGGTTCTTGCGCTTCATCAGTTCGAGGGCTTCCTGGGCATGCTTGTCGTAGAGGGCCATGGCCTCGTCGTTGCTGATGTCCACGGTGTCGGCATAGCCCTTGGCCAGCTGGATGAGCCCCACGATGCCGTAGTTGACGAGTGCGACGAACTCAGGCCTGATGCCTTCGCCCACGTGGCTCACCTTCTTCACCTCTAACGAGCGTATGCGCTTGGCCTTGATGAACAGCTGGTCGGTGAGGGCCGTCGGGCGGAGGATGCGCCACGAGGCTCTGTAGTCGTGCAGTTTCTTCTCGAAGAGAGCGCGGCATTCGGCCACAGCCTGTTCAAATTCGGCGTTTGTCTGTTCAAACTTGTCCATTTCAGGGTGCAAAGTTACGCAATTCTGTTGAAATAACCAAAAGATTACAGTTCTTTCTGCTTTTTGTGGATGTAGCGGATCTTGGCACAGAGCACGTCGAAGCGCGTCTGCAGCGAGTCACGCCTGACGCGCGTCTTCGTCAGCATCGTCAGTTCCTCGGGCGTAGCCCGCAGTTCCCGCTTGTCCTTCTCCACCTTCTGCTTCTGGTATTCGTAGTCATGCCTGACGGCCTCCAGTGCGCTGTCGACGAGTGCCAGCTCCTCCTGCGAACGCTTCAGCTCAATGTCCTGTTGCAGTCGCAGGGCCTGCTTGCGGGTCTCGATGGCACTGGGGTAGACCTTTCGCAGCGAGTCGATGGTGATGAGGGCACGGTCGTACTGGCCCTGCTCAAACTGCGTGTTGGCCTTCGTGAGCATGGCCACGGCGTCTTTTTGCTTGTTGTCGCTGCAGGCCGTCAGCACGGCAGCGAGCATAATCCAAAGAATCTTTTTCATATCCGGGTGCAAAGTTACAAAAAAAATTCGTACCTTTGCACGCGCAAAAGAAAAAAAGTGTAATGAAGCTATATTCCGACGAAGAACTGGCAGAGATTCTCGACCAGAATATCTTCCGCCAGATCAGTACTGCCGCCGACTGCCTCGGCGTGGAGTGCTATGTCGTGGGCGGCTATGTGCGTGACATTTTCCTCGAGCGGCCCAGCAACGACATCGACGTCGTTGTCGTGGGGAAGCCTCACCCCCTGGCCCCCTCTCCGACAGGCGAGGGGGAAAAGCGCGTCAGCGTGGGCATTGCGGTGGCTAAGGAGCTGAAGCGTATGCTTGGCCGCCGTGCCCATCTCTCAGTTTTCAAGAACTTCGGCACCGCCCAGGTGAAAGTCTATCTATCGTCTCCCGAGGGGAAGCATGGTAATGAAGCCCCCTCGGGGACCGTAGGGGGGGCTCTCGAGGTGGAGTTCGTCGGCGCCCGCCGCGAGAGCTACAGCCACGACTCGCGCAAGCCCATCGTCGAGGACGGCACCCTGGAGGACGACCAGAACCGGCGCGACTTCACCATCAACGCGATGGCCATCTGCCTGAACCGCGACCGCTTCGGCGAGCTCGTCGACCCCTTCAACGGCCTGGCCGACCTCGAGGACGGCATCATCGCCACGCCCCTCGACCCCGACATCACCTTCAGCGACGACCCGCTGCGCATGATGCGCTGCATACGCTTCGCCACCCAGCTGAACTTCCAGATTGAGGA
>CAMHIS010000078.1 GCA_946185285.1 uncultured Prevotellaceae bacterium
CTGAAACTCCTAAGCAGCCGAAATTACACAAAAGGAACCGTCCCCTTTGTGTAAAATCCGAGCCGCAGGAAGAGCCCGTCGAAATGAGCGAGGAGACGCGGATGGAGCTGCTGCTGGCAAGTCTCAACGAAGACGAGCCGCAGATGGAGGACATCAGCACCGAAGAAGAGATTCGCCAGATGCGTATGCGCGGCGAACGACTGGTAAACATATACAAAGCAATCGATAATTAAAAAACAAGCAACAGATATGAAACGCATTATTTCTTTAACCATATTCACAGCAATGCAACTCGTTTGCCTTGCTCAAGACAATCCGAAATTAGAGAGCCTCTATGCCTACCTGAAGGCCAAGGGCATCGTGAAAAGCTACACCCTCAGTAATAAGAATGACGAGGGAATCCGCAAGTACTATAAAACCTATGTGAAGCTCTATGACGAAGGGCCGGCCCCCACTATGGACATAGACAAGACGCCGCTCGACGCCAAGACCGACAGCGCCATGCGCTTAGAATGGCGTAATCATCGTGAAGCCTTTAAGGTGATTCGCAGGACACTCGGCGAACTGACTGAAGATGCCGCCGAGAGCTACACCTACGAGTACCACCAGGGGGGGCATGATACCATTCAGACGACCATCATTCCCAAAAGCTTTTCCGAGGGCCCCGTTCCTGAAATCTTCAAATATCCCTTCGTCACAGTCCGTGGGCTGGGCAAAAGACCTGAGTTGGTCTCTTTCCGCTACCACAGCCTAACACCGAGTGGTTTTTATGGTCGTATGTCTGCCATCGGTTATGGCGATCTGTATGTCAACACCATTGTCGACACAACCCTCTACGCTAACGAGAACTTCGACGTTGAAAAGCTCCAGAAGGCCATCGCCCCATTGCTGAAGGACAAGACCATTAAGCGCCACACGATACATTGCCAGATCGACAGCACGTTTAATGTCCTTGAATATAATGACAAGATTCCTTTCGATGAATCATTCAGAAGGTGCTCTGTATACCGCAAACATGGAGACAACCACCTGACAGTCTATAAGTTCACCTCAGAGGAACGAGCCAAGACGGTGCTCCACCAATTGATGGAATGCGTGCGCCAGCACATAGCCGACCACCCCAGGCAGGCCTACACCATCTGTTCCGACGAGTACTTCCCGCCACTGAACAGCGAAGAGATGTTCCGCGGAGAGCCCTTCAAAGACCCGTATTATGACAAGGGCATTCGCAAGTCGATGACCATCGACACCATCATGGACGAACATGGGTTCTACATCCTGATTAACGTCTGGGATGATGATGAAGCTTTTCCTGGTGAGTGGAAAAGGCTGAAGGAAATGACAAACGACAAGAAGGTGTATTATAGCGTTGACGACTGGTGGAAGTGATGAGCGGCGATTACACCGATGACGATGACACCGATGACAGCGGGGGTATTTATTTTGATTCGTTCATTTGTTCAGACCTCCCCTAACCCCTCCTAACTTAGGAGGGGAATCCACGGCGGACAATTCCTCCCCTGAGTCAGGGGAGGTTAGGAGGGGTCTGAACAAGCGCGTTTGCTTATTTTCCAGCGAAGCGGTTGAGGGCGGTGACGACGGCCTCGACCTCTCCGCCAGTCATTGCCTGATGGCAGGGAATGGAGAGTTCCTGCTCGCTGATTTGCTCGGTGATGGGCAGGCGGAGGGCGCTCCATTCGCGGTAGCAACGCTGGCGGTGAGGCGGTATGGGTCGGTATAGGCGCAGCGGCCATAGAGGTGGATGAGCATCAGGACGCGGGTGTGCTCGGTAATGGCCTGCTCGATGAGGGTGTCATCGATTTGCAGGGTATTGAAATCTGGAATTCTCGCCCGTACCGTCTGTGCAGTTATCGCGCCGATAGCTTTTGAAATTGAAACTGCTCGTTGTCAGTACTTGTGGCAGATTTGTTAACGTATGATAATTTTTGCATTTGTGTTCCCACACAACTATTTCATGTCAAAAAAGACGTAGAAAAGTTTGGAAGAGTAAAAAAAAAGCCTTAACTTTGCATCGTTATCCTGAAAACAATCTTTTTACCTTAAAAAGACTAATACCTATTGAAGATATAGAGCGACTGCCTGTGAAGGTCATCGCTTTATTTTTTTGTCCCTACTTTAATGAGCACTGGCGGTTCGCCGTCACATATAGTTGTCATTTCCACTTTTCAGCCAGCACTTCTGTCACTTCCCTCACCTACGCGGGTGACAGAAGTGACAGAAGTGCTGGTTGAAAGGCGCTATTCACAATTAGTGGCGCCAGCATTTTTGTATTTGTCTCATGGGGTATGAGACAAAAGCGGACCATGTTTTCCTGTTAACATCCTTTAGGCTTGTTCCAAGGCGTGGAACTTTCAAAAGCCGCCGTTTTTTGGGAAAGAGGTGGCGGGTTTTGACGGAAACGTGGCGGGTTATGCAGAAAACTTGCCTTGTACTGAAAATGAAGTGCTAAGGTATGAGCAGTGAGGAGTCGCCATAGCTGAGGAAGCGGAAGTCGTGGCCAAGGGCGTAGTCATAGATGCGGCGCCAGTCGCCATGTACGAAAGCGCTGACAAGGAGGAGAAGCGTAGACTTAGGCTGATGGAAATTTGTGACGAGCATCCGCACTATCTTGTAGTCATAGCCAGGAGCGATGATAATCTGCGTGCTGGAGTGGAGCACGCTGAGCTGGCGGCGGTCCATCCAGTCGAGCAGCGAGCGCAGTGCCTCTTCACTGGTTACTTTCTCACTTTTCTCTTCCTGATACGGTTCCCACTGGCTGACGTGCAGTTGTTGCTCGTCGATGTCGGGATGGCGCAGCGTCTTGAGTCCCATATAATAGAGGCTCTCAAGGGTGCGGACGCTGGTGGTGCCGACGGCGACAGCCCATGCATTATGGACGAGCAGCTTCTCGATAGTCTGCCTACGGACGCTGATGAACTCAGTGTGCATCTCGTGATGGCCGATGTCGTCGGACTTCACTGGGCGAAAGGTTCCGGCCCCGACGTGAAGCGTCACTTCTTCGCGGTCGATGCCTCTGCTGTCGATGTCGGCAAGCACCTCGGGTGTGAAATGGAGTCCTGCCGTAGGGGCTGCGACGCTGCCTTTTATCTTTGAGTAGACAGTCTGGTAGGTTGTCTTGTCGCTTTCCTCGGTGTCACGGTTCAAGTATGGTGGAATGGGCAGTTCGCCCACCGCATCGAGAATCTCTGCGAAGGACGCCGCAGCGTTGTCCCACTCGAACTCTACCAAATGGCTCGTTCCGGCCTCCCCCTTACGCGTAGCTCTGATTTCCAGCTCCTGACCGCCGATGCCGATTCTGCGGACGAGCGTTCCTTTCTTCCACTTCTTCAGATTCCCCACCAAGCAGAGCCACGAGCATCGGCTTCGCGTCTGGAACATCTGCTCGTAATCAGCAGGAACGGCAGGCTCCAGCAGGAATATTTCGATGAGTGCTCCCGTAGACTTACGGAAGTGCATACGGGCCTGAATGACTCGGGTATTGTTGAACACCATCAAGGCACCCTGGGGAAGGTGCTGGGGGAGGTTAAAGAACACATCCTCGCTGATCTCACCCTTGTCATAGACCAACAGTTTAGAGTGGTCGCGACGGGCAAGCGGGTACTTGGCAATGCGCTCGTCGGGGAGCTGGTAATTATAGTCGTTGATTTTTATTTCCTTTGTATTCATAGTCGTCAGGAGTCAGGAGATATTAGAGGAGTCACCGTCAGGCATACAGCATGAGACAGCCGCGCAGCAGGGCGTAGATAAGCGTGAACACCAGCACAGAGGCAACCACGTCGACATCGCTATACTGATAGCCCGCCGAGGTGTACTGAGACGAAATGAACTTCATTCCGGTGGAGAGGCGGCGCTCAACGCGGAGATAGAACAAATAGACAACAGTACCGACGACAGCCCCCCAAGCCACACCGACAAGGATGTCGCCGGGGAAGTGGACCCCCAAGTAAAGGCGCGTCCAGCAGTTGGTGAGCGACCATAGTACCAGTGCGGCAGTCATCACACGACTACGCACCAGCAGGCTGAAGAAAACAGCCAGGCTGAACGTATTGCTGGCGTGGGCCGAGAAGAATCCGTAACGCCCGCCTCGATAGCCGTCGACCACATCGACCTGCCATCCGATGACCGGATCGTGTGTAGGTCTCCAGCGTGCGACAAGTGGCTTGACGATGCCGTCGTCGACCGCCCCTGCCAACAGATAGCACAAGCCTGCACAAGCGACGATGAAGACAATCTTCCGCACGGAGTTGTTGTTCTTCATGACCAGATAGAACAGCGCTATGTAGAGCGGTATCCACGTGGCAGCCGTCGTCAGCGTGCGCACCACCCCATCGAAGTAGAGCGAATCGCTGCCGTTCACGGCCAAGAGCAGCCAGCGGTCGAAGTCAATCAGTCGTTCCAGCATATCCTAAATAATTTCCATCTGCGAAGTTTCTATCCAGCCTTCCTTTCCATCGGCCACGCGGATGCGCTTCCAGTCGCGCATGGCCCCGTCGGTAATCTCGACCTTCGTGCCCTCGTGTAGTATAAAGAGGTCGGTGCCCTGCTTGGCAGGCGTACTCTTGACGGTGGCCGCCGGTGCCATGATGATGGCGCCGCTACGATTGACGAGTCCCTGCTTCTGAGCATAGGCAAAGAAGTTGGAGCACACAAACAACAGCAACAGGACAAAGGCGCCGAAGAATCCCAACTTGCGCAGCCATACAGGCGAGGTAAAAAGATAGACCAAGGCCAGCACGATGGCAAGGGCGAGTGCAATGAGCGACATGCGTGCCCACCCGTCGACACTGGTCATGTTGACCAGCGAGTGATACCAGGTGACGAAGAACATCTCCGACTCAGGCGTAATCTTGTCGATGGTCTTCGAGCGGGCCATCTGCAGGTTGAAACGGATGTCGCGGTCGCCGGGCGAGAGCAGCAGGGCACGCTCGTAGTTGAGTACGGCTCGCGGCATCTCGTCCATACGGTAGTAGGCTCCCGCCAGGTTGTAGTAGAGGTCGCTGCTGACACCCTGCTTCAGCAGCGCCTCATAGTCCTTGACTGCCTGCTGGTAGTGCCCCTGTGCGTAGGCACTGTCAGCCTCGGCCTTGGTCACGGCTGACGCCGACAGCGGCAGCAGCAATGCCAACAGCAGCATCATCGCCGATTTTGCCGGACGGTGTTTCTTGACGTTGTTCTCAATGGTAGTAATGGCCATCATGGCGGTTTCGAATACCTTATTCATATTACCTGTAGGATCGCCGGGAGCATAACGTGCATACTCGCACTCATCGATAGCCCCGATAAACTGTGTGATGGTGTCGCCGCCAACGTTATGGCTTTCTAACTTCTGGCTGATATTCTCGCGGGAGAGCTGCTCGACGGGGATGTTCAACTTGTCGCCGACATATCCCCAGAGAGCGCGCAGCACTTCGTCGTAGAACTCCGACGGCTTGTTGTCCTTCATCAGGCGCGAAGCCTTCTTCAGGCTCTTTGTGGCCACCTTGTTGGCCCGCCCGGCCCGCTGTCCTACAATGTCGGCCCCGGCAATGGCGCGCTGACGGAAGATGACGAAGAGCGAGACGAAAATGAGTGCCAGCAGGCCTAACGCCGTCCAGTAGCCCGTACTGCCGAAGAAGTAATCGCCGACGGCGTGCTGGGCAGTGTCGCCCGTCTTAATATAGCGTATGTCCTTGTTCAGCAATTTCAAGTCTTCCTGTCCGGTATAGTCGCTCACGGATGACGATGCGTTGCCGTCGCCCTTCAATACGTTCAGCGTAAAAGCGTTGGTCTTGGCGGTCTTGTAGCTGTTCGACCCCGTGTCGTAGTAGGTGAACTCCACGGGTGGAATCTCGAACTTGCCCGGATGGCGGGGCACGGCCAGGAAGTCGTAAATCATAGACCCCTCGACGCCGTTGACCGTCAGTTTCGACTTGTCAGTCACCTTGGCATCATAGCAGTCGAAGTCCTTGGGAAAATCGACCACCGGCTGCTTGATGAGTTTCAGGTTGCCCACGCCGCTGACGGTGACGCGCAACTTGACCGGCTCATTGGCCTTCACCTCATCGCCTTCCATCTGAGCAGACACATTGAAATGACCTACGCCGCCCGAGAAGTCAGCCGGGCGCTGGGGCAGCGGGTCAACCTGTATCTCGATGCCGGGAGCCTGTATCTGCTTCTTCACCTCTACATAGCTGGAGCCGCCGTTGAAGAAAGCCTCGAAGGGGTCGATGTTGCGGTTCTGCTGGATGACGATGCCGTTGAACGTGATACCGGGAATCTTCAGCTTACCCGTTATCTGCGGGAACATCACGTACTGCGACCACGTCACCGTGCGATAAGGGCGTCCGTTCACCTGCTCAATCTTGAAGCTCTTCTGCTGGGGCAGGGGGACCTCCTGGGTATGGAAGCCGTTCAGCTCGGGCATCTTACCCTCCAGCTGCGTCAGGTCGACGAGCGTATACACCTTATAGGTCAGCAGGATGGGTTCCTGCTCGTAGACGCGTTTCTTGTTGGCACTGACCTTGATGAAGAGGTCGGAGCCGGAGATGGGCGTTCCGGCGGCACGGGGCTGCGGCTGCATCTGCTGTTGCTGGCGCTGGCCTCCCCCACCCTGTCCGGCCTGCGCCTGTCCGGAGACCGAAATCTTCAGCGAGCTGGAGGCGATGCTCTTACCCTCAGCCGTCACATGGGCAGCAGGAATGGTGAAGGTGCCATTCTTGACGGCCACGACGATATAGGTGAACGTGATGGACGACGACTGGCTGGTGTGGCCGTTGATAATCTGGAAGCTCGACTGCGACGAGCGGCTTGGGCCCATCAGCACCTCGAAGGCGTCGGGCAAGTCGCCAACGCGGAAATCGCTCACGTCCTGAGTATTCACCGTGTACGACAGACGGAACTGCTCGCCTACGGCGACGTGCGACGGTGCATTGGCGGTCAGCGTCTGAGCGATGGTCTGGACAGACATGAGCAAAAGAAACAAAGCCCACCCAAGCCCTCCCCAAGGGAGGGATGTTTGAATACCAGACTGGCGGGACTTATAGATACCTGTATATAATCTGTTTCGTTTCATTTCTACGTGTTTATCTATTTAGACATCCCTCCCTTTGGGAGGGCTTGGGTAGGCTTACTACCAATTCTTTTCTATACTGCGCTTCTGCGGACGCTGCTGGGCCTTCTTCATGCGGTCCTGGGTCTGCTTCTCCTGCTGCATAGCGGCATTAAGCAGCTGCTCGGCATTTTCCTTGCTCATCTTCGGCTCCTGCTTCTGCTGGTCCTGCTTCTGCTGGTCCTGTTGCTGTTTCTGCTGATCCTGCTTCTGCTGGTCTTGCTTCTGTTTATCCTTATTATCCTGGTTCTGCTGGTTCTGCTGGTTCTGCTGCTGTTTCTGCTGGCGCTTACAGAGTTCCAGGTTGTAGCGGGTCTCGTCGTCATGAGGATTCAGACGCAGGCTCTGCTTGTAGGCCTCTATGGCCTCGCCAAACATCTGGTGACGCTGGCATACAACACCCATATTATGATAAGCCTTCGACTTGCGCAGTGGGTTGGTCTCAGCCTTGGCCGCCTTCTCGAACTCAGCTACGGCAGCAGAGTCCTTGTTCTGGAACAGCAGCGAGTTACCCAGGTTATAGAGTGCCTGCGGATTGCGGTCGTTCTTCTCTATGGCCTTGCGGTAGCTGACCTCAGCATTGGGGAAGTTGCCGGCGCGGTACTGCTTGTTGCCCTGACGTATGTACTGGCGGTCGGTCTGAGCACTCACACTCATGGCCACCAGCAACAGCAAAACGGTTGCAACGCTCTTCTTGCGGGTGCCAAAAAGCGACACGCGCTTCAAGAGCGGGTTCTTGCTTTCCAGCAGACAGACCTCGATGACAAGCAGCAGGAGGGCCAGAATGCCGAAAGCCTGGAACTGCTCGTCGTAATCGCTGTAGACAGTAGCCTTCGTCTCCTTCCTGGCCAGTTTTTCAAGTTCCTGGTCGAGCAAATCCTGTGCATTGCTGTTGTTCTCGACGTGGATATAGGCACCGCCGCCCGCTGAAGCTATCTGCTTACACATATCCTCGTTGAGGGCCGACATCACCGTCTGGCCGGTATTGTCAGTCATATAGTCGCTCGTATGAGGAATAGGTATGGGGGCACCCTTCGTAGAACCGATGCCCAGCATATAGACGCGCATACCGGCCTTCTTGGCGGCTTCGGCAGCCTCGACGGCTCCGCCTTCATGGTCCTCGCCGTCGGTAATGACGATGATGGCCTTGCCGACCTCCTTCTCCTGGGTGAAACTGTGCGTAGCCATTTCGACGGCGCGTGCGATATCAGTGCCCTGGGTACCCATCATCGACGGGTCGACACTCGACAGGAACATCTTGGCCGATACATAGTCGCTCGTGATGGGCAGCTGGACGAAGGCATCGCCGGCAAACACGATCAGTCCTATCTTGTCGTCGGTGAAATGGTCGACCAGGTTCTCAACCATCATCTTTGCACGGTCCAGACGGCTGGGCGTCACGTCCTCGGCAAGCATGGAGTTACTGATGTCCACACAGATAATGGTCTCTATACCCGTGCGCTTTTCGTGGCTTATCTTCGTACCCATCTGCGGACGGGCCAGCATGAGGATGAGCAGAGCCAGAGCAGCCTGCAACAGCCAGAACTTGATGCCCGGACGCCAACGCGACACATCGGGCATCAGCTCCTTCAGCAAAAGGGGATTGCCAAACTTGCGCAGCCGCCTCTTCTGAGTACGAAGAGCGACGAACCTGATAATTGCAAAGAGCGGTATCAGCAACAGCAGGTACAGATATATTGGGTCTTCAAATCTAAACATACTACGGTATTCTTCTAAATAATGTTATACGCAGCAGAAGTTCCAGCAGCAAGGCCAGCACGGCCACAAGGGCAAAGTACTGGTAGACGTCGTACTTACGGCTATACTGCTTAACGTTCAGCTTCGACTTCTCTAACTGGTCTATCTCCTTGTATATCTGATTAAGTTCCTTCGTATTCGTGGCACGATAGAAGTCGCCGTCAGTGGCCTTGGCAATACCACGCAGCGTCTCGTTGTCAATCTCGACGGGGATGTTCACATACTGGACGCCACCACCGACGGGCATCGGGTAAGGAGCTACCTTGTTGCTGCCCACACCGACGGTGTAGACACGTATGCCGAGACTCTTGGCAATCTCTGCTGCCGTCATCGGCGAAATGTCGCCCCGGTTGTTGGAACCGTCGGTCAGCAGGATGACCACGCGGCTCTTGGCCTTCGAGTCCTTGAGGCGGCTCACCGAGTTGGCCAGTCCCATGCCGATGGCCGTACCGTCCTCGATGAGTCCGCGCTGGGCAATGTCGGTACGCACGTTGTGCAGCAGACTGAGCAGCGAGGCGTGGTCGGTGGTCATGGGGCACTGCGTGAAAGCCTCACCGGCAAAGATGCTCAGACCGATGTTGTCGTCGGGCCGGCCGGATATGAACTCGGCAGCCACCGCCTTGGCAGCTTCCAGGCGGTTAGGCTTCAGGTCCTCGGCCAGCATCGATGTCGAGACGTCCATAGCGAGCATGATGTCGATGCCCTCGACGGTCTTGTTCTTCCACGAGTTCTGCGTCTGAGGCCGCGCCAGTACGATGACAAGCATTGTGAAGGCCAGCATACGCAGCAGCATCTGCAGCGGCATGAGCCTCACCTTCCAGCTCTTCGGCGCATAGCGGAAGGCGAAGGTGTCGCTCATCCGCATCGTCGGCTCGCTCTTCTTCCTGTACATCAGATACCATATCATGTAAGGTATCAGCAGCAGGAGCAAAAACAGATATTCTTTATTGGCAAATTCCATTTCCTTAGTTCAATAATTGATAGAAACCGTAGAAGACGTAGCCGAAGAGCACAGCACAGATGGCGGCAATCAGCGCAATGACAGCCTTCAGCGTGCGCCGTGTCTTGACGGTCCGCTGGTCGGCCTCCGTCAGCTCGGGCTTCACCGTCTCCTCCGTGGGCATGTTTTCAAGCTTCGTTTGGTTGATAAAGTCGATGGCACTGACAAGGTTGGCATCGTTCTCGTTAATCATCGTGGAGTACTTGGCAAACTTCACGAGGTCGGCAGTGGTAAAGAGCTGGCGCAGTTCGGCCTTCATCGTTGCGGCGTCCTTCGACTCGTCGGTAAGTGCCTTCTCCAGCCGGTCGATAATCTCCGAGCTGGTCATCTCCATCGCATTGAAGCCGTAGCGGTCCTCGATATACTTGCGCAGTGTGTCGGTCAGCTTGGTGTAGTACTCCTTGGCATTCTCTGAGTTCTGCATCTTGTCGGCCTTGATCTGCTCAATCTCCTTCATGGCCCTCTGGTGAGGCAACAGCCGTTTCACGATGCGGATATGGGCAATGATGGGCTTGTTGTCGCGCAGTCGCATATAGAGGTAGTAAGCGACAGCCAGCAATGCCAAAGCCAGGACGCTGAGCCAGAACAGCATCTTCCAATCATTCCATTGGAAGGGGTTATCCTGCACGTCCTTGGGGCCGAAGAACTGATCCACGCGAGTGGTATCTACCTCAATGCCAACGACTTTCAGCGCGAGGCTCTTGCTTTCGTACGGCTTCCCGTCGACCTTCACCACAAAGGGCGGCAGGTAGTAAAGCGTGTCGTCGAAGGAGGTCAGCGTGTAGACCACCTGACGGTCGACGAATCCGCCGTCCCTGCCTTTGGTGCCCAGCTCAGTACTCTTCAGCACCTCGACGCCGGGTATAATCTGCTGTGTGGGCTTGAAGACGGGAAACTCCACCTTCGAGCCTTCCTTCATCGTTGCCGTCACGGTGACGTGAACCTGCTCGCCAATGAGCATCTCAATAGAATCGATGGCAGCCTCGACAGTGACTTGCGCCCTTGCTGCCAGCGCCCCTACGGTCAGTATTATCAGCAATAACGTTTTCTTCATTTCCTTCTTTTAGCTTCTTTGCTTAAACAGTCCGAGCAGCTGCTTGACATAGTCCTCATTAGTAGCTATGCTGACATTGTCGACGTTGCTACGAGTGAAAGTGTCCTTCAGTTCTTTCTGGCGGTCAGTCCAGTAGCGGCTATAAGCCTTGCGCAAGCTCTTCGAGCCTGTATCGACGTATTGTTCAAAGCCGGTCTCGGCATCGACGACCTTCATCAGTCCCACGTCGGGCAGTTCCCGGGCACGAGGGTCGTAGACCTGAATGGCCACCACGTCGTGTTTGCGGTTACAAATCTGCAGCGACTGCAGGAAGTCCTCACGCACGTAGAAATCGCTTAGTATGAAGGCAGTCGTACGGCGCTTCTGCACGCTGGTCATAAACTCGATAGCCTGCCGGACGTCTGTCCGCTTCGACTCGGGCTTGAAGTCCAGCATCTCGCGGATGATGTAGAGAATGTGCTTGCGGCCCTTCTTCGGCGGTATGTACTTCTCAATCTTGTCGGAGAAGAACACGACGCCAATCTTATCATTGTTCTGGATGGCCGAGAACGCGATGGTAGCAGCTATCTCGGTCACCATGTCGCGCTTCATCTGCACCTGCGTTCCGAAGTCCAGCGAGCCGCTGACGTCGACCAGCAGCATGACGGTCAGCTCGCGCTCCTCCTCGAACACCTTCACGTAGGGGCGATGGAAGCGGGCGGTCACGTTCCAGTCGATGTCGCGCACATCGTCGCCGTACTGGTACTCGCGCACCTCGCTGAACGCCATACCACGACCTTTGAAGGCCGAATGGTACTGTCCGGCAAAGACTTGCGAGCTCAGGCCGCGCGTCTTGATTTCTATCTTGCGTACCTTCTTTAATATCTCAGATGTTTCCATCTTCAATCTTTCAATCTTTCAATTCTTCAATCTTTCAATCTTTCAATTCTTCAATCTTTCAATTCTTCAATTCTTAGGGCACTTCTACCTTATTTATAATCTTAGAGACGATTTCCTCGCTCGTGATGTTACTGGCCTCAGCCTCGTAGGTCAGGCCGATGCGGTGACGGAGCACGTCGTGGGCAACGGCACGCACATCCTCAGGCACCACGTAGCCGCGACGCTTGATGAAGGCGTAGGCGCGGGCAGCCTTGGCCAGATTGATGGATGCACGGGGTGAACCGCCAAACGCTATCATGTCCTTCAGCTCCTTCAGGCCGTAACGGTCGGGATAGCGGGTGGCAAACACGATGTCGGCAATATACTGCTCAATCTTCTCGTCGAT
>CAMHIS010000079.1 GCA_946185285.1 uncultured Prevotellaceae bacterium
ACCCTCCACCTTCCACCTTATAATGGCGTACGCGTCTGCCGCATGGCCATGGGCCGCTGGGTAAACGAGACTGAGAAATGCCACCACGTGCGAGGCTACGACTACTGGTGGATGGCAGGCGAATACGAGAGCGACGAACCCGATGCCAACGACACCGACCGCTGGGCACTGAACCACGGCTACGTGGCCATCACGCCGACGCAGATTGACGTGACGCACTACGGAGTCATGAAGACTCTGAAGGAGTGGGACTTCGTTGACAAATCGGAAAACGAGCCATGAAGTACTACCTGATAGCCGGCGAGGCCAGCGGCGACCTGCATGCCTCGCGACTGATGCGGTCGCTGAAAGAGAAGGACCCGAAGGCGGAGTTCCGCTTCTTCGGCGGCGACCTGATGGCGGCTGAGGGCGGCACGCTCGTCAAGCACTACCGGGAACTGGCCTACATGGGCTTCGTCCCTGTGCTGATGCACCTGAGAACCATCATGCGCAATATGAGAATGTGCAAGGAGGACATCCTCAAGTGGCAGCCCGACGCAGTGATTCTCGTCGACTATCCCGGCTTCAACCTCGACATCGCAAAGTACGTGCATAGGGTTAGAGGAAAGACACGGCCGAAAGTCTATTATTATATCTCGCCGAAAATATGGGCATGGAAGGAGTACCGCATCAAGGCCATCAAGCGCGACGTTGACGAACTCTTCTCCATCCTTCCCTTCGAGGTGGACTTCTTTGAGGGAAAGCACCACTACCCTATCCACTACGTGGGCAACCCGACGGCACAGGAAGTGCGCGAGTTTCTGAAAGCCACCAACAACACACCTCCTCCCGCAGGGGAGGAGGTAGAAGTGGGGCTTATAGCCCTCCTCGCAGGCTCACGCAAGCAGGAGATCAAGGACAACCTGCCGGCGATGATTGAGGCGACGCGCCACCTGACCGACCGCTACCAGCTGGTGCTGGCCGGGGCACCGTCCATAGAGCCGGCGTACTATGAGCCGTTCATAAAAGACACACATGTGAGGCTGGTCATGAACGAGACCTACCCGCTGCTGGCACAGGCCACCGCCGCCATCGTCACCAGCGGCACGGCGACGCTGGAAACCTGTATGTTCCGCGTGCCGCAGGTGGTCTGCTACTATACGCCGCTGAAGCGGTTCATAGGAATGATGCGGCGTATAGTGCTGAAAGTGAAGTATGTCTCGCTGGTCAACCTGATTGCCGACCGTGAGGTGGTCACGGAACTGGTGGCAGAATCGTTCAGCGTGGAGAACATCCGCCGCGAGCTGGAGCGCATACTGCCCGGCGGGCCTGACCGTCAGCGTATGCTCGACGACTACGAAGAGGTACACCGCCGACTGGGCGAGAGCGACGCTCCCGACCGTGCGGCAGGAATCATGGTCCGGCTTTTAAATGAGCGTTAGCGTATAGAGATAGACCACCGAGGCGGGGACAGCCATCAGGGTCGAGTCGAAACGGTCGAGCATACCACCGTGCCCGGGCAGCACGTTGCCCGAGTCCTTGATGCCAAGCGTGCGCTTGAAGAGGCTCTCCACCAGGTCGCCCCATGTGCCGAAGACCACCACCACCATCCCCAGTCCGGCCCATTCCAGAGCACTCAGTCCCAGGTCGTTCACCTCATACATATTAGTCAGATACCAGACAAGCACGGCTACGGCAACAACCAACAGTCCGCCGCCGATGCTGCCTTCCCACGACTTTCCCGGCGATATGCGGGGAAACAGCTTGTGGCGGCCCAGGAGCGAGCCGACACAGTAGGCACCGGCATCGTTAATCCACAGGAACACAAAGACGGAGAGGGGCATGAGGTAGGTGTACTGGATGTCGTAGCCGTTCGAGCGGAAGGCCAGCACGTTGAGCAGCGACAGGGGCAGGGCGATGTAGAGCTGCGACAGCATGGTATAGGCCCAGTTGTTGATGGGGTCCTTGGCCTTGAGGTACAGCTCGGCCACCATGAGATAGATGATGCTGACCAGATAGGGTATGAACACCGTTGCAGGCGTCAGTCCGCTGTTGTAGCCCGCCATAGCAAGGAACAGATAGACGCCGGAGACGGTGCAGATAAACCGGTTTATCTCGGTATAGGGCCGGTCGTTGACCAGTCCGGCAAACTCCCAAATGGTCATGCCTGTGACGATGCTGAACAGCAGCGTCATAGCCCGTGGGTTGAGGAAACTCACCACTATGGTCACAACGAAAAATATGCTGGTGATGGTGCGGACGATGAAATTCTTCATATTTTTTTGGTGAAAGGTGAAGGGTGAAAGGTGAAGGGAGGTTACTCTTGCGGCGGTAGCTTTTCAGTCAAGTATTTACGCAAGCCAGAAGCGACCCGGGAATAGTGAGAGGCTTTGGCTTCTGCCTGCTCTAGGTCTTCGTTAGAGATATATCCAAGAGACTGTGAGATGTCAAGTTGGCACAACACTTCTATAAGAGATCCATTAGAGATATCAATGAAATGTAGACGCTCCTTGATGGCCATGCGTCCCATACCTTCGGCTAAGTTTGATGGTATAGAGACGGCTGCACGGCGTAATTGGTCGCATAACGCAAATTGCTCGTATGCGGGAAACTTCTTTATTAAGGAATAAACGTAAAGAGTAAACTCCTTAGCAGCCTTATATGCGTCAAGATTCTTATAAAAGAAGTCATTCATAATTAAACATATATTGTATTAGCTCTTTTCCTGTAGCATACTATTCTCCCTTCACCTTTCCCCCTTCACCCTTCACCTCGCCGGCTTGTTCAGCAAGCTGGCGACCCCGTTCCTCAGCCATGCGCTCGGCATCGGCGCGCATCTGGGCCTCAAGGAGTTCCTCGGCACGGCTGGTCCAGGGACGCTTGCCGAAGATTCGCTCGACATCCTCGGCAAAGATGACCTCGCGCTCTACCAGAAGCTGGGCGAGCTTGGCGTGGCCCTCGGCGTGCTCGGTGAGAATGCGCTTGGCTCGGTCATACTGCTCGTTGACCATCTTCAGCACCTCGTCGTCCATCAGCTTGGCCGTGGCCTCAGAGTAGGGACGCTGGAACTGGTATTCCTGGTTGTTGTAATAGCACACGTTGGGCAGCTTGTCCGACATACCGGCATAGGCTATCATGCCGTAGGCCTGCTTCGTGGTGCGCTCCAGGTCGTTCATGGCTCCCGTGGAGATATGGCCGACGAACAGCTCCTCGGCGGCACGGCCGCCAAGCAGCGAGCACATCTCGTCGAGCATGGCCTCCTTGGTCTGCAAGACGCGCTCCTCAGGCAGGTACCACGCAGCGCCCAAAGCCTGACCACGCGGAACGATGGAGACCTTGACCAGCGGGTTGGCAAACTCGGTGAACCATGAGATGGTAGCGTGACCGGCCTCGTGGATGGCGATGGAGCGCTTCTCCGACTCGGTCATCACCTTCGTCTTCTTCTCCAGACCGCCGATAATGCGGTCTACGGCGTCGAGGAAGTCCTGGCGCCCTACCTTGTCGCGATTGAAGCGGGCGGCGATAAGGGCGGCCTCGTTGCAGACGTTGGCTATGTCGGCACCCGAGAAGCCAGGCGTCTGGCGGGCCAGGAAGTCCACATCAACGTCATCGGCCAGCTTCAGCGGCTTCAGGTGTACGTGGAATACCTCCTTGCGCTCGTTCAGGTCGGGCAGGTCAACGTGTATCTGGCGGTCGAAGCGGCCTGCGCGCAGCAGGGCCGAGTCGAGCATGTCGGCACGGTTGGTGGCGGCCAGGGTGATGATGCCAGAATTGGTTCCGAAGCCGTCCATCTCGGTCAGCAGGGCGTTCAGCGTATTCTCGCGCTCGTCGTTGCCGCCCATGGCGGGGTTCTTTGAGCGGGCGCGGCCTACGGCGTCAATCTCGTCGATGAAGATGATGCACGGTGCCTTCTGCTTGGCCTGGTCGAAGAGGTCGCGCACACGACTGGCACCCACACCGACGAACATCTCGACGAAGTCGGAACCCGACATCGAGAAGAACGGCACACCGGCCTCGCCGGCCACGGCCTTGGCCAGCAGCGTCTTACCCGTTCCCGGAGGGCCTACGAGCAGAGCGCCCTTGGGAATCTTGCCGCCCAGCTCCGTATATTTCTGAGGATTCTTCAGGAAGTCCACGATCTCCTGCATCTCCTGCTTGGCACCGGCCTGTCCGGCCACGTCCTTGAACGTGATGCCTAACTCACCGCCCTTCTCGTACATCTTCGCCTTCGACTTGCCCACGCTGAACATGCCGCCGCCGAAGCCGCCACCGCCGCCCATACGGCGGAAGAAGAACATCCACAGAAATACAATAAAAAGAATCGGCAGCAAACTGTAGAAGAGGTCGCCGATGATACTGCCGCCCGACTTGTTCTCGTAGCTCAGCTTGCCCTTGAACTTTCCCTCGTCCTTCATCTTCTCGACAAACTGCTCCACCTGGTCTACCGAACCTATCTCGACATCCACGTAAGGCGATGTGCCCGTCTGCTTGTGTCCCTGCTTGAACACATCACGGATATGTTCGGCCCTGACATACATCTTCAGAGTGTTCTGGTTCTTGTTCACCACAATTTTGTCGGCATAGCCATGTTCCACGAAAGCCTTGAAGTCGCTGTAGGTCGACTCTGTATGCGCCTGCGGCGTGGCCATGCCCTCGCCGGAGCTGGTCAGATAGAGTAATAACAGCGCCAGGATGGCCACGAAGTATATCCAGTTCATATTGAACTTGGGCATATTCATCTTCGGCCCGTTGTTGCTATTGGGTTTGTTCTGTTCCATTTAGTCCAAATCAGGTATATAAGTTAATATTGCATCATCCCAAAGGTGCTCCAGGTCATAGTACTCACGGACATCGGGCAGGAAGATGTGTACAAGCACGTCAGTATAGTCCATTGCCACCCACTGCGCGTTCTCCAATCCGACAACGTGGGAAGGGCGCTCGTCAAGCTCCTTGCGGGCGAAATCGCCCACCGACTCGGTGATTGCCTCAACCTGCGACGGTGAGTTGCCCTGACAAATAACGAAATAATGACAAATGGTGCCGTCAATGCCCGAGAGGTCGGCCACTACGATCCCCATGCCCTTCTTCTCCTGAATTCCCCTTGTAATGCTTTCTACTAATTGTTTTGTTTGTTCCATTCTATATGATGCGAAATGATGGTGCAAAGATAGTGGTTTTTATCCGATTCGAGGACATAAATACGAAAAAATTGAGTATTTTTAAAAAAATCTTCTCAAAAGTTTTGGTAGTTTCAGAAAATGTAGTACCTTTGCACCCGCAAATAAGGAACAAGGCAGTTCTACTTTGCAAACAGATTGGGGTATGGTGTAATGGTAACACTACAGATTCTGGTCCTGTCATTCTTGGTTCGAGTCCGAGTACCCCAACAAAATGAATCGCTAAGAGATTGAGTTTCGTCTTCTTAGCGATTTTCCTTTTATCTTTTTTGACGGGTTTATACTTTCATATTATGGCCAGCGGCAGATAGGCCTCGCGCGCGCACGATAGTTGTCAATCACACTTTTCAACCCTCACTTCTTACACTTCCCTCACCCGGATTGTCACAGGAAGTGGCGCTTTCCAGACGATTCCACGGCCTGGAACGTTTGTTCCAGGCCGTGGAACAAATAGAACGCGGCGACTATTTGTCATAACTCCCTACAAAATGACTGTAGCAGTTGCTGTGGTGATTAGGTGTCAGAAGTGCTGGAAGTGCGACTTCTTTTATTCTTTTCCTATATAGCGCGCGCGAAGTGTTAAGCGGCAAGCTGAAAGAAAAGAAAGCCGTGTTAATCAGTGTAATAATTCTTTCTCATTGTTGGTTATTTCTTTCCAAAACGAGGTGCGCATCACTGTAGGGACGCTTCCGTTCGGGCGGTTTTTCCGCTCAACCCCTTCAGACACTTTCTCATGTATTGTAAAGGCGAATGGCCGAAAAGGCTCCGCCACCGGCCTGGCAGGGTACTCCCGGATACGGTCAGACTGCTGGCGCCACCCGTCGGCCTGCTCATAGGCCGGCAGCGAGCCGATGGGGACATAGATCTCCGAACCGGGATAATCGCCTTCGGCAATACCGATGATATTGTTGTGCCCACCCTCTGAGTCAAACGCCGGCGGCACTGACGATTCCAGGTAGGCACGGCCTATATGGGTGGCAAAGGTCCACGGCCCGATGCGCGTAATCTGGGCGGGGATGGTCAGCTCGGCGGGGTTGAAGAAGTTGAACGCCTCGTCGCTCAGACTGGTCACGCTGCGGGGGATGTGGGCTACGGCACTGCCCGACACCAGCATGTTGGTGCGGCTCTCGATGATGGCGTTGCAGTTGTCGCGGCTGTCGTAGACGGGGTTCTGCGGGCTCACCACCACCCGCGTCAGATGCTCGCAGGCTGAGACGCCCGTCGTGGCGATGCTGGTAGTGGCGGCAGGGATGTAGATGCTGTCGATGCCGCAATGGAGAATGGCATCGTTGTCGATACACTCTAAGTCTTCGGGCAGTTCGATGGTCTTCAGCGACCGGCAGCCGCTGAAGGCACGCACCCTGAGGCGGCGTATGGTGGGTGGCAGCTGGATGCTGCGCAGGGCTGTGCAGTTCTCGAAGTCGCTGATGCCAATCTCTTCCAGTCCGGTGAAGTAGCGCAGTTCGTCGAACCGCTCTATCACGGGGTTGTTGGTGAAGGCAGCATCGAGCGTCTCGACGGCCTGCGCCTCGTCAATCTGCAGCTCGCCGTCGCCGCTGCGGTCCCAACGGGCTACGCAGATGGTCTTCACCTCCGGGTCGGCAAAGTGGATGTTGGTCTGCATCAGCGGCCACAGGGGCTCCCAGGTATGACGGGGCTGACGGGGATGCGGCTTCGATACGAACACGTATTTAGGCACGTAGATGGCCGTCAGCTGCGGACAGCCCTGCAGCGGCGTCACCCCTTCGTTGGTCTGGGGCATCAGAGCCTCGAAGACGACCGTCTGCAACTGCGGACAGTCGTCCATGCAGCAGTCGCCGATGCCCACCACCGTGCTGGGTATGGAGAGCATACGCAGGCCGGAGTGGCGGAAGGCGTTCCGGCGGAAGAAGCGGATGGTCCTGGGCAGCGTGAGACTCCGCAGGCTCACGCAGTCGCGGAAGGCGTCGCGGCTGATGTCGGTCAGGCCGGTGAAGTGCTGCAGCTCGTTGAAGGAGGCGATGTCTGGGCGGCCAGTGAACACTTGGCCCAGCTCTGTCACGGCAGCGGCCTCCTCGTAGCTCAGCTCGCCGTCGTGGTCGGCGTCCCAATGGGCCACACACAGACCCTTCACCGCATCGTCCTCGAAGTCAATGATTTCGTGGCGCAGCACCCGCAGCTGGCGGTTCATCTGCGCGGCGTCGCCCTCTATCAGCGCGGCCTTCTGCTGCAGGTGGCGCATCTGCCAGCCCATCACGCCCACGACGACGGCCACCAAGGCCACGGCGGCGGCTATCATCAGCCGGCGGAGGCGCTGGCTGCTGCGCCGCAGGGCCTCTAAGAGTGCGTCCATGTCCTGCCAGCGGTGGTCGATGGGTGCCAGACAGCGGTCGACAATATGCTGGGGGACGACCCGACGCAGCGGATTGGCCGTCGGCAGCCGGTCGTTCATCTCCTGCATCATCACGCCTAATGAGTAGATGTCGTTGCGCACGTCGGCCTGCGCCAGCCGGGCCTGCTCGGGAGCAATGTAGCGCAGCGTGCCCGCCGGCTGCTTCAGGATGGCGTGGCTGTCGGTGTCGGCCAGCCCGAAGTCTATCAGCTTCACGTAGCCGCCGTTGCTGGTCACCATCACGTTGCGGGGCTTCAGGTCGCGGTGTACCACCTGCTGCTGGTGGACGTAGGCCACGGCCTCGGCCAGCTCGATGGCCACGCGCCGCAGCTGGTGTACCGACAGCTCCGTCTGCAGGTAGTCGGCAAGCGTCATGCCGTCTATCCACTCAGCCACCATGCACACCGTAGCCCCGCGACCGGGCAGCACGACCGTCTCCATGCCCACCGCCTGCATCACGCCGGGGTGCTGCAGCCGCATCAGTATCTCCAGTTCCTTGCGCAGCATCTGCCGGTAGGCCTCGTCGCCCTGATGCTCCGGGCGCAGACACTTCAGCAGATACCACCGCCCGAACCGCTTCGCACGGTAGAGGTCACAGTAGCCCGTCGAAGGCATCTGCTCCACATCGGCAAACACCCTCGACAGTCCCTCGTACTCCGCGGTCAGGAACCCTGATGCGCTGCTGTCATACGTATTATTCATCGCTCGTCACGTTAGTTGCTATGTGCGTGTGCAAAGACAGGTGATTTATCAGATGCCGACAGTCCACAAGCGGTGGAAGAAGTCCATGACGTAGATACATTCTATATTGCCCATTTGGCGTGTAAAGACATCGAGAGATACTATCATTAGCTTGCTGCCGGGATGTTCCTCTGCAAACGACTTCAGGTTTTTCATGTGTCTGCTCTGCACCTCTTCAGTTGACTTTATCTCTATAGCTATGCGAGCATCCCCCACAATGATGTCCACTTCCACGCCGGTATAGGTGCGCCAATAACTGAGTTTCTCCTCGCAGTGGCTGTAGTGCATATAGGCTACCAGCTCTTGCACAACCAGATGCTCAAAGGCATGTCCGTAGTCAACACTGCCACGGACAAGATCCTTGCGGTGAAGCAGGTAGTTGGTTACTCCAACATCGAAGTAGTAGAAACGCGGAGCCTGTACCAGTCTGCGTTTCATGAGCTTTGTGTATGCTGGAATACGGTAGCCGATGAGAGTGTCTTCGAGAATGTCGAAATAAGAATTGACTGTCGTTGCATGTACGCCACACTCCTGGGCGATATTGTTGTTATTGATGATTTCTCCGTCCGTGAGTGCTGCCACCTCCAAGAACCGCTGGAAGGCATCCAAATTGCGCACCAATGCCTCTTCCTTGATTTCTTCTTTCAGGTACACATCGATATATGCCGCCAACAGCCGCCAAGGATTACGGGCCAGATAGTGGGAAGGAATCGTGCCATAGTTTACAGCACGGTCTATATCATAATCGGGTATTTCGGCACTCACCAACGGATAGAGGTACACGGGCAGTGCACGGCCTCCCAGCGTATTATGACCCTTGCGCTTCAGCTTCCTGGCGCTGGAGCCACACAAAATAAACAAAAGCTGACGCTCAACAATAAGTCTGTGAACCTCGTTGAGAAGCTCTGGCACCTCGGGGATTTCATCGATGATGACCAGCGTGCCCGCCGGTTTGTCCTTCAGTGTCTCATACAGTAAAACGGGGCGTTGCTGCAGGCGCCTTCTCACGTTGCTATCCAGTAGGTCAAAGAATAACGCATCGGGGAATTGCTGGCGTAAAAGCGTTGTCTTCCCTGTCTGACGACCGCCAAACAAGAATATACTGCCATCTAACTCTTTGTCAATCTGAAAGATTCTTTCTAATATGGACTTGTCGTTCACCATTTTATACGCTCGATTTTCATTTAAAATCTTGGATTGCACACACGATTTTCATTGAATATCGTGTGCAAAGGTAGGGAAAAATTTCGATTCCCGCAAGTTTAAAGGCAATTTTTCCAGGCAATTCTCTCTTCGTCACTCAAACTCATAGCAGCACTTGTTTGTCCTGTTCTACATTTTTGTCCTTTAAGTCCTTAAAGTCCGTAGAACATCTTTTCACGATGCCTTGGTCCCAATAACCTTTTCCTGCTGTCGTAACCACAAAAATCCCCGAACCGGCAAGCGATTCGGGGATTTTCTTCCAATAGGGCGACTGGCAGGGGGCTGTCAGAGACCCAGTGTTATGTCGTCATCGCTCCCCTCTTCAGCTTCGATGATGCGCATGACCTCCGTCTCCGCCTCACCCAGCATCGAGGCGGCAATCATTTCCGTGGGGGCAGCCGCTATCACTTCAATGGCAGGCTGCTGATATGTCTTTCTTTCCATAACGTCTCACCTCCACTCTACTTGATTATAACCTTCTTGCCACCACGGATGTAGAGACCGCTACGCGGCTGCTCCACACGACGGCCTTGCAGGTCATAGACTGTTGACGCGCCGTTCTCCTGACGCTCCACGTCGCTGACGCCCGTTGTCTCTTCCTCATCATCGAAGCGCAGATTCAGTGCACTGCGGCTCGCTGCCGTCTCTTCCAATATCGGGAGATAGGCACGGCCTGCCGTCAGTGTTATGCCTTCAGCAGGAACCAGGCAGAAGCCGACTTCGTCGCCAATCTTGCCTAAGACGTAGTTAACATAGCCGCCCGCAGTGGCTGACAAGTTCCTCTCGACGGTGGAACCGCGCAGCAGGTTGTTGTAGATACTGGCCGAAGGACTTTGGGGCACCTCATGGATTCCAGCCGGGCCCTTCACCAACAGTCCTGTACCTGCGGGTACGTCATAGACTCTCGTCATTGTCAGCGCACCCGTCTCGCGGTTGAAGCCGCTGGCGATATATGCCTTCAAGTCGGGCAGCGTGGTGAAGTCAACGTCAACCGTCGGGCAGTAGGTGGCTACGCCTGCCTCACTGATGACCAGAGCGTTCTGATCCACATGGGGTGTCTCACCGCTGCCAGCATCTCCATATATGAATACGAATTCCTTCCACTGGTCAGCTGCCTGATAGTCGGCGAGACTATTCTCTGGTACATGGACCATGCAATCCCATTTGCTGATGGGATTAAGCGCATTTGTGCCACAGACGGGAGGTGTGGCTGCCAAACTGTTAATCTCCGTGATGGAAGTGCCAAAGAAAGCGTTCTCGCCAATAGTCTGCAATTGTGAGCCGAACGATAGGCTCTTCAGGCTGGAGCAGCCGTAAAACGCCCCATCGCCAAGCTTAGTTACACCGTTGCCCACCACAAAGGTCTGCAGATTGGTGCAGCCGTAGAACTCGTTGGCAGAAATCTCCGTTTCCTTATCAGTAATGACCACCGTACGCAGCGAAGTATTGCCATAGAAAGGAGAGTAGCCGTAGCTGCTACCCGTATTAAAAGAAATATTGCCACCAATATATACCGAGTCAAGCGGGCATGATGAGAACAGCGATGACGAACCGTTTGAGCCCAGCGTCAGCACGGTGTTACGGTCTGCAATGTACACGTCTTTCAACGACGTGCAACCGTTGAACGCGAAACCCAACTTAGTCACCGACTGCGGGATTGTAATCTTCTTTAGCGATGAACAGTTATCAAACGCATAATCTCCAATAGTGGTTACCGTATTAAGAATGTCAATGTTCTCCAATTTCGAACAATTACTGAACATATAGCCAGGAACTCCACCCGAACAACCAATTGTTGCTTTTTTAACGTAATGATTATTACAGAGTGTATATCGTTTTATTTCATTCACGTTCATCTGCACCCCTTTGTACACCACTGCTTCCCCTATTTCTATGTCGTCAATAGTGGGGTCATACGTACAGTCAATAGCATCGCAAGTCCGCTCCGACCAACTGACTGGAACATACTTAATGCCGCCCACCTCGAACATAGAGCTAAGGTGCGGATAAATCATTTCATTGCTCAGACCAAGACTTTTGGTAACATAGTTCACCTCACCTGCCACATATTCACTTCCTTCGGACCGGGTATTTGTCAACCAAATGACCTTCTTTGGCTTATTCCCATAAAAAGCATTAGAGGCTACAGACAATACTCCCGATTCTATTGTCACGGTTCCCAAGCTTGTACAGTCTCTAAACGCATAATTCCCTATGCTTGTCACGGAATTGCCGATGGTGACGCTCGTCAGGCCGCTACAGCGAGAGAACGCACAATCGGGTATGTTCTTAACATTGTCACCGATACTGAGTTTAGTGAAAGCAGAACAATTAGCAAAAACATCGGGACCCATTGACGTACAATTTGTGGCATTGAAATACACTTCCTTCAGGCCTCTACAGTAATTGAACGCATAAGCCCCGATGCTTGTAACTGAATTAGGGATGGTGACGCTCGTCAGGCCGCTACAGCCATAGAACGCACAATCGGGTATGTTCTTAACATTGTCACCAATACTGAGTTTAGTGAGAGCAGAACAATCTAAAAAAATAGGATATGTGGGACCTATTTCTGTACAATTAGTGGCATTGAAACACACTTCCTTCAGGCCATTACACGCACGGAACGCAGCACTCCCGATGCTCGTCACGGAGCTG
>CAMHIS010000080.1 GCA_946185285.1 uncultured Prevotellaceae bacterium
GCCGAAATACGAGGTGCCCCAACCGCCGATGTTGTACAGTTCGCGGGCGTCTTCAGTAGTCCACTTCTTCATAGTGGGTGCAAATATATATATTTTTTTGGAAAAACATTACGCCTAACCCGAAAAAAATGCTGTTTGCCTTACTTTTTCGATGCAAAAGGGGCTTTTGTTGTTTTCTTCTTAGCTGTTGTCAGTGAGTGGGTCAGGTCTTTGGATGTCAACTGGAGCAGGGCGCGGGCTTGTCGTAGCAAGCGGGCGGTGTCGGTACCTTCGTGGGCGATGACTCGAGCTGCATCGAGGTCGTAGGCCATGAAACCTGTTGTGTCGTAGATGGTGATACCATTATTATATGTATGCGAGGCCGTGGGACGGTGGTAGTTACTGCTCAGAATGTCACGGCTGAAGGTGTATTCATCGTGTGGCAGCCCGAGCTGCCCGAGTAGTGTGGCGGCCAGGTCGCTTTGGTTGCACAGGTGACTGATGCGTCGTGGCTTACTGACGGCTCCGCCCACCCAGAGCATGGGAATATGATTGTAGAGGCGCGTGGTCTCATCGACACCTTGATAGCGCAGGCCATGGTCGGGCAAGATGACGACGAGCAGGTCCTTCCATTGTGGAGTCTGTCGCAGTGAGTCGATGAACGTGCCGACGCAGCGGTCTAAGTAATGGAAGGCATTATATACCTCGTCGTCGAGGTCGCTGGTAGGCACGTCCCAAGGTTCATGACTCGAGAGCGTTAGCAGTGTTTTCATCCAGTGGTTGGACCTTTCGCTTTTAATGTCTTCAAGCAGTGAGCTGAACATCAAGTCGTCGCGTACGCCCCATTGTGCCGTTGTCTGATAGCTGCGGCTGTAGTCGGCCTTCCAACGCAGTTGCTGGTAGCCGGTACCCACGAGATAGCTTCGCATATTGGTGAAGTTGATGTCGCCGCCGTAATAGAAGGCGGTAGAGTAGTTTTCGCTGGTCAGCGATTTGGCGATAGAGGGCAGTAGGCGGCTCTTCTCAGGAATCTTCATGACCGATGTGATCGGAAAAGCCGGGTATCCGCTCAGTGTACTGACGACGCCCTTGTCGGTACGCCAGGAGTTGGCGTAGCATTCCGTGAAATAGACGGCCTCATGGGCCAGGGCATTCAGGCGTGGCGTAATCTCTGGGTGTCCGCCCAGTTCTGTGAACTGTCCGCCGCAGCTCTCCATCAGTATGATGACGATGTTGGGGCGTGTGGAGTTAAGCAGCGTGTCGGGTTGGTCACTTATGGTGTTGTAGAGACCGTCGGTAAGTGAGGCGCATTCGTCGTCGGTATAGTAGTCGTAGCAGACGATGTAGTCGCCAGACTTACTTAACGACGATAGGAATGAAAACACTGGATTGACCGCCGAGTGATTCAAGAACTGGTTCTGCGAGAAATACACCTGTCCGATGTTGGTGGTTGATTCGCCAAGTCCGCCGCGTATGCCGATGATGATGAGCGGCAGCAGCATCCCGTAGAGGGTGGTCTCATAGAGACGGGGGAAGACGGGCGGATGGGCAATATGGGCAGGATGGGTATTGGCAGGGCCATTCAGCCCATACAGCCCATAGATCAACGCCGCAATTACCACTAACACCACGCCCCGCAGCAAGAGGTAGCCCGCAGAGACACTGGCTGCAGCCTCGGCGGGCGACTCTAAATACTGCAGGCAGGAAGCATCGAGCTTGAACTGCCAGAAGCCGTAGAGGCTGGTGTCGGCCACGAAAGCCAAAGCGAAGGCAACGGCGATGAAGGCGTAATAAACGCAGAACAGCCAGCGGGGCACTCTGGCCCAAATGCTGACGATGGTCAGCAGAAAGGGCACGATGAGGAAGTAAAGGGCCGTGGAGAGGTCGAGGGAAAGACCGTGACGGACGACGTCAGAGACGTCGCCCACGGTGAAGGGGTGCTCACTATAATAGGCGAGCATGAACACAACCTTGGCCGCTATAAAAACCAGCACTGTAAGCAGGTAGAAGCGTAATAGGTAGCTAACTCTGCATTTCATGTAGTTTCTTGTAGTAGCCGTCAATGGAGAGCAGTTCGTCGTGTGTGCCGCGCTCTACGATACGACCTTCGTGGAGTACGCAGATTTCATCGGCATTCTTGATCGTTGAGAGGCGGTGGGCGATGGCCACCGTGGTGCGTGTCTTCATAAGCCGCTCCAAAGCATCCTGTACCAGTCGCTCGCTCTCAGTGTCAAGAGCTGAGGTGGCCTCGTCGAGGATCAGGATGGGAGGGTTCTTCAGAATGGCACGGGCAATGGAGACGCGTTGGCGCTGACCGCCGGAGAGCCGTGAGCCGCGGTCGCCGATGTTGGTGTCGAAACCAAGCTCTGAGGCCATGATGAATTCGTAGGCATTGGCTATCCTGGCAGCTTCCTCTATCTGCTCCTGCGTGGCATTCTCAACGCCGAAGGCAATGTTATTCCTAAATGAATCGTTAAACAAGATGGCCTCCTGATTGACGTTTCCAATGAGCTGGCGCAGGTCGTGGATGCCCAGCTCCTTGACGTTTATGCCATCGATGAGCACCTCGCCCTCCTGCACATCGTAGTAGCGTGGGATAAGGTCTACAAGTGTCGATTTCCCTGAGCCCGACTGTCCGACGATGGCGATGGTCTGCCCCTTGTTGATAGTCAGGTTGATGCCGCGCAGTACCCATTGTGAACCATACTTAAAGCTAACGTTTCGGAATTCTATCTGGTGTTCGAAGCTCTGGATGTGGCGTGGGTGTGCAGGTTCCTTGATGGTATTCTCGGCCATCAGGATTTTGTCGATACGCTCCATCGAGGCCAGACCCTTGGGGATGTTATAGCCTGCTTTTGAAAAGTCCTTCAACGGGTTGATGATGGAGTAAAGCATCACCATATAATAGATGAAGATAGGTCCTGAGAGGGCGTGGTACCTGAGCACCAGCACGCCGCCGAACCAGAGTACGATGACTATCAGGATGGTGCCGAGGAACTCTGAGACAGGATGAGCCGACGACTGGCGGACGTTCACCCGCATGATGTCGTTGCGATAAGCGGTGTTCGTTCGGTCGAAACGTGTGTTCATCTTGCGTTCGGCACAGAAGGCCTTGATGATACGCAGTCCGCTGAGCGTCTCCTCTACCTGGCTCATCGTGTCGCTCCACAACGACTGTGCCTTGATGGAGTCCTGCTTCAGCCGCCGGCCGATGTAGCCCATGAACCAGCCCATGACGGGCACGATGATGAGCGTAAAGAGCGTCAGCTGCCAGGAGATAAATATCAGTGCGGCGAAGTAGAAGAAGATGAGGATGGGGTTCTTGAACAGCATCTCCAACGAGGCCATAATGCTGTTTTCGATTTCCTGTACGTCGCCGCTCATGCGGGCGATGATGTCGCCTTTGCGCTCTTCGCTGAAGAAGCCAAGGGGCAGGCTGGTAATCTTCTGGTATAGTTGGTTGCGGATGTCACGGACGACACCCGTGCGGATGGGAATGATGGTGGCGGCTGCCAGGAAGTAGGTACCTGTCTTGAAGAACGTCATCACGCCGAGAAACAGACCAATGAGCAGCAGTGTGGTAGTCTGTCCGTAGTCGGCTATCAGACCGTTGACATAGAAGTTCATGTTGTTCATCAGCACCGCCTGCACATTGCCCCAGTCCCACGCCATCTGCTGTGTAGCCGTCTCGGCATCCGATGTCTGGAACAGAATTTGAAGGATGGGAATGAGGGCGGCGAATGAGAAGATGTTCAGCAGTGCCGAAAGGATGTTGAATACAACCGACAGTACCAGGTATTTCTTGTAGGGCGGCAGAAAGCGCCGCAGCACGTTCAGGAACTCTTTCATACCTCTTCTCCCAGCAGTGTTGCACTTGTGCTACTGTTAATCCTAACGCGGACGGTCTCCCCAATATGATGTCCCTCCTTTGGAAAGACCACCATCTTGTTCTGCTCAGTACGTCCGCAGAGCTGTTCGCGCGAACGCTTGGAGAAGCCTTCGATGAGTACGTCGAACACGCGACCTTCGTCTTTGCGGTTCTGCTGGGCAGAGATGTCGGTCTGTAGGGCGATGAGCTCGTTCAGGCGGCGAATTTTCACCTCCTCGGGCACATCGTCTGGCAGGTGCCTTGAAGCGTAGGTTCCCGGTCGCTCCGAGTACTTGAACATGAAGGCGGAGTCGTAGCCGACCTCACGCATCAGCGAGAGCGACAGCTGGTGGTCCTCCTCCGTCTCCGAGCAGTAGCCTACAAAGATATCCGTAGACAGTCCGCAGTCGGGGATGATGCTGCGTATGGCTGCCACACGGTCTAAGTACCACTCACGTGTGTATTTGCGGTTCATCAGCTGCAGGATGCGGTTTGAGCCGCTCTGCACGGGCAGGTGTATATGCTTGCAGACGTTCGGCATTTCGGCAATCACCTGCAATGTCCCGTTACTCATGTCCTTCGGGTGTGACGTGGTAAAGCGTATGCGCATGTCGGGGGCTTCCTCGGCAACGCGGCGCAGCAGGTCAGGGAAGTTCGTGTCCTCCTTCTCCTCTCCACTTTCCGCCTTCCACAAAAAGCTGTTCACATTCTGTCCTAACAGTGTTACCTCCTTGAAGCCACGGTCGCGCAGGTCGCGGACTTCACGCAGGATACTCTCTACGTCGCGGCTCCTCTCCCGTCCACGCGTATAAGGCACGATGCAGTAATGACAGAAATTGTTACAACCTCGCATAATGCTGACGAAGCCACCAATCTTATGGCCCAATGCGATGCGTTGGGGCACTACATCACGGTAGGTTTCCGTTGTCGACAACTCTATATTCATAGCCTTGTGCCCCATCTCAGCCTGCGCCACGAGGTCGGGCAGCGAGAGATAGGAGTCGGGACCGGCCACGAGGTCGGCACCGTATTTCTCTAACAGCTCGTCTTTCACGCGCTCAGCCATGCAACCCAGGACGCCGATAACGTTTAACTTTCCACTCTTCACTTTTAACGCCCGAAGTGCTTCAAGGCGATGATAGATTTTCTGTTCGGCATTGTCGCGTACCGAGCATGTATTCAGGAATACAGCGTTGGCCTCGTCAATGCTGTTGCAGGTCTCGTAGCCAGCCATCTGCATCACCGAAGCCACCACCTCAGAGTCGGCCACGTTCATCTGGCAGCCGTAAGTTTCTATATACAGTTTCTTCATTTTCTATTTTTTCCCCTTCTTGGGCGTAAAAGTTGGTTTCTTTGGCCGTCGACGAGCCCAGCCCTCTTCACCGTTGCGCTTGGCCTTGTCTTGTCCCTCGTCGGCATCGTTGCAGCGCACTTGGCGACCCTTGAAGCGGATGCCGGTCAGCTGGAGCATCACCTTGCGGGCGTCCTTTTCGGGCACCTCGAAGTAGGAGATGGTGTCGAGCAGGTCGATATGGCCCACCTCCTGGCGACCGCCGACGTAGCGGTTCAGTGTCTGCATCAGTACGCCGGGGAAGAAGCCGTCCTTCTTGCCCAGGTTGATGAACAGGCGCTTGTAGCCCTTCGCAGCCTTGTTCATGCGCTTGTCGCGGTCAGACTGCGGTTCCTTGCTTCTCAGCTCCCTACTGCTCACTGCTTCCAGCTCCGGCGCATCGGCATAGTAGGCCAGGAACTTGCCGAACTCCAATGAGACAATCTTCTTGATGATTTCCTCTTTGTCGATGTACTCGAAGTAGCGACTGATGTCCTGCATGAAAGGAGCAATCTCCTCGTCGTCGACGTCGGTCTTCACAATTTGGTCCATCACCTTGTAGAGTTGCTTCTTGCAGATTTCCTCGGCCTTGGGAATTTCTGCCTCGACAAACTTCTTTCCAATCTCCTTTTCGATGTTGCGTATTTTATGCTTCTCCTTGATGTGGATAATCGAAATGCTCGTGCCTTTCTTGCCGGCGCGGCCCGTACGGCCAGAGCGGTGGGTGTAGTTCTCAATGTCGTCGGGCAGTCCGAAGTTGATGACGTGTGTCAGGTCGTCGACGTCGAGTCCGCGGGCGGCCACGTCGGTGGCCACCAGCAGTTGTACGGTGTGCTGGCGGAATTTCTGCATCGTCAGGTCGCGCTGCTGCTGCGAGAGGTCACCGTGCAGCGCCTCGGCGTTGTAGCCGTCGCGTATCAGCTTGTCGGCCACCTCCTGTGTCTCCAGTTTCGTGCGGCAGAAGATAATAGCGAAAATCTTCGGGTAGAAGTCCACGATACGTTTCAGGGCTAAGTACTTGTCCTTTGCCTGCACCATATAATAGATATGGTTCACGTTCTCGGCACCCTCGTTGCGCGAGCCGACGACAATGGTTTCGTAATCGTGGAGGTACTGCTTGGCGACACGCTCCACCTCGCGGCTCATCGTGGCCGAGAACATCAGCGTGGAGTGCTCGTCAGGCAGAGACTCGAAGATGTCGTTGATGGCTTCGGAAAAGCCCATGTTCAGCATTTCGTCGGCCTCGTCGAGCACGATGTTTGTCACTTGCTCCAAGTGGGCAAAGCCGCGGTTCTTCAGGTCTATGAGTCGTCCCGGCGTGGCCACGATGATATGCACACCCTTTCGGAGTGCGCGCATCTGCGGCTCGATGGCCGCCCCGCCGTAAACGGCCTCTACATGAATGTCATCCATATAGCGGGAGAAGTCGCGCAGGTCGTCGGCAATCTGCAGGCACAGTTCGCGCGTCGGCGAGAGAACGAGGGCAGCCGGCTTTTGGCTGTTGATGTTGTCCTTAACGCGTTGCAACAACGGAATGCCAAACGCCGCCGTCTTGCCCGTTCCTGTCTGTGCCAGCGCGATGACGTCGCGTCTTTGTTTTGTCAGGTAGGGTATTACTGCTTCTTGTACTGGCATAGGCTGTACAAATCCCATCTCTTCAATGGCGCGGCGAATCTCTCCGCAGACGCCTAATTCCTCGAAAGTCTTCATCATGTGTGCAAAGTTAGGAAATTTATTTGTAACAACGGGACACTTTTCTTAAAAAAAACAAAAAATAACATATATAATAAGGTGTAAGCGAAAGTTTTGAGTACTTTTGCACCCCACAATTGCAAAAGTAACAAAGAATATGCAGAAAAATCTGGTTATCGTTGAGTCGCCGGCCAAGGCAAAAACCATCGAAAAGTTCCTCGGAAAAGACTTTAAGGTGATGTCGAGCTACGGCCACATTCGCGACTTGAAGAAAAAGGAATTGAGTATAGACGACACGACGCTGGAACCCGAGTACGAGATTCCCGACGAGAAGAAGAAACTGGTTGGCGAGCTGAAGAAGCAGGCCCGTGAGGCCGAGAAGGTTTGGCTGGCATCCGATGAAGACCGCGAGGGAGAAGCCATCTCCTGGCACCTGTGCGAGGTGCTGGGGCTGGACGAGGAGAAGACCAACCGCATTGTGTTCCATGAAATTACGAAGCCCGCTATCTTGGAGGCCATCGAGAATCCGCGCCACCTCGACATGAACCTGGTGAACGCCCAGCAGGCGCGCCGGGTGCTTGACCGTCTTGTTGGCTTCAAACTGTCACCCGTGCTATGGCGCAAGGTGAAGCCGGCTCTGTCGGCAGGCCGTGTGCAGAGTGTTGCCGTCAGGCTGATAGTTGAGCGTGAGCGCGAGCTGCAGGCTTTCACGAGTGAAGCCTATTACAGTGTTAGCGGTGTCTTCGGCGTAACCAATGCCGACGGTTCGCAGTCAGAGGTGAAGGCCACTCTGGCCACCCGTCTGAAGACCCATAGTGAGGTTGAGGAATTCCTTGAGGCGTGCAAGGAAGCGAAGTTTGTTATCACAGCAGTGCAGAAGAAGCCGATGAAGCGTACGCCTGCACCGCCTTTCACCACGTCGACGTTGCAGCAGGAGGCCGCCCGTAAATTGGGCTTCACCGTGAGCCAGACGATGATGGTAGCCCAGCATCTGTATGAGAACGGACGTATCACCTACATGCGTACCGACTCGGTCAACCTGTCGACACTTTGCTTGAACGCCTCAAAAGAAGAAATCACGAAACTCTACGGCGATAGCTACTCGAAGCTCCGCCAGTATCATACGAACTCAAAGGGTGCCCAGGAGGCACACGAGGCCATCCGCCCGACTTACATGGACCAGCAGACCATTGAGGGAACGGCCCAGGAGAAAAGACTGTACGAACTCATCTGGAAGCGTACTGTCGCCTCGCAGATGGCCGATGCTGAGATTGAGAAGACGACAGTGAACATTAGCATATCAGGGGCAAAGCAGGAGTTTGTTGCCCAAGGCGAGGTCATCGTCTTCGATGGCTTTATCAAGGTCTATCACGAGTCTCACGATGACGAGAGCAGCCAGGAGGTCTTTTCTTCGCTGCCCGAACTCAAGGAGGGCCAGGAGCTGACGCGTCGCGAGATAACCGCCACCGAACGGTTCAGCCTGGGCCCCCAGCGTTATACTGAAGCATCGTTGGTTCACAAGCTTGAGGAGCTGGGCATCGGTCGTCCGTCGACCTATGCCCCCACCATCTCGACCATCCAGCAGCGTGAGTATGTTGCCAAGGGTGACAAGAAGGGTGAGGAGCGCGAATATACCGTAGACACGCTGAAGGGCAAGCAGGTGACGCAGAAAGTGCGCCGTGAGATGGCCGGCTCTGACAAGGGCAAGCTCATGCCTACCGACATCGGTCTCGTGGTGAACGACTTCCTGATGAAGAACTTCCCCGGTATCATGGACTACAATTTTACCGCCAAGGTGGAACAGGATTTCGACCGCATTGCTGAAGGCGATGAGGCCTGGACGAAGATGCTGAAGACTTTTGACAAGGACTTTGAGCCTACCGTCGACAAGGCCATGAACAGCCGCAATGAGCACAAGGCCGGCGAGCGTCAGCTGGGCACGGATGCCAAGACGGGCAAGCCCGTGTTCGTGAAGATCGGTCGCTTCGGCCCGGTGGTTCAGATTGGTTCTGCCGAGGACAAGGAGAAGCCGCAGTTTGCCCAGTTGCCCAAGGATCTGAGCATGGAGAGCGTCACCCTGGAGGAGGCTCTGGAGCTGTTCAAGCTGCCCCGTGAGATTGGCCAGTACGAAGGCAAGACGGTGACCATTGGTGCCGGGCGTTTCGGTCCCTATGTGCTGCATGCCGGCAAGTACACGTCGCTGCCCAAGGGTGCCGACCCGATGGCCGTCACCTTGGAAGAGGCCATACAGCTCATAGAGGAGAAACGTAAGGCAGACACGCAGAAGCACATGAAAATCTTCACCGAGGACGAAAAGCTCGAGGTGCTCAACGGTCGCTTTGGCCCTTATCTCTGCTACGACGGCAAGAACTACCGTTTGCCCAAGGCGATGCATGAGAAGGCCGGTGAGCTGACCTACGATGAGTGTATGGCAATCATCAACAAGGGATGAAAAGAATAGTCCTTATAGGGTATATGGGGTCGGGCAAGACGACCGTCGGAAAGGCACTGGCCAAGGAGGTCGGCCTGCCTTTCTACGACCTTGACTGGTATATCGAGAGCCGTATGCGCAAGAAGGTGAGCCAGATTTTTGCTGAGCGCGGCGAGGAGGGTTTCCGCCTGATAGAGCGCAACATGCTTCACGAGGTGGCCGAGTTCGAGGATGTTGTCATCAGCTGCGGCGGCGGCACGCCCTGTTTCTTCGACAACATGGACTACCTTAACAACCAGGCCCAGGTGGTCTACCTGCGCTGCGAGCCCGAGGTGCTGCACAAGCACCTCCTTATGGGCAAGGGCGACCGTCCGCTGCTGAAGGGCAAGTCGCCCGACGAACTGATACAGTTCATCCGTGAACAGTTGGAGAAGCGCGACCCTTTCTATACCAAAGCCCGGTACACGCTCGACGTGAGTCTGATGGACAATTACGAGAAAATCAAGATAACCATCGAAAAACTGAAGGAACTGCTCTGCCTGTAGACCTACCCCCACAGTTCCTGCAGCACAGCGAGAGAGCGCAGCTCGGGAAAGACGGGCAGGTGGATGCGGTAGTAGGCGAGGGCAATGTCGAGCAGGCGCTGGCGGTCGTGGCGCGTCATCCGGAAGAGGTGCATTGTTGCGTAGTCCATGCGCATCATCAGTTGCACCTTCTCGGCCTCCTGCGGCATGAGGATGTCGCGGTGGACGGGCGGTTCCTTACAGAACATCGAGGCCCGCAGGTCGAAATAGCACCCCGCACTGTAGTCATCCAGATTGGGGCAGAATCCTAAGAAGCGGGCTAATCGCATGAGGAAGACGAGGTGGAAATTCGCCACCGGGCCGTCGGCTCCGTCAAGCCACTGCAGACTGCTCGTAACGTAGTCGAAGAGCGGTTCGTTCTGCTGCTCACCCTTCAGGGCGTGGTATAGAAACTCGGCCAGGAAGAGTGTAATCGACAGCTTCGCCACGTGTGTCTGCAGCGAGGACAGAGGCACGCTGATGGCCGCACTGCTGAGCTTCTGCAGCTGCAGGCGAGGTCGCACGTCGGTCTCGATGCTGAGTAGTGTCAGTGGCTGGAACAGCTGCTTCTTCAGTTTCCCCCTCGCCGTCTTTGGCATCTGTATGGCAAACGACAGCCGTCCGCAGGCGCGGGTGTACATATCTATAATCATCCGCGTCTCGCCATACTTAAAGGCATGCAGCACAATGGCTTCTGTTTTCGTCAGCATACGGTGCAAAGTTAGTTATTTTTACCGGAAAAAACATTTTTCTTTAAGAAAATTTGGCCAATTGGAAAAAAAGCAGTACCTTTGCACCCGCTTTTTGCGCTTTGGTCCCTTCGTCTATCGGTTAGGACGAGAGATTTTCATTCTCTAAAGAGGAGTTCGACTCTCCTAGGGACTACCATTGTTAAATCTGTCATCTGCACAGCCAAGTGCTACCCGTTCCGGCGGGGATAAGGTGGCGGAGGGCTCAGTAGAGTCAGCCCAGGGCAGTCTTCGCGACGCAAGACCCACAGGCTTTAGCACTAAACACTAAACATTAAACAATTAAACAAACAAATGGCAAACCACAAGTCAAGCCTGAAGAGAATCCGTCAGGAAAAGAAAAGAGCGATTCACAACAAGTATTACGCTAAGACCATGCGCAACGCCGTCCGCAAGCTGCGTGCCATGACCAACAAGGACGAGGCCGTCGCTCTGTACCCGAAGGTGCAGAAGATGCTCGACAAGTTGGCAAAGACCAACATCATCCACAAGAACAAGGCCTCCAACCTGAAGTCGAGCCTGTGCTTGTATATCAACAAGTTGGGATAGTCGTAATCATACAATAGCTTGGCATCGGGTTGTTGTCCTATAGGATGACAACCCGATGCTTTTTTTGTAGTTTTTTAGCAGATAAACTTCGTTTATCACACTTTTTTTTCGTACCTTTGCACCCTAAAAACAATCAAGCAGAAAATGTCAGAAGAACTCATACAAGAGCAAGAGAATTATTCCGCGAGTAATATTCAGGTACTCGAGGGCTTGGAGGCCGTTCGCAAGCGTCCGGCCATGTACATTGGCGACATCAGCGAGAAGGGTCTGCACCACCTGGTGAACGAGACCGTCGACAACTCCATCGACGAGGCGATGGCGGGCTATTGCACGCACATCGAAGTGACCATCAACGAAGACAACAGCATCACCGTCCAGGACAACGGCCGAGGCATCCCCGTCGACGAGCATGAGAAGATGCACAAGTCGGCCTTGGAGGTCGTCATGACCGTGCTCCATGCCGGCGGTAAGTTCGACAAAGGTTCGTACAAGGTCTCCGGTGGTCTTCACGGCGTCGGTGTGTCGTGCGTCAACGCCCTGTCGACCCACATGATGTCGCAGGTGTTCCGTAACGGCCACATCTACCAGCAGGAGTACGAAAAGGGAAAGCCGCTGTACGACGTGAAGATTGTCGGCGACACCGAGCTGACGGGTACGCGCCAGCAGTTCTGGCCCGACGGCACCATCTTCACCACCACCGAATACAAGTACGACATCATCGCCCGCCGTATGCGCGAGCTGGCCTATCTGAACGCCGGCATCACCATCACGCTCTCTGACCTGCGCCCCGACGAGGAGGGCAAGGTGCGCGAGCCCGAGGTGTTCCACGCCAAGGACGGCCTGAAGGAGTTCGTGCGCTACGTCGACCGTCACCGCACGCACCTCGTCGACGACGTCATCTACCTGAAGACCGAGAAGCAGGGCATACCCATCGAGGTGGCCG
>CAMHIS010000081.1 GCA_946185285.1 uncultured Prevotellaceae bacterium
TCTTGTTGATCCGAAACTGATCCATCAGCGAGTTTTCTTCGTTGAGTTCTATGCCCAGCTTGCTGGGTTTAACGATTTCCTGCCCTTTATATGACACTTGATAGACAGGCGTTCCCTGCTCGTTCAGCTCCACGTTCAACACGATGTTCCCGTTGGGCGACTTCTGTTCGATGGCGCTTACGGTCAGGGCCATCATCATTGCCATTGCGGCTACAAATATCTTTTTCATATATCGAGTTCTTTATAATTCGTCATTTTCATTTACTCAGTCTCACAATCTTGCAACCGTGGGCAGGCAGTGTCGCCTTCAGCGTGCTCGCCGAACCTTCGTCGGTATGGGTCCAGAGGTCGCGCACGGTGTGCTCGCCAGTGATACCCAACTGCTGTAGCTCCACGCTCACTGTCTGCGGCTGGTCGCTGCGGTTGAACAGTCCCACCACATACTGACCGTCGGAGAGCGTACCAAACCACACTTCGTTGTTGCTGTCGCCCAGCTTGTCGCTCAGGGGCTGACCCACGAAACCGTCGCGACGCAGTGCCAGCAGCTCGTCGTTGGTGTAGAAAGGCAGTGCACTGCCGATGGTCTTCGGTTGGTCGGCCACAGCCACCGGACCACCGGCCATCAGTTGCAGCGACACGGCCGACTGCCGCTCGTTGTCATCGTCGTATCTGTTCAGCCGGAGGAAGTCTCCGTCGAGAATCACCTTGTTGCGCCCGCTGATATGCGACCAGTAGACGAAGCCATCAAACTGGTTCATGCAATTGGGCCACGAAGCGTAGCTCCGGCCTTTCTCGCAGGCCGACGTGTGCCACCATCCGCCGCCGCCCGTGTCGGCCACGATGCGCACCATGTTGCCGTAGCGGGCCTCCACCTCGGCGTCGTTGTTCAGATGGGGCATGACGAGCGACGTGAAGATGCCGTACTTCTTGGCCGACTGGGCAATATAGGCCAGGGCACGGGCGTAGGCTGCGCGGCCATAGCCACGGCCCACGGTTCCCATGGCGCGGTCTTTCCCATCCTCATACCACGACATGAAGTCCATGCGGATGAAGTCGACACCCAGTTCCTTGTAGTGACGGAAGAAGCCGTCGATATACTCGCGTGCGCCCTCTTTCTCGCTCACCACCCATGTGAACCACTGATCCTGAGCACCGGCGTTCTCCACTTGCGTGCTGCCGTCGTAAACCAGCTGCCCGAAAGTGCGGTCGGTACCCTCGATCTTCGTCGTCAGTGCACCATGAATCCACAGCGGATTGTCGTAGACACCCAGTCGCAACCCGCGGGCCTTGCACTTGGCAACAAGGTCTTTCAGTGCCATCGACCCGTAGTGCGTCATATATCCCGACTCATCCTTGGCCAACATGGGAATGAAACCGTCGGTGCAGACCATGTCGTAACCGTGAGGTTTCAGATTGGTGGCCACCCAGTCGATGACCTCATCCCACTGTGCCTCTGTGAAATCCATGTCGTTGCCGCTCACGCCAGCCTGCTCCTGCTCGTAGGCATACTCGTAGATGCTCCAGTAGAGCGGCGCCTTCACGCCGTCGTGGATGCCTTCCACGACAGGCAATTCGGGCAGTTCGTACTTCGGCGGATAGCGCATTTCAATATCGTTGGTGCAGGCGCTGAGCATTGTTGCCATCAGTCCTATTGCCATGATCGTCATCTTTTTCATCTTTTCTGCTGTTTTTTATTTGTTTCAGTTCTTTTTCTCCACACTCAGCGTCCACGCCTTCAGGTCGAAGGTCAGACGATAGTCGCCCTCTTCTTCTACCTTCCACTTGTCGTCGGGATTGGCAGTGAAGACAAAATCGGGATTCTCAACGCCCTTGCTGTCGATGCGGCAGTTGGCAAACGACGGTCGGATGAAGGGCACATCCCAGCTTCCCGTCTGCAGACAGGCTTTCATCTCACCTTTCACCAGCTTCCCTTCGTAGACGAAGACATACTGCGACTGCTTCTGCAGCTGCGTCGGTGCGTCGATGCTCCAGCCGTTGGGAGTGGCATCACCCACGATATACACGTTCTCGGCCTCGATGGCTTCCTTGCCAGGAGCGGGTTCGTTGCCCAAGACCTCGGCCTTGATGGTCCAGTGCTCCAGGTCGAACGTCAGGCGATACTGTCCCGACTCCGTCACCTGCCACTTATCGTCAGGATTGGTGGTGAACACGAACTCATCGCTCTCCACGCCATTCTTGTTGATCTTGCAGCCGCCGAACGCAGGACGGATGAACGAGACGCCCCAGTCGCCCGTCTGCAGGCAAGCCTTCAGCTCACCGTTGACCAGTTCGCCCTCATATTTAAAGATGTACTGCGACACCTTTTCGAGCTTGGTCGGCTCGTCGATGCTCCAGCCGTTGGGGGTGGCATCGCCCACGATGTAGACATTCTCGGCCTCGAGAGGCTGCTTGTCAGGCGTCGGCATGTCGGCCACATATTCGGCCTTGATGGTCCAATGCTCCAAGTCGAACGTCAGACGATACTGTCCGGCGTCTTCCACTTGCCACTTGTCATCGGGATTGGTTGTGAAGACAAACTCTTCACTCTCCACACCGCTCTTGTTGATCTTGCAGCCGCCGAACGCAGGACGGATGAACGAGACGCCCCAGTCGCCCGTCTGCAGGCAGGCTTTCATCTCACCGGCCGCAAGCACGCCTTCATATCTGAAGATGTACTGCGACACCTTCTCGAGCTGCGTCGGCGCGTCGATGTTCCAGCCGTTAGGTGTGGCATCGCCTACCATATACATGGTCTCGGTCTCAATGGGTTCGATGACGGGAGCATCGGGCTCACCCAAATACTCGGTCGACATGGTCCAGTGGCGCAGGTTGAACGTCAGTCGATACTTACCAGCATCGGCAACGCGCCATTTGTCGTCGGGATCACCTGCATGCATGGCAAACTTGGCATCGGTGATGGCCGTTTTCGAAATCTCGGTGCCAGCCACCAACGGACGTATGAACGGAGCATCCCAGCTGCCGGTGGTCAGACAGAGCTTTACCTCGCCTGCGAAGAGCTGTCCCTCCCACGAGAACACAAGTGCATCGTCGGCCGATGCCTGCAGTGGCGTGGGGTTGCCGATGTCCCATCCGTTGGGTGTGGCGTCGCCCACCATGTAGAGGGTCTGAGTCTTGATGGGCAGTTCGCCCTCGATGATGTTCAGGTCTTTCTCGCCCTCGCACGCCGTCAGACCTGCTGCCAGCACAAAGCCGGCTATTGCGGAAAACAAACGATTCAGTTTCATATCTTAACTCTCAATTCTTAACTCTTAATTCTTAACTCTTAACTATTATACCCCGGATTCTGCACCAATGCGGGATTGGCATTCAGGATGGGTCGCATGATGGGGAATATCTTGGTGTGATCGTCAGCATCGGGAGTCTTGTCCCACCATGTGCCGCTGTTGAACTTACCGAAGCGGATGAGGTCTATGCGGCGGCGGCTCTCGGCGAAGAACTCGCGTCCCCACTCGTCGAGCATCTCTGTCATATCGAGTTCAGCCTTGCCTTCGGGCGCATAGAGCACCGTAGCCAGTTGGTCGGCGGGATAGTTGCGACGGCGGACGCTGTTCAGCAGGCGGGCAGCCTCAGCTTTCTTGCCCGAACGCAGCTTGCATTCGGCCAACGAATAGACGATTTCGGGCAGACGGATTTCCGTGTAGTCGCTCTCCATTTGGTGGGCATCGTCGTCGGTATAGAAGGGATACTTGGCGAAATGCCATCCCGAGTTGTGGTCGCCGTCGCGCAGCGTGCTGCTTGTTGCCGTCAGCCAGCGGTCGGGAGCGAGCGACTGGAACTTGCCCACGGCATCGCGGATGTAAAGGTCGTAGGGCAGTTCGGGAGCCTGCACGCGCTTGGTGTTACCATTCTCGTCCTGATATTCCAGATAACCATAGACAAACATGCCCTCGCGGCGGCTGTTGCCCAGATTCTTATAGAGCTTCAGGCGCTCGTCGCCCTCGTACTTGCGGAATTTTTCCACCGTCATGCCCAGCTCGTAGTTGTAGCGTTCGCCGTTGGGAGCATAGCTTGGCGAGGCGGCATATTTCGTGTTATGGTCGCCGGCCTTACACTTCGAGTCGTTCAGGTAGTAGCGAGCCCGTGCGGGAACCGTCCACCAATAGGTGTCGCCCTGATAGTGCCAGTAACTGTAGCCAGGGGCTGCGGGGAAGCCGAAGATCACCTCGTCGCACTCATCGTTGTTCCAGTCGAAGGCGGCATCCCAGCGCTCGGCCACGGCATATTGGCCGTAGACGCCGTTGAGAATGTCCTGTGCCACCTGCTCGCAATCGTTGTATCGTGCCTGCCCCGTGTACACCTCGGCATTCAGATAGAGGCGCACCAGCAGGGCGGCAGCACTGGCTTTCGTCCACTGTCCCTGCAGCTGGGCATTCGTGCCGAGGGCATTCTTCATGGCAAGCATGGGGATGCACTCTTTCAGGTCGGCCTCTATGAAGTCGAACAGCGTCTGCGGCGTCACCTGTGTCTCGGTGTTCTTCGTCACGTCGTTGAAGCTCACGGCCAGGGGAACATTGCGGAAACCGTCGAGCAATCGCAAGTAGAACCATGCACGCAGCACGCGGCACTGCGCCTTCAGGTTGTCAAACTCAGCCTCGGAGAAACCGAAGCGCGATGCCTCGAGCTGTTCCAGGTCTTCAATGACGTAGTTGCACTGCATGATGCCCTGAAAGCAACCGTTCCACTCGGTCTGCGCATCGCCTCCGTCCTCCACGTTCCAGTCGTGGTAGTGCAGTCGGCGCCATTTGCCGCCGTCGTCCCACCATCCGTCGCGAGTAGGCGTGATGAGCTGGTCGGCGGTGAGCTCGTTGAGCACGTGTCGACTCTGTATGCTCCAGAAGGCATGTTCGAAGGGACGGAAGGCAGCGCGCACCACGTCGTTCTTCGTGTTGTAGTAGTTCTGTGTTCCCACCTGGTCGTAGAGCGTCTCATCCAGGTTAGTGCAGCCAGTGAGCATGGTCAGGCACACGGATGCTGCTATTATATAATGTATATGTTTCATCTCGTAAATTATGAATTGTACATTCTGAATTATGAATTATGCATTGTCAGAAATCCACTTGCAGACCCACGATGAACTGTCGGGTGGAAGGGAAGTAGGTGCGCGAGCCCTGTGCGCCAGGCGTCAGGCCGTTCACTTGGTAGGTAGAGGGATCAACGCCGCTGAACTTTGTCAGCGTGAGCAGATTCTTGCCCGTGGCATAGATGCGGATGCGGTCGAGGAAACGCCAGTCTTTCGGACGGAACGTATAGCCGAGCGTCACCATGTCGAGCTTCAGGTAGTCGCCGCGCTCCAGGAAGTAGTCGCACACCACGGGGTTGGCCGTCGGAGCGATGTCGAAGTTCTTCCCGTAGGCTTTCTGCAGACGGTTGCCGGTGAAGTTGCGTGTGCCGTAGTAGAAGTCGTGTATGTTGAAGATGTCGTAGAAGAAGGCACCACGCAGGAAGAACGTCAGGTCAAAGTCGCGGTAGCGGAAGCTGTGAGTCGACGATAGTGTGAACTTCGGCATGCCGTTGCCCACCACCTCGCGGTCTTCGTCGCCGGCCTGCGAGGCGCGTATGATGTCGCCGTCCTTGTCGTAGACGAGCCATTCGCCGTCGGTAGTGTGTCCGGCATAGCGCCACATATAGAAGTTACCGAGCGACTCTCCTTTCTGAATGCGCTGCAGGTAGTAGAAGGGATAGGGGTCTTCGGTTCCAGCCACATCGTAGAAGTCTTGTCCCACATACTGCGAGTTGCTGAAGTCGACGAACTTGTTGCGCATCGTTGTCCCCACAAGACTGATGTCGTAGCCGAAGTCTTTTGTATTCACGGCTTTGAAGTTCAGGTCGAATTCAAAACCCGTGTTCTTCATCGTTCCCACGTTGACAAATGTCTCGTCGAAGAGGAACGGCGGCACGCTCACCTTATAGTTGCCCAGCAAGTCCTGCTGCCGACGGCTGAAGTAGTTGAACGAACCATACAGACGGTTGTTAAAGAGCGAGAAGTCGATACCCACGTTCCAGTTCTTTCCCTTCTCCCAGCGCAAGTCGGGGTTGACGTTCTTCGACGGTCCCCACACCTGGAAGTACCGGCCGTTGTAGAAATAGTAGCCGAAGCCCGACATGGTGTTGAGCGAGAGATAGGAGCCGAAGTCCTGGTTGCCGGTGACACCGTAGTCGGCACGCAGCTTCAGGTCGTTGATCCACGTGAGACCTTTCATGAAGGGTTCCGACGAGATGCGCCATCCGGCCGACACGGCGGGGAAGTTACCCCATTTGTTGTCGGCACCAAACTTCGACGAGCCCTCGTGGCGCAGCGATGCGGTGAGGAGGTAGCGGCCGTCATAGTCGTAGCTGACGCGTGCGAAGAAGGCTATCAGCTTTGCATCGTTCTTGTAGCTGCCCATGAGCACCTCGCCCTCTTCCTTGGCATACTCGCCCGAGCCCATGTTGTCGGCGCCCAGACCGTCGTTGGGGAAGTCTTTGTTCTCCATATTGAAGCCCGAATAGCGTGAGTACTGGTACGAATAGCCGGCCATGCCCTTGAGATTGTGCTGCCCGATGCTGCCCGTGTAGTTGGTGAGCCACTCCACCACATACTGGCTCTCTTTCGAATAGCTGCGGCTGGCCTCGCCTTCGCGACCGTTGTTCACGGCAATGGTGCTTGTTGAGGGTCGGAACCAGCTGTTGTCGTTGCTGTATTGATGGTCGGCAAACATCAATTGCGTGCTCAGATGGTGGTTTCCCTTGTCATCGCCAGCGAGCAGGGGCAACAGGTTGAGCTTCACGGTGCCGTCCCAGTCAAGGAGCTTCGTGTCGGCATGGTCTTTCTCTAAGCGCTGACGCTCCACGGGGTTCGAGCCCACGACCTGTCCCATGAAGTTATAGTAGCGCACGGGGTCCTCCGGATTCATCAGCGGCGTGGTGGGATTGGCCTCGATGGCATCCTTGAACACGCTCCAGTCGGCATTGTCGCGGCTGATGACACGCGGAGCGACATTGGCCGTCAGCGTGAACAGCCCGTTCTTCGTGGTGTGCATCACGGCGGCGCGCGCACCGTATTCCTCGCGGTTCGAGCGCAGGTCGATGCCGTGGGCATCGCGATAGTCCACACTCACGCGGTAGTTGCTCTTGTCGTTGCCGCCGCTGACCGTCAGCGTGTGCTGCATGGTGGCTCCGGTGCGGCTGGCCTCGTCGAGCCAGTCGATGTTTCCGCCCAGGTCTACGCCGGTGTCACCCCATCCTAAGCGCACGTCGCGGAAGTCCTGCGCACTCATCATCTTCAGTTCCTTGTTGATGACGTCCCACGACAGCTGTCCTGCATACGAGGTGTGCGTCTGCCCGTCCTTGCTGCCCTTCTTCGTCGTCACCACGATGACGCCGTTCGAGCCGCGTGTGCCATAGATAGCCGAGGCGGCACCGTCTTTGAGCACGTCGAACGAGGCAATGTCGTTGGGATTGATGTTGGTCAGGTTGCCGCCAGGCACACCGTCGATGACGATGAGCGGTCCAAGTCCGGCCGACCGTGAGCTGACACCGCGAATCTGTATGCTGGCCTGGTTGTTAGGATCGCCCGTACCCGTGTTGGTGATCGACACACCGGCCACCTTGCCCTGAATCATCATCGAGGGATCGAGCGAGCTCGCCGTCAGGAAGTCTTTCTCGCCGATGTGCGAGATGGCCGACGTCAGTTCTTTCTTGTCCATCGTTCCGTAGCCCACCACGACCACTTCGCTCAGTGCCTCGCTGTCTTCCTTCAGCGTCACGGCAATCGTTGTCTTGCCGTCGACGGCCACTTCCTGCGTGGCATACCCGATGTAGGAGATGACAAGCGTCGACTTGGCGGGCACCGAGATGGTGAAGTTGCCGTCGTAGTCGGTCACCGCACCGTTGTTGGTTCCTTTTTGCATCACTGAGGCTCCGATGACGCCTTCGCCCGACTCATCGGTCACCCTGCCGTTCACCGTGGTCTGCGCCGTCATCACCAGTGTGGTGAGCAGCGCTGCGGTGAAGAGCAGTAGCCTTCGGATTGAATTGCTTTTCTTCATAATTGTTGTTTTTTAGGTTTTTAGATGAAAACTGTCGCAAAGGTATATATAAATAGGAAATGTAGGACTGCTGAGTAAGGCTATAGTAAAGTTGGGTAAGCCTTACAATAAAATATTGCTCTGATAATCAGCGTTTTATAAAAATCATTAAAAACGCCGTAGTAAAGATGTCGGATTCAGCGTTTTTCGCTATATTTGCCGTGAAATTACCGACTATCATGCGAAAGACTATTGCAATCGTCCTCTTGATGTTCCTCTCATTGGGCACCGTTGCCGACAACCGCCACCTGCTCGAAGAGCTCGACGAGGCCATCAGCCAGAAGCAACAATACATCGACCGGAAGAACGAGCGCATTGCTCTCCTGCAAAAAATGCTTGCCACCGAGAGCAGCACCGAAGGAAAACTGAAGACCATCGACAACCTGTACGACGAATACTACGTCTTCAGATTCGACTCAGCTCTCGTCTATGCCGACCGTGGACTGTCCATGGCCACTGCCGCCGCCGACAAATTCTACACCACACTCTTCACCATCCGCCGCGCCGAAATCCTGGGCAGCGGAGGCTTCTACAGCGAAGCGCAGGCACTACTCGATGCCGTCGACACCGAAACCATCGACCGCCGGCTGCTCTTCAAGTACTATTCCACCTATTTCTTCATCTGCACCTACTGGGCCGAATACTGCAAAGAGACCAGCTATTGGGACCGCTACCACGACTGTGCGGCCAACCAGCTGCGGATGGCCATGCAGAACATCACCCCTGACGATCCCCTATACCATTATTATATGGGCGAATACCACTCCTATGCCGAGCACGACGAGGAGAAAGCGTTCGCAGGCTACACGACAATGCTGGCAAAAGCCGACCCTGAATCGCGCGTCTACGCGCAGACGGCTTACGCCCTCGCGTCCAAGTATGCACAGCGCGGCGACAGCCTGCGCCACGAGGAGCACCTCATCCGCGCCGCCCTCTGCGACATCAAGAGCTGCACCATGGAGACCATGGCCCTGCAGGAGGTCGCCCTGCTGCTGTTCCGCCGCGGCGATGCCGACATTGAGCGAGCCGAGCGATACATCAACGTGGCCATGGAAGACGCAAAGTTCTACAACAGCCGACTGCGCATCCTCGAAGTGTCGCAGATTCTGCCGCAGATCATGTCTACCTACCGCACGATGGTGGAACGGCAGAACCGCAACCTCCGCGTCTCCATCGGCTGCATATCGGTGCTCGTCGTGGGACTGCTCTGCACGGCATGGTTCATCTACCGGCAGAACCGCAAGCTCACAGCGCGCCGCAAGGAGCTGGCCGACAGCAACCGACGGCTCACCGACGTGAACAGCCAGCTGGCCGATCTCAACGACCAGCTGCACGAACTGAACCAGAAACTCGTCGACACCAACAAGCGGCGCGAGGGCCTCGCCTCCATCTATATAGACCTCTGTGCCCGATATATCGACAAGCTGGGGAAATACCAGACGCTCGTGAAGCGCAAAATAAAAGCCCATCAGGAACAGGAACTGCTGCAGACCATCTCGTCTGTTCGCATGTCGGAGGCCGACGCCAACACCTTCCTCTCGCGATTCGACAAGGCGTTCCTCGAACTCTACCCCACCTTCGTCGACGAGTTCAACGCCCTGCTCACCGAAGACGGGCGCATAGAGCTGAAGTCTCCGCTCACGCTGACCACCGAACTGCGCACCTTCGCGCTGATACGTCTCGGCGTGAAGAGCACGGCCGACATCGCCGGACTGCTCTTTCTCTCCACGCAGACCATCTACAACTGCCGCTCGGTGACGCGCAGCAAGGCCATCAGCAAAGAGACGTTCGACGACGATGTGCTTCGCCTGTGCACCGTCATCCACACCTGACGTTTCGGCGGACCATGCGGCCCGTCCCCGTTTCTTGTTGTTCGGAAAGTATAGGTTGCGACGCTTTCAGTCCTTTAACTTGACAACCTTAAAAAACTGAAAGCGTCGCAACCCCATAGTATAAGTAGTTGAGAACTGCCAACTGCTTGCTGATGAGCCCCTCGACAGCTTGCTGACAAACCGGCTGCTACATGCTGCACAGCTGCGACTGCTTGCTGCTGCACCTGCGAAACAAGCCCGATACGGTTTATTTCAGCGGTGGCGGTGTAAGTGCCACGATGCGCAGAACGGCGGGAACGCGCTCGATGGGCTGCCATTGTTCCATACCGGGCATCCAGCAGAGCGTGTCCTTGGTCACCTGTTTGGTATAGATGAGCGCGGAGAGCTCCTTTTCGTCCATGGGCCCTGTGGCTTCATTGTCGATGGCGACATAGTAGACAGCTGGCGGTGGGGCGGGTTGCGGCATGGTCTGCATGCTGCCTGGTATGTACATTTGTCGGAACTGTTTGTTCATGCTGGCAGCCATCTGTTGTGCGATGGCTGCGCTCATGCCGAACTCTACGAGCCGGTCTATTGAAAAGAAGTTGCTGTCGTCCATGATGTAGATTTTTGTTTTGACTGTTCGTTTTCTCACTCTGTCAGGGCATGGGCGGTGGCGTCGGCGGTCCTGCCGGGGGCTGCTGGAGGAAGAGCGGTGCCAGTTCGGGCTGGTTGCTGGCGAGGTCCCATTGCGCCATGCCTTGTTTCCACACGTACGTCTGCGGTGTGAGCGTTCCGTTCTGCACCAGCAGTGGCAGCTGTGCGGCAGCGAACGGCCCGGCCTGCTGGCCGCCTATCGACACGAAGTATTGCACGTTGGGAAGCGGTGGCGGTGTTGCTCCGCCTGCGCCGGGCGGCGGCGGCGGTGCCTGTTGTCCGTATTGTTGGTTGGTTTGCGCCTGGCTGTTTTGCATGCCTTGCTGCATGTATTGTCCCATGTTGTTCATCATGCCTGCCATTTGGCCTCCCATGGCACCTCCCATCATCATGCCCGTCATCAGTCCGGCAGCGTTCATGCCACCGTCGCCGCCTCCGCCCATCTGGCCCATCTGTCCGAGGCTTTCGGCTCCTGCCTTGAGCACGGCAGCCTGCTGGTCGAGTGCGTGTGCGGCGAAGAATTGCGTTTCGGTCTGCAGCCGTTGTGCGCGCTGGGCTTCTTCGCGCTGTATGCGCAGGGTCTCCTCCATGTTCAGGCGGTTCAGCTCCTGCGTGTCCTTCATGTTCTTGATGTTGACGTCGCGCTGCGCAATGAGCGTCTCGGCCGTGATTCCGGCCGTGAGGCGGTAGAGTTCCTGATAGAAGGGGCTTGTCTTGTCAATCTCGAGTTCCGAGATGTCGAGGGCTCGCAGGTTCACGCCGAAGTCGTCTTTGAGCCTTGTGCCGAGTTTTTCAGCCACTCTGCTGCTCACGGTCTCAATCTGCCGCTCCAGCTGGATGACAGGTGTTCCGGTTTCCATGGGTATATTGGTGACCACCTGTCTGATGTGTTTTGAAATGGCGGCATTGATTTGTCTTTTGAAGTCTTCGTGCTCAAAGTTCATCAGACGGTTCAGCTTGATGAAGTTCTGATAGTCGGTAATGTTGAAGGTGAGGGTTCCTCTCACCGCTATAGGTACAGCCTGGTCGGGCAGACGTGGGTCGAAGACGTCGAAGTAGGGCACTCCGAACCGCATCTGGTTGTTGAGCTGGAGGTTGATGAAGTAAATCTCAGCCTGGAAGGGGCTGTCGCCTCCCCAGAGCGTGCCGATGAGGTTGGTGAGCACCGGCAAGTTGGCCGTGGAGATGGTGCCGTCGAAGGGCCCGAGCACGAAGTCTTGCAGTGGTCCGTTCTTCTGGTTGTAGAGAAAGACGGCCACTTCTCCGTCTTTCACGCGCAGCGTGCTGCCAAATCTGATGGCGTTTTCGCGGCTGGTGGTATTGGCCTCTTGATTTCTGGGTCTCCATTTCCACACGATATATTCTTGTTCGTCACAGCGAATGACGTTCATCAGTCCGCCGCCTTTTCCTCTTCCGAATAGTCCCATAGTCTTTTTTAAGTTAAGAATTAAGAGTTAAGAGTTAAGAGTTAAGAATTAAGAGTTAAGAATTAAGAGTTAAGAATTAAGAGTTAAGA
>CAMHIS010000082.1 GCA_946185285.1 uncultured Prevotellaceae bacterium
AGAGCGATGAAGTCGGCACCATTGGCCACGAAGTCGGTCTCGCACTTCAAGGCGATCATGGCGGCGAAGCCGTCGACGCTCTTTACCAGTACACAACCATTAGAAGTCTCACGGTCGCTACGCTTGGCAGCGATGGCCAGTCCACGCTCGCGGAGCAGCTCCTTGGCCTTGTCGAAGTCGCCCTCGGCCTCGGTCAGTGCCTTCTTTACGTCAGCGAGACCAGCACCGGTCATAGCGCGAAGCTTCTTGATATCATCAATTGAAATTGCCATTGTTATCTTTTGCTTTTAAGCCCCCTAAGTTAGGGGGATGGGGGGTCTGAACAAGCGTATATCAGACCTTTTTTTGTTTATTTGACAGGAGTCTGCGCTTGTTCAGACCCCTGTAGCCCCCTAATTAGGGGGCAATAGGGTTACTCTGCGGCGGGAGCCTCAGCCTCGGCAGCGGGGGCAGCAGCCTCCTCAGCGGGAGCCTCGGCAGCCTCATCCTTGCGGGCGCGGCGTGAGGGGCGGCGTGTCTCCTTCTCCTCAGCCTCGGCCTCGTCCTGGGCATCAGCAGCCTTCTCGTCGGCCTTTTCTACCTTACGCTCCTCGATACCCTCGGCGATAGCCGTGCAGCAGGCGTTCAGAATAGCCTCGACGCTGTCCTTGGCATCGTCGTTAGCGGGGATGACGAAGTCGATGTTCTTGGGCTCGCTGTTGGTATCGACGATACCGAACACGGGGATACCCAGACGGTTAGCCTCGCGGACGGCAATCTGCTCCTTCAGCACGTCGACGACGAACAGTGCGCTGGGCAGACGGGTCAGGTCGACGATAGAACCGAGGTTCTTCTCGAGCTTGGCGCGCTGGCGGGTCACCTGCAGCAGCTCGCGCTTCGACAGGTTATTGAAAGTACCGTCGTTCATGAGACGGTCGATATTGGCCATTTTCTTCACTGCCTTACGGATGGTGGGGAAGTTGGTGAGCATACCGCCCGGCCAACGCTCGATGACGTAGGGCATGTTGACGCTGGCTGCCTTCTCGGCAATCACGTCCTTAGTCTGTTTTTTAGTTCCCACGAAGAGGATTTTCTTGCCGCTCTTGGCAATCTGCTTCAGAGCGTCGGCAGCCTCGTCAATCTTGGCTACCGTCTTGTGGAGGTCAATGATGTGGATACCATTGCGCTCGGTATAGATATAGGGAGCCATGGCGGGGTTCCACTTACGCTTCAGGTGGCCGAAGTGGCAGCCTGCCTGCAGCAACTGATCAAAATTTGTTCTTGACATTGTCTTGCTTTTTTAATTTGTTGTTTACATTCCTTTAAGACCAGCTGACGGGTAATCTTGCGAGTCTCGCCAGTTTGGATACTAAACTGCTCAGTATGTTAACGCTTACTGAACTGGAAGCGGCGACGAGCCTTGGGCCGTCCGGGCTTCTTACGCTCAACCTCACGGCTGTCGCGTGTCAGGAAACCGGCGTCCTTCAGCTTCTTCTTGTCCTCTTCGTTCACCTTGACGAGGGCACGGGCGATAGCCATGCGCAGGGCCTGGCTCTGGCCAGTGAAACCGCCACCGTCGAGGTTCACCTTGATATCATACTTCTCGGCCACCTCGAGCAGGTTCAGCGGCTGCTTCACCACGAACTGCAGGATGGCTGAAGGGAAATAAGTCTCCAATTCCTTCTTGTTGATCGTAATCTTACCAGTACCTTCCTGGAGATAAACGCGAGCCACGGAGCTCTTGCGACGACCTATTGCATTGATTACTTCCATATAATTATCAATTATCTATTATCAATTTTTACTTGTACTGGTTAATATCAATAGCCTTGGGCTTCTGGGCCTCATGGGGATGCTCTGTTCCCTCGTAGATATAGAGGTTGTTCATCAGCGAGCGGCCGAGGGGACCCTTCGGCAGCATACCCTTCACGGCGTGGCGCAGAATCTTGTCGATACCGTCCTTGCGCTGGCGCAGCTGGGCCGGCGTGTTGAAGCGCTGGCCACCGGGATAGCCCGTATAGCGGGTATAGACCTTGTCGGTCTCCTTCTTGCCGGTGAAGACCACCTTGCTGGCATTGATCAGGATAACATTGTCGCCGCAGTCAACGTGCGGTGTGAAACTGGGTTTGTACTTTCCGCGGATGAGCTTTGCTACCTTCGAGCAGAGACGGCCAACCACCTGGTCGGTGGCGTCGATGACCACCCACTCCTTCTGAGCGGTTTCCTTGTTGACGGAAAGCGTCTTGTAACTTAAAGTGTTCATTTCTTAAAAATCTTGGTTTACTAAAAAACAGTTATACATTATATTATTAACACACACAAACCCACATCCGAGCCTCACGCCCGGCTGTAAGTCTTACGTATGCTGAACCGGCGATTCACGAACCACTGCGCCCGGCCAAAGACGCCGCTATTCACACTCCAGCTCACGGGGATTCTAAGCCTCTCCCCAATAATCGGACTGCAAAGGTACTGCTTTTTCTCCTTATAAGCAGTCATTCGGGAAGGCTAACCTCAATATTTATAATTATTTAACAGAAAATGGCGGCCGTCGAGGGTGTAGACGGCGCCGTTGTCGGCGGGCGAACCGCTGACCGCACTGATGGCGGTGGTTTCGCCGTCAATATCCAGCTCGAACGAGCGAGCCGTGGCGGCGGCGCCCTTCAGCTGGAAGTAGGCGCGGAAGCCCATGCGCCCGTCGCTGCTGTCAGCAGCAGTGCTATGATAAATAGAAATCGATGTTTCATTATCTTAATCATTTTTTGTTTATACTTTGTTTGTTATACTATTTTCTGTTGTCGCCTCGGCGATGCGATGACAATGCTAAAGACAAACGGATACAAAGCGCCGAGGCATCTTGGAGATGTCTCGGCGGATAATTTTCTTCGGTGGTGTGAGGGGGTTAGTCGTGCATGTTCTGCGCGTGGCAGGCATCGACCACTGTAATGATGTCGCCCTCGATGGTGTAGGCGTAGTACCATTTGTCGGTGTTTGCCATATAAAAACCCGCCCATCGGCTGATGGTAGGCCGTCGGCGCGGCAGTGTGCGCTCTATGGCGTAGATGGCGAAGAATGCATCGCGCACGTTGCGCTCCATGTCTTCGTAGGAGTAGGTGTGCTGGTATTTCTTGGCCACGTTCCGATAAAAACTTCTTATCTTGGCAGCCGTGCGCTTGGTGTAGAAATACTTATACTGCATATTCCTTGTCGTAGATGGCCTTGATGTCCTTCATCGTCAGTTCATAGGCCTCTTCCGGCGTATACAGTTCCTTATCCATGTCGGGAAAGTCCTCCTCGAGTGGCATATCAGGCAGCGTTCTGGTCTGTATGGGCTTTACACTATCAATAAGTATTGACACCAGTTCCAGTTTCTGACTGTCGTCCATGTCCTGCACCATGTCTATGTAGTAGCTCATAGGGTGCGCTGTGTGCTGTCTCTTTGTTGTCGTTGCTTCCATAATCGTACCTTTTTATACCTTTCGGCTGCAAAGATACACATTATTCCCCAATCCTCCAAAGTTTGGAGGAAAAATATCCGTTTGTCTCAGTATGTCAAAGATTGCGTTGAGCGAGTAAAGAGAGTCGTCTCACGATGGGGACGGGCTCTTTTGTCTGACGGCTCTGATATGGCGATGTCTGGGTGTCGGTGCCTGGGTGTGGCATGACGGGTATGTCCATGTATTCCGAGTCGTCTTTTTTTTTGAATCTGTTGTTCTTTCGTGCGGGGAGGCCGCCCTCTCCGTGGGGGCTGTGCGAGCGGGGTTCCGCCGTGCGCGGGGCCTCTCTGACGGATCAGAGAACCGTCCCCTGATTCAATAATTTGTGTCAGATTCATGTAGATTTATGGTCCTTTTCAAAGCTCAGAAACAGTTAATGTTCTAATGACCGATTTGGAATTATCCGTCACATCCGTCACCGCCTTGTAATGCTCTGATATTCCGACGTTTACGGGGTGACGGATGCTGGTGACGGGTGACGGATGCCATTAAGCGGTGCGCAGCCGTTTGCTCACCGTCCATGAACAAAGATTCACTGGCCGTGAATAATCTCAAGCTTGCAGACTCATCGTAAAGAGGCGGACGACACTGTCTGGTGTCGTCCGCCATCCGTCACCCGTCACCCTTATCCGTCACCGTGTAAACGGCTGATTGTCAGCACTGTTACGGCAAGGTGACGGATGTGACGGATTTTTTTTAATCTTGTGACTGTAGCTCAATGATTTTACTGATAAGGAACACAATATCGGTGATATCCACCTTCTTATCGTCGTTGGCATCGGCATTTGCCGGCTCCTCCGAAAGCTTGCCCGTCAGGTAGTTCAACAATATGTTCACGTCTTCTACGTTCAACTCGCCGTCGCCGCTAGTGTCACCGGGTTCCACTACAACTGCGGGGGCGGTGTAGTAAAGCTCAATGTCCCACCAATTCTTACTGAAGGCTACCCAGTTGTTGCCACTGTATGTGTCAGGGTAACGCGGGTCAATGCAGTAACCGATGCCTTCTTCAAGATTAGTGAACGTCAGGGTAACCGTTGCCTCCTTGCCGGGTTCTATCACTACGTTGTCCGTATAGGCATCATTCGTACTCGACCAGCTGTAGTTGTTTCCACCCTTCGGAACCCAAAGGTGTGACTTAAAGTTTCTATAGAAAGTGGTACTGCCAGTGTTCTTGACGGTCATCTCAAAAATGGCAACGCCGCCAGGCTTGCAAGTGGTATTTCCTTTTCCGACCATTTCCAGCGTCACTGTCCCCGACGGTGACGCATCGATGTCTACTGTGCCACGTCCTATCTCGTCTGTTCCCGTCTCATTGGTTGCCACCCAAAGGTTCCAGGTGCCAGCGGCATTAGGTGTGAAGTAAAAGCGCACGTCGTCGCTGCCACCAGCCGGGATGCCCGCCCCAGCGATGTACTTGCAACTGCCCTTGTTGGAGGTCTTACTGGCAAAGAAATAGAGAGGCATGGTGTAGTCGCCGGCATGATTCTCAATGGTGACGTCAACGGGCAGTGTCGTACCAGCAAACTTCAGGTCGCCACCTACACTGAAGTTTTTGGCGGCGAGATCTGTCTTGATGTCCACCTCAATTTCTGCTATCAGTTCTCTCGTTGAGCCACGACGCAACTGAAGCTTGTGAGTGCCCTCAGACAGAGAATTAAAAGTTGACAAGACGAACTCCTTGGTGTTGCCAGTGGCAATCTTCAGTGATTTCAAAGAGTAGACATAGCCTGAGAAGATGTTATCGTAATAGAGATAGAATGTCTCGCTGATATTGTCGCCTTTGTTGGTAAGATTGACCACCGTGTTCTGCGCCTGGCCAGGTATGCCTGATGAGGTCATCTCAAAACGGTTAACCTGTATGTCAACCACGGGATGCGCAACAGCTGTCACATCATCACCTGAGACTTTCACCTCAAAAAAAACGTCGGCAGGTTTACAGCGTTTCCATACCGATTCGCCATTAAGCAGACTAACGGGAACAAGACGGTATTCACCAGCTGGTAAACCTAATGTTGCAAGATTGAATTGTACATTTAAGAAAAAGCCGTTAGGATTTACCTCACTATAGTTAACATTCTTCTTCTGTACCAATTCTACCGTTCCATCATCATTCAGTTTTCCTATTCCAAAACTGAACTTGCAGGTCTGCTCATTAGGATTCGACAGAGTCATTGTAACTGTCGTTCCGTCAAGCGAAACATCACTGGCCTTTGCTACCGTGCCTTCTATGATTTCCGTCTCCCACTCATCGTCGGCATTGGGGTCGACGGGTACGATGCCGGTATTGGGCTGTATGCCAATGACGGCACTGTTGCCAAAGACATAGCCGGGGTAGCTGTTGGCTTGGTAAGGGTTGGTGGCTGAGAGCTTGAAGTAGCCATTGTAGCCGCCGCCCCATCCCCAGTTGAAGTGGTAGAGACCTTCGCCGTCATAACCGTCGCAGAGGAAGGCGTGACCACCAGAGCCGTTGGCCGCCTTGGCTCCGTCGTAGATGACGGGACGCCTGTTGGCCAGTTCGTTGTAGATGAGTTCGTCCCAGTCGGCCACCGAGTAGTCTGAGCGATTGACGGAACGCCATCCGGGATCGTAGCCGAAATACTCGACCATATTACCAGCCAGTGTGACTTGGCTTGACGATGAGCCATCGATGCCATAGCTCATGTTTGCAGCCCAACCAGCATAAAGCATCAGGTCGGCTACGGCATAGGCAGCGTCCGAATAGGCATCGGCATTGGTGTAGCTGGTTTTCATTTTTCCCCACTCAAATTCCTTGGCAGGCAGACTATTCGATGTGGCTGACAGCGACGAGTTATAACCTGGCACAACCTTGGTAGCCTCTTGAGGCCATTTGTGGTAGTACATAATCTGGGCTCCGCAGACGGCGACACATCCCGTACAGGGATAGCGACTGCCTATCCTCGGCAGACGGATGTTATACACGCCGTCGGTATTTTCTGAGTTGTCGGAGTTGCCCTGGTTCCAAGTGGTGGCTATCAGCGGGGGGATAGCACCATGGATAGTCACCTGCTGCGGCTCCGTTTCTGAAGGCTCGGAGGCACGGGATTCGTCGGGCAACTGTTGCAAGGCCTCAATCTCAGCTGTCATCTGATTGAGCCACTCGCGGAAGTTCTCGGGCAGATTGTCTTCGTCGTAGGAGCCCTGCGTGGTATAGCCGAGGATGGCATCGGTGCGGTCGTCGCCTGAGACGACGACAAAACCCTGGCCTTCTACGGCATTGAACACATAGACGGGCTGTTCGCCGGCCGGGACCTTCTTGCCTTGCTGGCTGGCATCGTCGAGCCTGATACCCTTTTGCTGCATAAACTTGGCGGCAGTCTCGCGGGCCTGCTGCCGATTCACTGTCCCGGCCATTGCCGACGAGACAACGGCCAGTGTTAAAAGAAGATTCAATAGTTTTTTCATAATCGTTATTGGTTTTCGTGTTCGTTATCGTTTTCGTTTTCGTTTTCGTCAGTTCCAGGCCCTGAGCACTGCTCCGTCGAAGGCGGCGTTGTAGGTGTAGAGCTGGCGTCCGCCCTCGCCCTGAGCCACCACGCCGTTGTTCACGTCGTAGCTGCGCTTGCAGCGGGCGCATTGCAGCTGCTGGCCGTTCGGGCTCCACGTCAGCGGGTAGCTGGTGCCGCCGTACTGGTCGAGGCAGTTGGCGCACTGGCCCTCGTAGCAGACGAACAACCCCGTGTAGCTGCTGCGCCCGATGATGATGGCGTTGCTGGCCCCGAGCAGGCAGCGCGTGCTGTTCTCCTTCTTCGTGGTCAGTGCGATGTCCTCCTCGGCCTGGTCGTAGTTGCGGGTTGTCAGGATATGTCGCACGCCGCTGACCATCTTTGCCCTGACGGTCATGAAGTGGCCGGGGTTGCCCAAAGCCACCGTCAGCTGGCAGGGGGCGGGATGGAGCGTCGCGTCGAAGATGAAGTAGCAGGCATGGCCGCGATAGACGCTGTTTTCAACATCGTCGCAGGCCATAAAAAGCACGAGGAAGAAGACCCACCTCCAGCCCCTCCCTAAATGGAGGGGTGTAGACACTATGCTATGGACAAATCTCCTCATATCTGCGATGATGGTAACTATGCCCCTCCATTCAGGGAGGGGTTAGGGGTGGGTCTCCAAGGAGTTTACGTTCGGCCTCGGTCACGCGCCCGAAGGCAAAACCGTCGAGCACTTGCTGCATCAGCGCCTCGATGCGGTCGTTGCAGAGGTTGCCGATGCTGCCCTCGTGGGTGTGGTGGATGTCCTTGTCGGGCGTGAACTGTCCGGCCTCGATGTCGAGTCCCACCTTCTTGTAGGCATCGCGGAAGGGCATGCCGCCGGCAGCGAGGCGGTTGACCTCCTCGACCGAGAACATCGGGTCGTACATCGGGTTGTCGAGTATATGCTCGTTCACCTCTATCTTATTGATGATGTAGGCCGTCATCTGCAGACAGTCCTTCAGCTCGTCGAAGGCGGGCAGGAACACCTCCTTGATAATCTGCAGGTCGCGGAAGTAGCCCACGGGCAGGTTGTTCTTGATGAGCGTTATCTGGTAGGGCAGGCCCTGCAGCTTGTTCGACTTGGCACGGATCAGCTCGAAGACGTCGGGGTTCTTCTTGTGCGGCATGATCGACGAGCCGGTGGTACACTCTTTCGGCAGCTTGACGAAGGAGAAGTTCTGCGAGTTGAACAGGCAGGCATCGAAGGCCAGCTTGGCCAGCGTGCCGGCGATGGCGGCGATGGCGAAGCTGACGCCCACCTCCATCTTGCCGCGCCCCATCTGGGCGTAGACCACGTTGTAGTCCATCGAGTCGAAGCCGAGCAGCTCGGTGGTCATCGTGCGGTTCAAGGGGAAGGAACTGCCGTAGCCTGCCGCAGAGCCCAGGGGGTTGCGGTTGGTCATCTTGTAGGCTGCCTGCAGGAAGAGCATATCGTCGCAGAGGCTCTCGGCGTAGGCTCCGAACCAGAGTCCAAAGCTGGAGGGCATGGCTATCTGCAGGTGGGTATAGCCGGGCATGAGCACATCCTTATACTGGTTGGACTTCTGGATGAGCTCGTCGAAGAGGCTCTTCACCTCCTGTGCTATCTCCATCAGCTCGTGGCGGGTGAAGAGCTTCAGGTCTACCAGCACCTGGTCGTTGCGCGAGCGGCCCGAGTGTATCTTCTTGCCCATGTCGCCGAGGCGGCGCGTCAGCAGCATCTCCACCTGCGAGTGGACGTCCTCGACGTCGTCCTCGATGGTGAACTCGCCGCGCTCGCACAGTTCGTAGATGTTCTTCAGTTCGGCGAGCAGCACGGGCAGCTCGTCCTTGCCTATCAGTCCGATGCTCTCGAGCATCGTGATGTGGGCCATCGAGCCCAGCACGTCGTACTTCGCCAGATAGAGGTCCATCTCGCGGTCGCGGCCCACGGTGAACCGGTCAATCTCCTTGTTTACCTCAAAGTTCTTTTCCCAGAGCTTCATAGTTCTAATCGAAAATTACACATATTCTATTTTGGCCAGCGCGTCGGCAATCTTCTCAACGCCGTCCTGCAACGGTCCGGAGACCATGCCCTTGATGAACGGGTTCAGCTCGGCCTTCACCGTCACCTTCATCTTGCTCGACTGCTCGTCGACGGGCAGCATCTGCACCCAGACGTTGAAGGGCACGGGCGACTGTGCCGTCTCAAACTTCACGCACTTGGGCTCCTCGCGCTCGATGATGCGCAGCTTCAGCTCGCCCACGGGGGGTACGTTGATGCTGATGGTGTCAGCATCGAACGAGAAGTCCTTCACTTTGTCCTCAGGTATGCGGTCGCGCACCTTCTCCAGGTTGCGCAGGTCGCTGATGTTGCGGTAGACCGCCTCCTGCGAGTAGGGAATTTGCTTCACGCTACTCTCAAACTTTGATGTATTGTCAAATAATCCCATTTGCTTAAGCCCCCTAAGTTAGGGGGTTGGGAGTCTGAACAAGCGTAAATCAGACCTTATAAAATTATTATTGACTATGGAGTCTGCGCCTGTTCAGACCTCCAACCCCCTAATTAGGGGGCTTAACCAGCCAGCTGGATCTTTACGCCACTCGGCCAGCACGGCCTTTTCCTCTTCCTTGATATAGCCCGTCTTGGCAGCCTCCTCGACGACGGCGTCGTAGTTGCTCAGCGTGATGAGCTGCACACCGGCAGCCTTGAAAGCCTCCTCGGCCACGGGGAAGCCGTAGGTGAACGATGCCACCATGCCGATAACCTCGACACCATACTGGCGCAGGGCCTCAACGGCCTTCAGCGACGAGCCGCCGGTGGAGATGAGATCCTCGACCACCACCACCTTCGTGCCCTTCTCAATCTCGCCTTCCACCTGATTGCCCATGCCGTGGTCCTTCGGCTTCGGGCGCACGTAGCAGTAGGGCAGACCCAGCTCCTCGGCCACCAGTGCCCCCTGGGCAATGGCGCCCGTAGCCACGCCGGCTACGGCCTCGGCCTCGGGGAAGTTCTCCTGGATGGCGTGGCACAGGGCCAGCTTCACGAAGGAGCGCAGCCGGGGGAAGCCGAGCGTCTTGCGGTTGTCGGTATAGATGGGTGACTTCCAGCCGCTGGCCCACGTGAAAGGCTCCTGCGGCTGCAGCTTGATGGCCTTGATGTCCATCAGCTTGCGTGCGAATTGACTTTTAATACTTTCCATATTCCTGTTGGTTTGAGGGTGCAAAGGTACGAAAAAAAAGAGAAATGAGGAATGGGAAATGAGAAATTTTGCTTCCGCCATTCTTTTTACGCCGTTACTCGTCGTCGGCCAGGGTGAAGTCGAGCTGGCGCTTCTCCAGGTTGGCCCGTGCCACCTTGATGCGGATGGGGTCGCCCAGCTGGTACTTCGAGTGGTGGCGACGGCCGATGAGACAGTAGTGGGCCTCGTCGAACTCGTAGTAGTCGCCACGGAGGTCGTGCATGGGCACCATACCCTCGCAGTGGTTTTCGTCGATCTCGACATAGATGCCGTAGGACTGTATGCCGGAGATGTGGCCGTCGAAGCACTCGCCGATCTTGTCGCCCATGAACTCCACCATCTTGTACTTGATGCTGTCGCGCTCGGCGTTGGCAGCGGTCTGCTCCATATCGCTCGAGTGCTCGCAGAGTTCCTCGTAATGCTCCTGATTGGCGCTCCGTCCGCCGTTCTGATAGCGGGTCAGCAGGCGGTGGACCATCGTGTCGGGGTAGCGGCGGATGGGCGAGGTGAAGTGGGTGTAGTAGTCGAAGGCCAGTCCGTAGTGACCGATGTTATGGGTCGAGTACTTGGCCTTCATCATGGCGCGCAGGGCGACGGTCTCAATGAGTTTCTGCTCCTTGCTGCCCGCAGCCTCGTCCATCAGGGCATTCAGCGACTTCGAGATGGCACCCTTCGTGCCGCTGGTCTTCAGCTTATAGCCGAAGGGGGCGACAACCTGGCGCAGCGACTCCAGCTTCTGGGGGTCGGGCTGGTCGTGGACGCGGTAGACGAAGGTCTTCTTGGCCTTTGGCTTGGCGGGGGAAGAAGCCTCCCCTCGGGGAGGTTTGGAGGGGGCCCCGATGCTCTCGGCCACGGTGCGGTTAGCCAGAAGCATGAACTCCTCGATGAGCTTGTTGGCATCCTTCGACGTCTTGAAATAGGCGCGGACGGGCTTGCCGTCAGCGTCGATGTCGAAGTGCAGCTCCTCGCGGTCGAACTTCACGGCACCGTTCTTGAAGCGGCGCTCACGCAGTTTCTTGGCCAGGGCGTCGAGTTTGATGAGCTCTGAGGCGTACTCGCCCTTGTAGGGGTTGTTCTTCGTGGCGGGCGGTGCGGGCTGGCCAGTGCCGTCCTTGACGCCGTTGTCCTCTAACAGCTGCTGTACCTCCTCGTAGGCATAGCGGCGGTTGCTGCGGATGACGGTGTGGGCCAGGTGCCACGACTTGATGTTGGCATCGTCGTCCAAGATGAAGATGACGCTGTAGCAGAGCTTATCCTCGTCGGGACGCAGCGAGCAGATGAAGTTGCAGAGCCGCTCAGGCAGCATCGGGATGGTACGGTCGACGAGGTAGACGCTCGTGGCACGCTTCTGTGCCTCCTTGTCGATGATGCTGCCCTCCTTGACGTAGTGGCTGACGTCGGCAATGTGGACGCCGACCTCATAAAGACGAGCCCCCCCTACTGCCCCCGAGGGGGCTTCATTAGCTATGCGTCTGGGTTTACCGGCATCTGTAGCCCCCTCGGGGGCCGAGGGGGGGGCTACTCTGATCGACAGCGCATCGTCGAAGTCCTTGGCATCCTTCGGGTCGATGGTGCAGGTCCACACGTCGCGGAAGTCCTCGCGGCGGGCTATTTCCTCGGGGGTGATGCCCGGATCAATCTTCATGGCGGCATCCTCCACGGCCTTCGGGTACTTATAGGGCAGACCATACTGTGCTAAGATGGCGTGCATCTCGACGTTGTTGTCGCCCTCCTTGCCGAGTACGTCGATGACCTCGCCGACAATGTTCTTCGACTCCTTCGACGGCCACTGCGTAATCTTCACCACGGCCTTCTCGC
>CAMHIS010000083.1 GCA_946185285.1 uncultured Prevotellaceae bacterium
TATCTGCAGAGCGACCGCGAGGTGAAGAAGATCTCCACCTATATCACCAAGAAGGTGGCCGACCGCCTGAAGGCCATCTTCACCGAGAACCGCAAGGAGTTCGAGGAGAAGTGGGACGACCTGAAGCTCTTCATCAACTACGGCATCCTCTCGGAGGAAGGCTTCTACGACCGCGCCAAGGAGTTCGCACTCTTTAAGGACACTGAGGGCAAGTACTTCACCTTCGACGAGTACAAGACCCTCATCGAGGCCAGTCAGAAGGACAAGGACGACCAGCTCGTCTACCTCTATGCCACCGACAAGGACGAGCAGTACTCCTACATCAAGGCCGCCCAGGACAAGGGCTACTCCGTGCTGCTGCTCGACGGACAGCTCGACGTGCCCACCATCCAGACCCTGGAGCAGAAGTTCGAGAAGAGCCGCTTCACCCGTGTCGACAGTGACATCATCGACCGACTCATCGTCAAGAGCGACGCCCCCAAGAGCGACCTCAGCGACGACGACTCTGCCAATTTGTCACAAGTCTTCAAGTCACAGATGCCCCACCTCGACCACGCCGAGTTCATGGTTCAGGTCGACGCACTGGGTGCCGAAGCCCGTCCCGTCGTCATCACCCAGAACGAGTGGATGCGTCGTATGAAGGAGATGAGCCGCTTCCAGCCCGGCATGAACTTCTACGGACAGATGCCCGACTCGTTCAACCTCGTGCTCAACAGCGACCACCCCTTGGTCAAGCGCGTCCTCGACGACTGCAAGGCCTCTACCGACGAGGCCCTGAAGCCCATTCTCTCCGAGCTCAAGGGTCAGGAGGCCCGTCTGGCCGCCATCCAGCAGCAACAGGACAAGAAGAAGTACGACGAACTGACACAGGACGACAAGGACATGAAAGCCGAGTGCGAGAAGGCCGTCCAGGAGCAGAAGGACAAGAAATCCACTGTGCTCAGCAGTTTCGCTGCTGACAACGCCATCGTCCACCAGCTCATCGACCTCGCCCTCTTGCAGAACGGCATGCTGAAGGGTGAAGCCCTCGACCGCTTCCTCAAGCGCTCCGTGGACCTGATCAAATAACACAATGAAGCCCCGCCAATTGGCGAGGCTTCTTTTTTTTATTCTAAGGAATTAAGGAATTTAGGAATTTATTCTACGGACACTTAGGACTCTGAGGACATTCCTTGATTCCTAGATTCCTTAGACAAAAAAAATCTGCGTTATCTGCGGCATCTGCGAGAGATAGAACAACATCCATCGGGGAGATATTAACCTCTCGCGCGGATATTTATTTCTCGCAGATTTCGCTGATCTCGCAGATCTTAATTCGTGTTTAAGACTTAATTCGTGTCGCCAGCGTCATCATCGTCGTTGCCACCTCCTCCGGGGTTGTCACCGCCACCTCCAGGGGTAACCGTGCCAGTACCGCCGCCGTTGTCGCCACCGCTGGGCGAAGGACTCGGTGTCGTACCACCGTTCTCTGCATCGTCAGTAATGTCCTCGTCCTCGATGGCTGCGCCCGATGCATCCACACGCTGCCACGACACCTCGGCAGCAAACTGGGCGCTGTACTTCTTGCTGACCGTCGCACCCAGGCGCGACTTCGCTCCAGCCAGTGTGAATTTCTCGATAGTGGCCACCTCCAGGATGTTGCCCTGTGCGTCCTTCTTGTCCTTCAGCGATGCCTCCAGATTCGGATACACATAAATGAACTGATCGCCCAAGGCGCAGCGGAAACCCTTCAGCACGTTGCGCTTCACCGCCTTCATGTACTCCGTCACCGCTGCACGCATGATTGACGGTTCAATCGACGTGTTCTCGCAAGCCTCCTCGCAGACCTCCATGAAGTCCAGCGTGCCGTTCGGTACGGGCACTGCATAGAAACTATGCGTTCCCACCTTTTTGTTCTCTTTGATTGTGTACTTGACTTTTGCCATAATGCAATAGATTTTAAGTGTTAAACAAATTATTTTTAGACTCTCAGTTTATACCCCGACTTTCGTAAAAGTATACTTCCAGCTCCGTAAAAGTATACTTCCAGCTCCGTAAAAGTATACTTCCAGATTTCTGGCCCTACTAGCTTTCGATGGCAAATTAACGAATTTTCCGCCGTACAAAAAAAGGCTTAGCTTTTTTATTTTACGGATTTTTTCTTGGCCGTCCTCCTTTCTTCCCCTTCTCGCTGTTCTCTGCCGACAGCAACGAGCGCAACTTCCGTGCCCAAGGTTTCATGTTCCACTTATACACAAAGTTCTTAATCTGCTTCACTGTCAGCCCCAGCCGCCGTGCCACTTCCTTTGTCGGCATCTTCGAATACAACGCTCTAATCTTCGGCCCGTCTACGGCCTCACGCAGCCGGCGCCCGGCCTGCTGCTCCTCGTTCTTTTCGTTCTTCTTCATAGTGTTTTTAAGTGATTAGTTATAAACAAAAACTCCCCGCGCCCGAAAGCGCAGGGAGAATTAGCAATTATTTTTTTGTGCACAGAAGGGTCGGTTCCGCTGTGCACTTGGCTATCTGATGTTTGCGGCAGCCTGCCTCAGTTCTTCGAAAAAGCGTTGCGTCGCCTGTGCATTCGTCTCGCGTGCCTCCTCAGCAGCCTCGCGCATCAGTTGCGAGAGCACCTCATCGGTAGGTTCCTCCATGCTGGTCAGTTTGTAAGTGTCGATGCTCATAATCTTCTAACGTTTAGTAATTATGCCACAAAGTTACATCATTTTTCTATATTCCCCACACATTCTTCGAAAAAAATTGCGGCGGGAGCAAAAAAAGGCGCAGAGCTTTCGTCGCTCTACGCCTTGTTATTCAGAATCAGCATGCCATTATTGTGGCTGATAGATGTAGGGGCTAGTGGTGATTTGGCCAGTCACCACGCCACCGATGGTCACGGTGCCACAGGTATAGTCGCCCCATTTGTCATAACCCTTACCAATGCTATATGGTGCTTCAGCGCCCTTCACGGCAGTCACTTTGATAACGCCTGAGGTAATTGTGATGTTGCCGCAATTTTCTGTCCAGCCTGAGCCGATGCCGGCACCTTTATTATCACCATATGCTTCAATAATTCCACCATAGATGCAGATGTTTCCACAGGGATTGTCACTATTTGAACCGATGCCGGCTGACGAATCACGACCATGTGCCACGAGCTTACCTGTGCCATTAATGGTCAGCGTATTACCCGAACCTACCTCAATGGCGGCATTAAAAATAGACGGTGAAATGGAATTGTTACCCAAGAGAATGATGCCAGCATTGCCAGCGCAAGCAATATAACCGCCAGAAATATTGACCCCAGAGAGCACGGCTGTGCAGTTGTTGGGGATGGTGCCTGCTCCCGTCATCCTATAGATAGAGGCAGGCGACGTACCGAGTTTGGGCATTTGCTCCGTCGTCAACGTACTCTGATAGTACTTGCCAGCAGTGAGGGAGACACCAGAACGTGTGTAGTGATAGCAGTTGTTGCTGGCGTCGCTGGAGTAAATGTTGACGGTCTGATCAGAGAATGCGGGAACGGCAACATAGAAAACAGCACCCTCCGAAGCGAGGGTAGCACCGACGATGGGTTCACTGCCGGCAAAAATACAAAGGTTCTTGGAGGTGGGTATCGTCAGCTTCCAAATTGCAAACTGATTCGTGAGCGACACGTTGTCGCTGAGCGTTGCCACGCCGTCAACCTTCAGCGTGCCGGTGCCCTTGCGCACGTCGTACTTCGCACTGACAGCCTCGAGCGTTCCCTCCTGCTGCTTCAGCAGACTGGCTTTCACATTGCCCGTAGCGCCGTTGGCAGCCGTGGAAGGATAGATAATCGTCACGGCATCGCCTGTCGAGGGAGAGCCCGTGATGGTTCCGGAGATGGTTGCCACGCCACCGCTGACGCTCGCAACCTCCATCTCGTCATTCACACCGTTATGAATCAGCGCCACCTTCTCGCCCACGGCCCACGTGGCCACAAGTTTCGTGCCGTCCTCAGCGAGTGCGCGGTTGCTGCCGCTCTGCCCTATGCTGATGGTGGCGGTGAAAGGAATGCCCTGCACCTGCTCGGCGGGCTGCTGGGTCACTTCGTTGTCGTCGTTGCTGCAGGCGGCCAATGTCAGCGCCAGTGCAGACAAGCAGAAATATTTTATTGTCTTCATATGAATAGTCTGTTTTTTTAGGAGGTTACATATCTGATAATTCGTCGTCGCCAAGGTCTTCCAGGTCGCCGTCAAATTCGCGACTGGGACTTGCGAACGGATCGCCACCACTTTCATAGTCATTTGGATCGTCCAGACCACCAGGGCTAGACATCAGCATCGCCGTGCGTTGTAACCTGACAACTTGCGTAGACGGCATCTCATACATTTTTCTTTTCATTGCTTTTTAGTATTTTTATTGGTTAAAATATAATTATTGCACCGCAGTCAACGGATAGATGATATTCACGATGAAGATGTTGGCGGCAAGGATGATGAGATTCATCAGCAGACCAATGCGCATGAAGTCGCCGAAGCGGTAACCGCCAGGACCGTAGACCAGCATGTGGGTGGGCGAACCGATGGGCGTTGCGAAACTGCTGCTGACGCTGATCATCAGGGCAATAAGGAAGGGGAACGGCTCGTAGCCCAGCTTCTCGGCGGCTTCGTACATGATGGGGAAGAACATGGCGCCCGCTGCCGTGTTCGAGATGAACTCGGTGATGAAGGTGCCGACCAGGCAGATGGCCGTCATGACGATGAGCGGATTGGTGCCACAGACGTCGAGGATGCTCAAGGCCAGCCGTTCGGCAATGCCCGTCTTCTGAATGGCCAGACCCAGCACCACACTGCCTGCAAAGACCATGAGGATGTCCCAGTTGACGGCGCGCATGGCCTGATTGGCATTGCAGCAACGGAAGATGAGCATGGCGGCAGCGGCGAGGAACGCAGCCTGCAGCAGGGGCATGACGCCGAGTGCCGAGAGTGCCACCATGGCAATCATGATGACCGTCGAGATGATGGTGCCACTGCCAATGTTGGGCACGTCCTCAGAGTCAAAGAAGCGCAGGTTGGGGTCTTTCTCTACTTCGCTCATATTGATATGCGGCGGGAATTCCAGCAGCAGCGTGTCGCCGGCTTTCAGCACCACGTTACGGGGCACTTCCTGGATGCGGTGACCATTGCGCGAGATGGCAACGATACTGATATTGTTCTTGCGCAGGACGGGATTGTCGGCCAGCGTGGTACCAATCAGATTGCTCGAGAAGGTGATATAGGCCGTGCGCAACTGTCGGTTCTTGTCAATCTCGCTCACGGAGAACACATGGTGGTCGGCAATCACCAGTCCGTGACTATTCCTCAATTCCAGAATCTCGTCAATCTGGCCGGCATAGACCAAATGGTCGCCACCCATCAGGTACTCGTCCTCGCTGACAGGCATCGGGACATCGTCGAAGTGGTAAAACTCAATCAGGCTACCACCCTTGACGTGAAAAAGTCCGGCCTCGGCAAGCGTCTTGCCGATGTGTGGGTTGTCGGAGGGCACACGCAGCTCAACGGTATAGTCGCCCGTCGACTCGAAATCGCTGTCAGGGGCCTTACGGTTGGGCAGCAGACGGCGCATGGCAATGACCGACAGCACACCGACCACCAGACAGAACAGACCCGGGATGGTGGTTGCCAGCACATTCATCGCCTCGCCGGTCTTCTCTTCATAGAGTCCGCTGATAATCAGGTTCGGCGGGGTTCCGATGAGGGTACACACACCACCCATGCCTGAGGCATAGCTCAGCGGGATGAGCAGCTTCGAGGGGGATACGCCCAGCTTCTTCGACCACATCTTTACGATATTCACAAACATGGCCACGACGGTGGTGTTGCTCAGAAACGAGCTCAGAGCAGCTACGGGCAGCATCAGTCTGACAACGGCCTTGCCATAGGTCGTGGGCTGGCCAAGAAGATGGCGCACTATCCACTGCAGCACACCCGTGTGGGTAAGTCCCGCAACAACGACGAACAGCACACCGATGACAACCACAGAGGTGGAACTGAAGCCGGAGAAAGCCTCTTTAGCATCGAGCACGCCGGTAACATAGAGCACACCCACGGCTGACATAAAAACCAGGTCGGTGCGCAACTTGGTCATCAGCAACGTGGTAAACATGGCCAGTACGGTGATAATCGTAATCCATGCATGGAGGTTAAACCCTAAGAATAATTCTGTTTCCATCTATATTTAACTTTTATAATTAATGTACATCTGTATTCAGGTTGCGACGCAGGAAGAAAGACTTGGTAGCCAGGAAGAACAACGCAACACCAAGGGCGTTGACGAGGGCGACCGTCCAGAAAGCGGCGTTGTAGCCCAGAAACTCGGCAATGACACCGCCCACGAGAATGCCCAAGCCCATGCCGAGGTCCCACGAGATGAGGATGGTGGAGTTGGCCGTGCCGCGCTGATTGTTGGGGGCCACGCAGATGGTCATGTTCTGGAAGGCGGGCCACATGTGACCGTTGCCCAGGCCCAGAAGGATGGCACAACCGTAATAGCCGACAAGCAGGAAGATGGAGGATGTCTGATGGAAGACGTCAGCCAGCGTGGGCAACAAGATAAAGATGGTGTAGCCGACGAGGGAGATACACATTCCTGAACCGGCATTAAACGTCAGGCGCCCCTCGCGCAAGGCCTTGCCTCCCTGCAGACGACTGAGTATGAGACCTATGGAGCAGAGCATGAAGAAGGTCCCCGTGCCACCGGTAATGCCTAACTGTTCCTTGCCATAGATGGCCAGATAGTTGCTGAGCACACCAAAGCAGAAGCCAAAGGCCACCATGTTCAGTCCCAGCAGCCAGCCACGAACCAGGAAGAAGCGGTCAAGAGACATTTTGCTCTTGTTACGCTGAATCTCCTTTGCGCGCAGCGTGACAGTATCATCGGTCAGCCACCCCAGGCAGGCCACGATGAGCGCTATCCAGAACAGCAGTTCGAAGCTGTGCGTCCAGCGATAGACGAAGATGCCGATGGTGGGTGCTATGGCCATTGCCAGGTTGTTGGACATGCCGTAATAGCCGATGCCCTCGGTTCGGCGACTGGATGGCAACACGTCGATAGCCACTGTGGCGTTGGACACCGTCAGTGCGCCAAAAGGTCCACCATGCAGCGTACGCACAATGGTGAACAGCAACAGCGTGGATGCTGCCAGATAGCCGGCAAAGAATATCGAGAACGCCGCAAAACTAATCATCAGCACCGTCTTGCGTGGGAACGAGTCAACGAAATAACCGCTGAACGGACGGAACAGTAGCGCCGTGATGGTGTAGCCCGACAACACCAGTCCGATGACGTCCTTTGTGGCACCGAAGTGTTCGCTCAAATACAGCGGCAGCAAGGGTGTCAGCACGTAGAAGGCGAAGAACAGCGAGAAGTTGGCCGTCATCACCTTGCAATAGTTACGATTCCACAGTCGTTCGTTGGTCATACCCCGATGATGAATAGCAACGACTGGTAGAGCTCAGTCAGCAGGACGTAGAACAACAGGAAGGGTGCCGACTGGCGAATGCCATAGAGCACAGCGTCGTAGACATCGGCCAGCGTATTGAACGACCCTGCAATGATGCCGTAGAAAGACCCCAAGGCAATGACACCAAAGGCAATGAAGGGTATCAGAGCATAGGAGAACGGCGATGGCCACAGACTGCCCGTAGCAGACAGCAACACGGCGTGGGGCACAGCGACCATGAGCATGATGACGCCCACGTAGACCAATAGCAGGACAAACGTCATGATGCGCGCCCGACTGACGCGATAGCTCTTACCAAGCCGTAGCACACCACAGCGACGGAGCACGCCATAGGCCATTGCCAACAGCAACAGCCAGACGAGCCAGGGGGTCGCCATCGATAGTGCAAAGTGGCCAAAGAACCAGCGCAGTCCCTCGCCGGAGAGCAGCGAACGGATGCCGCTGACAGGAAAGGCGGCGCTGAGCAGCCACGACACCAGCATCAGCAACAGCTGGGCGGCGAACAGCGTAATGGCAATATGTGGGAGAAACTTTTTCAATGACGAATTACGTATTAATCCAGATCGGGTTCAAGGTTATCGATATCGAGGATGCGCAGTTCGAGGGCACGGACAACGAGGCGCGTAGCGTTGACGCCCTCGCCACCGGGGAACAGCTTGCGAACCAGTTCCATCTGACGCTTCTCCAGACTCTTCACGCCAAACGGCATGCCGCGCAGACCAGTTATCTGTTCCTTGGTATAGCCCAGAGCCAGGTGGCGCAGGAAGCGCTCGTCGTACTCGTCAATCTCGTAGTTGATAAGTGCTTCCTGACGGGCTAGCTGCGAGCTGACAGCATGCTTGAAACGGTCAACAATCTTCTGCAGGATGGGCTCATTGAACACCAGTTGCTTGCCCTCCATGACTGCCATCACGTCGCGACGCGTCAGGAGTTCGCCACTCTTCAGGATGATGCCGTCGGCACCTGCATCGAGCACGTCAACCCACAGTTTCTCGTTGAGTATCTCGCCCGTAAAGATGAGTATCTTCACCTTCGGATAGAGCTCCTTGGTCTGACGGCAGATTTCCACACCTACCGTCGTAGAGCCACCTAGTCCGAGGTCGAGCAACACGAGGTCGGGCTGCTGCTGTTTGATGAGTCGCCAGAAAGCGGTCTCGTTCTCAGCCGTTCCGATGACTTCTGCCTCAGGTATCTCGTTACGTATGATGCCTTCCGTACCTTTCAGTTCGAGGGGTACGTCCTCAACGATAATCAGTTTAAATTTTTCCATTGTGTCGGGGTAATGTGATTGTATAGTTGATAGATGATAGATTAGAGTTTAGAGTGATGCCACAACCGCGACGGGCCGTAGCTTCTCCGTGGTCACGCACTATCTGACGGGCCATCATGAAGTTAACAGCAGAGAGTTGAGCGTTGACGGTTGCGTGGAATTCCACATACTTGTCGTCCTTGACTTCGGCTGTCACCTCCTTGGCTTTCAGCAGTTCGAAGAGATAATGCAGCAGGTTCTCGTCGCCCAAGACGGCCTGTCCGTAGAGCTCCACGGGGTGTATGTGCAACTTGATGCGCTCCACCTGCGACGTAGCCTGCTGGATGAGGATGCCGTAGAGGTCGCGATAGTAGGCAGCCACCTCTGCCAGCGACTGCATATCGCCGGCATCCACCAGCTGACGAATGCGCGAGGGATAGTACATTGTCTCGTGCTTCAGCGTCGAAAGACAATTGTCGAGCACACTGTTGGCGACGTGCAGATTGGCGTTCTCCAGTTCGGCACGACGCAACTCGTCGTCGGCCATCTCGATGTTGGTCTGTTGCTGACGTTCCTGACGGAAACGCTGGTAGAGGCGATGCCGGTAGTAGAGCATATAGTAGGCGGGCACGATGAGCACCAGCAGGACCAACAGCAGGATGACGGCAATGCGCTTGTTCTGCTGCGACTGCTGCATGGTGCGACAATAGTCGGCCAACGTGGCATCGGCACTCAGTTCCTTGAAGAGTTGCGTGTATACCTTGTTATTATATGCATAGAGCGACCACTCGTGGAGCGCCAAGGCTGCCACTGCACTCTCGTTGCGGATGTCGAGGATAATCTGGTAGTTGGTGTCAATGCCATCGTGCAACCACTCAATCTCAGCAGGGGAGCCATCGTCGCTCTCAGCCTGCAGCAAGAGCTGACCATCGGGGTATTGTTGCTGATAGTGGGCATTCAAGCAGGCACGACACGAGTCGGCAAACTCTAAAGTACGAGCATAGGTGCCGTTGATGTTAGAGAAATAGGCCGAGTCGGCATAAATATGGGCACGGTCCAAGGCGCTCTGTGCACAAGCATCCGTATGACCCAGTCCCATGAGCCCCATGAGTCCCACCAATAACCTGACGACGCCCTTGGGCAGTCGGAAGAAAAAGCGCGAGCCCTTACCCTCCTCGCTCTCGGCCTGCAGGCTGCAGACGGAGAACAGTTGGCTGGTCTTGCGGTATTTCTCGATAATGCCCTTACAGTTCATCAGTCCGAAGCCGTGGCCCTGCTGCACCTTATGGTCGAAGACGTGCGCCAGCACATCGGCACTCATGCCACGTCCCGTATCAGCCACAGACACCTCGACATAGTTCTCGTTTTCAGTTGCCGAGATATCCACATGACCACCTTCGGGCGTGAACTTACGGGCATTGTCTGCCAGCGTGTTCAGCATGAAAAGCGTCAGCACACGGTCGGCCTTGACAGAGGCTTCGGTGGGTGACACACGCAGGTCGACGCCTTTCATCTGGAACGTCTTCTTGCTACGTGCCACGATGTCGAACAGCGCCTGCAGCGGGAAGCTCTCCACATGCATGCTGAGTTCGCCCTGACGCAGTTGTATCCACTGGGTCAGCAACTCGTTCTGTTCATTGATATTGTCTGTCAGTTCACGGATATAGTCCAGGCGTTCTTGGTTTTCTAGTTGTTCTATATTATCTGGTTTTTCTAGAGATTCCAGATGTTTCACCTCATGACGGATACGGTCGATGAGTGGCAGGATACCCATGGCCAATGATATCTTGGCACGCTGTTCCAGATGGCGACGCTCGTTACGCTCTACACGCAGACGAGCCTCAGCAACCTCCTCCTGTTTCTGTTCCAGCACATCGTCTAGTTGATGGTCGTCTTGCTGGCGACGATTCAGGCGATTAAAGAGCCACAGGAAGAAGAGCAACAGCAGGATGGCAATGGCAACGGCCAGTATCATCCAGTTAAGTTGGGTAGCCTCACGGTCCAGAATACCTGCACGGGCTTCCAGTTCCCGATCCTGACGGGTCTGTTCCTGCAGGTCAATATAGATGTTACGGTTATAGTCACTCTGGGGTTTGTCGTCGACAGCGGAATAGGCCACCGACAGTTGTTCACGAATACTCGCCACCAGGTCGGGCGCCTGATTGATGCGCTTATCAGCCAATGCTTTGTTAAGATTGTCAAGCGCCTGATAGTCGTCACCCATGGCATGGTAGCAGGAAGCCAGCGTACGATAGGCGCCCGCTATCTGATAGACATCGCCATAGGAAGTAAACAATTGCAAAGCCTCTTCAGCCAGCGCAATGTCGCCCGTATGGTCTGCCAGTCCCTCCAACGCCTGTGCCATGAAGTAAGGATAGTTACAACGGTCGGCAATATTCAGACAACGCTCCAGACACTCTATCTCGTCAGCACGAATCTGTTCGGCAGAGCCTTCAGTAAGCACGCCTCCAGCACCAACGTTATAGAGGTAGTTCAGATACTGTGCCGTGTCGCGACGGGCAGCCTCTGTATCCATCGTCTGGATAGCCTCCACCGACTGGCGCTCCAGACCAACGTAATAGTAGTAGGTGGAGTTGACAATAGCCATCTCCGTCTCGGCATAGTTCATGCGGCGCTGCAAACGTTCGGGCAACGCATCGCGTTCCTCCCTGATGCGCAACAGATGACTCTCGGCACGTTCGCGATGTTCGTAGAAGGCACGGTTGTCAGAGCGACGCTGACAAAGGCGCATCAACTGCACCTCAGCAATGTAAAGTTCTATCTGGTTGTCAGTAACCGACAAAGCCTCGTTCAACTGTTGTTCGGCCTTGTCGTAGTCCATACGTACTATCGAGACGAAAGCCTTGTTGTTAAGGGCTTCTGCCCTACCCGCTGCATACCCCGCAGCAGCGTCATAGGCACGCTGGGCAAACAGTTCGGTAGAATCGATGTGACGATAGTGATAGGCATAGGAAAGAGAATTCAGCTTGTCCACCGCCTGCCTATCTGGCGATGAACAAGCTGAGAAAATAAGTATTGCGAGCAGCGTGTTAAGCGCGAGCCTTAGCACAGTAGCCGAGTGCCTCCTTGCACTTGTCGGTGACGTACTGCCAATCGCCAGCCTTCACCTTGTCGCTGGGGAACAGCTTCGAGCCCATGCCGACACAGAATACGCCAGCCTTGAACCACTTGGTCAGGTTCTCCTCCTCAGGAGCTACGCCACCAG
>CAMHIS010000084.1 GCA_946185285.1 uncultured Prevotellaceae bacterium
TGTTGTAAGGCTTCTTCGCGCGTAGCCCGCGACGATGGACGCCCCAATGAGAGGCGCGCCTCCCTTGCAGAGTCCTGCATGCTCTGGTAGAGTAAATCCATTAAAATCTTTTCTTCCATATCGTATGTCGTTTGTTAAGTTGTCAATCAACTGCAGCGTTCCGGCAGAAAAGCCTTCGGTAGCAATGGCTTCATATATGGCTTTTAGTTCATACATAACTAATAATCTAAATTATGTAGCATTATCTAATAATAGTATCCATAGTGGACCTCGAAACTATATCCATTAGCACTTTCGCCAAATGGTATTTTCGAGCCGTTGTTAGCCTCAGTGTCGATGTCAATTTGCATCACAGATGTTGGCAGAGCATCACCGTTATCATAGAACAATCGTATCTCGTCGCCAATATAAAGCCCGAACACTACCTGACGCATCCGCATATATGAAAGCAATTGTTCTTCCTGTCGGGTTGTCAGCTTGTTAGTAGGTTGCTTGACTTCAACGACAAATACAGACTTCCCGCTAATCTTGAAAGTAATATCTGGCTCCAATTGATTATCTGCGCCGACGTTAATTCGCTCCTTGGGGCAAATCTCGCCTTTCGCCTTGCTCCAGCCCAAGGCTCGGAAAGCGGCCTCGATTCTCTCTTGATAAGGCTTTTCCAGGATTTGCCTCTTCTTTGCATCTACAAGGTCGAAAGCAAATTCCTGCCATTTCGAAGTGTTCAGTTCATTAATAGTCATATCATTAATGTCGCTTTGTGGTCGGTATAAGCCTGCATGAATCCCTCGCTGATGCCGCCTGCCCCAGCGAACAGGTCAACGAAAGTCACAGGCTTTTTGCCTTGAAGGAATTCCTTTTTTTCTGCCATATAATGTGGTCATCTATAAATTTGAATGCAAAGATAACTACTTATTTGCAGAAATCAGTTCTTTGATATGCCTTTTTATATATTATTAGTTGTTTTATCGGAGTTTTTATCTGAGTCTATATCCCATATTTATGTTGACAGTAACTACTCAGGTAACAGCACAGGCTTATATTCCACGACGGATTTTACCGCCTGAAACATTGGCATACCATTCTTTTTTAGACCAGAGGTCTTTGATTCCTCAATAATCAAAAGCCTGCCCCCATTATTATAGGTTAGTTAGGTATCTCGCTAATGACGAAAACAACATCTGTGATGTTGACGTTGCCATCGCCATTTACGTCAGCACTTGACTCACAGACTAGGTTTTTCCATAACTTGGGGTAGTTCCATATATAGAAACCGTTCACCGCAGCAGTCAACTCATTGAGAGCGTGGCTGTTGCGGTGAACGGTTTTGGGGATGGAGACGGTCTACAGTGCGATGACACTGTAGAGGTTGCCGTTGTGGCAGTGGTCCTTGGGGATGTGGAGGCGGCGGAGCATCGTGCCGAAGGCAGTCTCGGAGACGGTGCGGAGCAGGGAGGGACTGCGGCGCTGGAGCTGGGCCATCAACTGCGAGGCCGAGAGCTGCAAGGGCTGCTCACCCTCCTCAGGGGCACGGAAGAAGCGCTGGAAGAGCTCCTCCAGCGGATTCGGACGGTAGTACTGCTCGTTCGTGCGCTGCATCTCCTGCTCCTCTTCCTTCGTATAGTAGTAGCGCTCGCCCTGCTCCACTTCGCTGACCAGCTGGGCGTAGAGCTGGCGGTGGTCGATGCCCTCAACGTCGATCAGCCCGTCGGGTTCCAGGATAAGAAACCGGCGCGAGCCTGAGCGGTCGCTGAGCAGCTGGCGGCTGTTGCTCGTGCCGACGAACGAGGCGATGCGCGGCAGCTGGTTGAAGTTGGTCTTGTAAGCCTTGACAAACGAGGGGCGCAGCGTCTGCATCAGCGTCTTCAGGTCGGGCATCTTCTTCACCGGCAGTTTGTCGAACTCGTCGATGTTCACCAATGCGAACTCCACCAGCTTACGCTCGGCATTACTCTTTGAGGCGAGGTTGAAGTCGTCGGTATAGTACGACTCCAGCTCGTCGGGCAGCAGTTCGTGGAAGAATGTGCTCTTGTGCAGGCCCTGCTGCGGACTGACCAACAGCAGCATCACGGCATTGGCGTGACGGTCGTCGATGCCAAGCCACTGGGCAACGACGGCGCGCAGCCAGATGCGGAGCATGCGCTGGCAGTAGTCCGTGGAATTGATGCGCGCCGCCAAGGGGCCGACGCGGTCCTCACCGTCCCACGTGCCGCGCACCGAGTCGAGCCACTCGGCCACGGGGTGGTAGTCGCGGGCCATCTCAGAGCGGATGCGCTGCTGGACGAGGCTCTTCAGACAGTAGACCCGTCCGTCGTCCTGCACGCGGTTCATGATGGTGTTCATCTGTCGCTCGTCCACGGGCAGCCACTCCCTCGCCCCGTCGCCCCGTCGGCGGTACTCGTAGCTGTCGCGGATGACGTTGTGGCGGAACTCGAACTCCCGGCTGACGAAGTCGGCCATCTCGCGGATGGGCCGCAGGAACCCCATCTTGCGTTGTTCGTAACGTGACTGCTCGCCGGCGTCCTTCGTCGTGGTGGCGAGGTCCAGATTCTGGTGAAGCAACTGGTTCTGTGCTTCGAGCTGCTGAATGAGCGTGTTGCACTCCACCAGCTTCTTTGAAATGTTGAGTAAAGACATCATACAATAAAGGTGTTTTTAATAGGTTTGCGGCTGCAAAGTTACAACATAAGAAGGCTTTTTGCAAGCGTTTTACCCCTGAAAAACAGCACTTTAGGCCTATGTCGCAAGCGCGCCGCCCTACCGTTCTCACGCGCCGCTTTTCCGGTCGCAAGGCGGCGGTTTCTGTTTTGCTGACCTTGGTCAGCAGCGTTGCGGATTTAGGTCGGTGATGTTGCTGACGTTGGTCGGCAAATCAAAAAGCGTACTTTTGAGACAAAAAGCTTGCGGGTTTCGACAAAAAACCGTACCTTTGCAGCAACAAACCAAAAGCCCAATAAAAAGATGAAGAAAGGAAAGGCCATTCACTTCAGCGTTCACCCGACGCCAATGAAGCCAGGCGACACGCAGCAGACCTACCACGTGCGCCACTGCCAGGACTACGTGATGCACAGCCGCGAACTGCGGGAGCACATCAACAGCTACACCCTGATCTCGGAGGGTATGTTCGAGATGTTTCTCGACACGCTGAAACGGGAGATTGCCGAACAGCTGCTGATGGGCCACGGCGTACACTTAGACGGTATCGGCCGGTTCTGCCTGCAGCTCGGTACCAAGAAGACGAAGGACGAACAAGGGCGCTGGCGCACAAAGACCTACACCGCGCCCAGTCAGCTGACGGACCACGAAGTGACAGTGGACGGCATCTCGTTCGTGCCCGACAAGGAGATGCTGAACCGCCTGCAGGACGGTGCGCACCACTTCGTGCGCGACAAGGGAGAATACGAACAGGAAGTGCCTCGCGGCGAACTGCTGAAGACGCTGGCCGACTACTGCCAGCAGCACGGTTCGTTCACGCGCCGCGTCGTCCAGCACCTCTTCTGCCTGTCGCGCTACAAGGCCGACCAGCTGCTGACCGACCTCGTCAACGAGGAGTACCCCAAATACTACCGCCAAAAGGCCGGCACCACGTGGGTGTACCGCAAGACGGGTACCTGACAAAACGACGCTTCACCACAAACGGCTGGCGGTCAGTCGGTTTGTGGTGAAGTGAAGACATGACGACTGCAAGCCGATGCTATTCGTATTCGTAGAGGCGGATGTGGAGCAATTTCCACTCGCCGACACTGATGCGGGCATGACGGCCCTGATGAGTCTGGTCGCCATTGTGGCGGCGCAGATATTGCATCTCGCCATTGTTGGCGATTGAGACTTCATCGACAGAGAGGAGGCCCAGACGCTTGCCGGAGAACGACTTGCCAGGCTTCTGACCGCCGCTGGTTCCTGCCTCGGCAAAACCATCCTCGCCTAACTGCTTCTGCTGCTCCTGCTGCTTCTCCGTAGACGTCTTGAAATCAACAACCACACCACTACCCGCCAGCAGATAATCGAACTTGCCAAGACGGATGAGCATGGCGCCCCCTTCGGGCCATGTTGAGCCGTCGGTAGCCCGAGGGTCCCAAGGCAGGGTGAAATAGTGGCGACAAGTCATGATGACACCGCCGTCGTCGATGATGCGCTCACGGTCGTCCTGATCGAAGAGCAAGCCCCAAGATGACTGACGATTCGACGGTTTTCTGTTAACGATTTGACGAACCAGTGCATAGGCCTCGGTGATGGACTGCGTCTCTTTCTCACTGGCCTGGTCGATGGCGAAGGGGCTGAAACCCAAGGCCTGATGTTCGCCGAAAACATAGAGAGCTCTGACGCCGCTGTTCTCGCAGCATCGGCTCTCAGGAATGAAGAGCCGGTTCTTCACCTTCTTGCCTCCATCCTGAGGGCGCTGCGGCATGGCATATTGCGAAGCCCACGACTTGAACCCCGTGTCGTAGATATCAGGAGCAAGCAGGTCGATGTCGGGGGCTCCCTCATGCCAGAAATCAATGAGATGAGCCAGCGGCCCTGCCGAGGGATACTCGCCAGGACGGCGGCCACGACTGTTCATCGCGGCATTCACGTAGAGCGGCATGTCGTGGATCTGGCGGGCTGCCTTGGCCAGATGCTCTACATAGCGGGCATAGTTGAGCGCCATGAACTTCTCGTCGGCATAATCGTCAGTACCATAGCGCTCGGCCCACTTCTCCTGTTGATAGACTTTCTCAGCCAATGGCGAGTGGTCGCGTGCCGACTCCAACATACCAATTTCATTTTCAATCTGCATCATAATCACCACCTCGCGCCGGGGATCCTTCTCGCGGATATGCCGCATCAATGCCGAAAAGGCTTTCAAGTCGGCTTGAAGCACATTGTCGCTGAAGCACGATGCAATCTCCAATGGTTTCCCTTCGGCAGTCAAAGCCCGTGGGAACCGTTTCGTGTCCTGCTTGAACCACCCTGGCGCATAGCACGACATCGAGTTCTTCCAAACGCCAAACCAGAGGAACACCACGTGCAGCTGCTCGTGCCGGGCCACGTCGATGGTGCGGTCGATGAGCGTGAAGTCAAACCTTCCCTCCACAGGCTCCATCAGTTCCCAATAAGCTGGAACGAGCACCGTGTTCAGCCCCAACGCCCGCATCCGTGGCAGCACCTCGTCGATGTCGGCCACCGACGTCGCTGCTGAGTTGCTCAGCTCACCGCCAAGGATAGGAGCCGGAAGACCCGACAGCCGGTCAGCGGCCAAAGCAGGCACTTGCGTGACCAATGCCAACAACAGTATCAATAATGACTTGAGCCCAGTCCGCCTCATATCCGTCCCTTGAACGTATAGCCTATTCCTTCAACCGCCGCACGAACGGCTTCTTCTGATGCGGAGCCTTTGATGGTAAGCGTGTTGGCCGAAGCACTGGCCTTGGCTGAATTGACGCCAGGCACATTCTCGACGGCACGCACGACGGCAGCCTCGCAATGGCTGCAATGCATATCCTCGACTCTGTAGACGACTGCATCGGGGGCGACAGTCTTTTTGGTAAATCTGCTGAATAGTTTCATTGTAAGAGCATGAATGATTAAAAGGGTTAATACTGAGGCACATAGAAGCTTGAACGGACTGGGCATAGCGGCTACATCCATGCAGCACGCATCCTGACTCTGTGCGGTAAACAACTCCAGCCCAGAGGCATTAAGCAGCAGTCCGAAGAGAATGGAGAAGCCCACAATGGTGAGCAGATAGACCGAAGTGAAGCGGCGCCCCATCGACTTATGAACCACGAGGATTGAAGCCAGATTGACGGCCGGCCCCGCCATGAGCATCACCAAAGCGGCTCCAGGCGACAGTCCCTTCATCAACAATGCTGCCGCAACGGGGATGCTGCCTGTTGAGCAGATATACATCGGGATGGCAATGATGAGGATGACCAGCATCTGCAACAACGGTTGACTGCCGAAGCTGAGGAAGAACTCATCGGGCACGACGACCTGAATCAATGCTGCGACGACAAGACCGATGACAAGCCTCAGACCGATGTCGCGAATCATGTCGAAAAACGCATACTTGAGGACGCGCCAAATCCTGCTGCCACGCTCCACCTGACACGTAGAGGCGGCAGTTTCCGAAACATCATCCTCGCGGACCAGACGGTTCACCAACAATCCGCCACAAACGCCGGTAATAAGTGCTGCCACAGGGCGGATAATCGCAAAGCCCAACCCCATCAGCGAGAACGTGGCCAGGATGGAGTCGATGCCGGTTTGGGGAGTGGCAATGAGAAACGAGGCAATGGCGCCCTTCGAGGCCTTCTCGTTCTTCAGTCCGATGGCAGTGGGAATCACGCCACACGAACAAAGAGGCAAGGGAACACCCAGCAGCGCAGCCCAGAGCACCGAAAACTTGTTGCTGCGCGAAAGATAATTGGAATAGAACTTCTGCGGCACAAAAACGTGCAATATGCCTGCTATGAGGAAGCCCAACAGCAGATAGGGCGCCATCTCGCAAACAACATTCAGAAGAGCCTGTAAAAAGTTGTACATAACGTTTATTATTTATTCACTTACATCATAGGTATGCACACTCGTGCCTTTGACCGAGGGCAGGTAATTGATGCCCCACCAGCACATCTGCAGCAGGACGAAAGAGACGATCAGCACCCACAGCGCCAGACGCTCACGGTGACGGGGCACCTGCCGATAATGAACATACACGAGATAGGCGAGCCAAGTAATAGCCGCCCACGTCTCCTTAGGGTCCCACGACCAGTAATGTCCCCATGCCTCCTTGGCCCAGAGGGCGCCGAAGAGCATGCCGATGGTGAGAAATGAAAGCCCCACATAGACCAGATTGTCGGTCGTGGTGAATTCTTCCTCCGCAATGGCTTTCTTCTTGATGAAAAGCAGATATACCGCCATGAGCGTAGCAGCGCCAAGCACGGCGTAGGCGAACATGTAGACGATGACGTGAGGCGCAAACCACGGACTCTGCAAGGCGGGCATCAGCGTCTTGTCGTGAATCTCGGGCTTAAACAGGTTCACACAGATGAACACCAGCGCGAGAACCGTCGAGAACGACAGAATCCACTTGTACTTCCAGCGCGAGTAAACGATGAGTCCCGACAGCGGCAGCAGCAGCGAATACCAGAGTCGCGTCTCACCCATCGTCCTGAGCGGCGGGCGCTCCAACGATATCCACATCAAGACGATGAAGCTGAAGAATACCAGCAGCCCGAGTATCGTGGCGACATACGCCACACCAGTCTTACTCTTCCATGCAGCAAATGCGCCGACAGCCCACAGCAGCACGGAAGCTATAGCGAAATACAACAAATGTTCCCAACTCACCATCATCTTCTACCTTTCTTTTTATTTCCTCCGAAAAACATACAAACGGCACCGGCCAGCATCATATAGATGCCCGTATAGACCAACGGCAGCCAAGGGTCGCTGACCAGTTCGAGTATCGAAACCCGGCTCTCGGCACCCATCTGCGTGTCGTAGCCGTATTGGTAAATCTTCCAGCCGTCGACCTCGAAGGGCTTGTTCACGTCGACGACGGCCTCAACCGTCTTGCCCGCCTTGGTCTGAACGCGAATTTCCGAAGCAAAGCGCTTGGGTTTGCCGTCGTCGTAGGTCTCCATGATAAAGCGCTTCAGCTCGATGGCCAGCGGCATCATCTTCACGGCGCCGTCCCTGTCCAGCGCACGCCATTCCCGCTCGCCGACGAACGTCGTCATCCTAACCCGCTGCATGTCGGCATTGCCAAGCGTGGCTGTGGTGAGTGCAACGAAGAGGCCGACGTGGTTCAGCACGAAAGCCACATTCTGCCAAAAGCCTTTGGCTGATTTACGCCTGACGATTTGATTCAGCCGTCGCAGAATAGTCATACCAAGAACGACTGCAATATACACATAAGTCAGCACGAAGGGCCAGAAGGTCAGCATGTCGCTCAGCCACGAGCCCCGCCCGTCCTGCCGCGTCAGTCCCATTACAACCGTCAGCAGCACTGCATAGACCATCGCCGGAATGGCAGCCTGATACGTGCCCAAGAACCTGAAGGCTGTGACCTTCTTTCGGAGCGAGAACATCAAGACTATCATTAAAACCAGTCCGCCCATCACGATGCCGTTGACGGGCCATGCAAAGGTCTCCCAAACTACAGGCCCGATACAGAGCTGCAGCAGCAGACCTATGGCAATGAGGCCTCCTCCTGTGAGAAAGCCTTCGATGAAAGTCCAGCGCGAGCTATTGAAAAACCATTTCATAATCGTATCCTGCTTATTTCAACTTAGTCTCTGATATGCCAAACGCTCGTCGCCAGAGGCCAGATAGATGATGCCGCAATAGCTGAAGCCGTGCTTCGTCACGTTGTGCTGCATGATGGTGTTGGCGCGATGGGTATCTATCCTGATATTCGAATCATGCCGGAAACAGAAGTCCATGATGCTGCTGAACACGCCGTGAACCTCCGGATAGCTGGCAATCCGATGAACCACATGGTAAGGCTGATCGTCGTCGAGCCACTCACCCTCATAGATTCTGGCATAGGTGGGCTCCGGCGACGGCAGGAAGGCAAAGTAGCCCGTCACCCGTCCCTCGTCCTCAATCACGTAGCCGCCGGCTTTCTCCATATCAGCCCTGATGACGGCTTCCGACGGGTAGCCCTCGCCCCATTGGCTCATATTGCCGCTCTGCCGCATAATCTGCTTTGCAGCAGCCATGACGCTCATAATGGCAGCCATGTCAGCAGGCCTTGCCGCTCTGATTATTCTGTTCAAAGTAGTTGTTTCCATATCAAAGACGGTGCAAAAGTACAAAAAAATGCTGAATCGGCCAAATGTTTCAACTTTTGTTAAATATTGCGGTGAAAATTGGCGAAATTCGGCATTTCGTGGTATCTTTGCACTCCGATGACAACAACATTGATTATAGGACTGCTGATTCCGCTGCTGGGCACGATGCTCGGCTCCGCCTTCGTCTTCATGATGCGCGACGAGATGTCTGTGCGGCTGCAGAAGTCGCTGCTTGGGTTTGCATCGGGTGTGATGGTGGCCGCTTCGGTATGGTCGTTGCTGATTCCGGCAATGGAGATGGAGGCTGGTAGCGGAGCATGGTCTGTCGTGCCCGCCGCCATAGGGTTCCTGTTGGGAATGGGCTTCCTCCTGCTGATTGACGAACTGACGCCACACCTCCATATCGGCACCGACAAGCCCGAGGGTATGCGCTCCCACCTTTCCAGAACGGCGATGCTGGCCCTTGCCGTCACCATCCACAACCTGCCTGAGGGAATGGCCGTCGGCGTGGTGTTCGCAGGCGCCGACAGCGGCGCGACAAACATTTCGCTGGCCAGTGCCGTGGCCGTTTCATTGGGTATAGCCATTCAGAACGTGCCCGAGGGTGCCATCATCTCCATGCCCATGCGGGCAGCCGGCAACAGCCGCTGGCGCTCGTTCCTGATCGGCTCGTTGAGCGGAGCCGTTGAGCCCGTGGGAGCCCTTGCCGTATTGCTCCTGGCCTCATTGCTGATGCCCGTGCTTCCTTACATGCTGGCCTTTGCCGCAGGGGCCATGTTCTACGTCGTAGTCGAGGAACTCATACCCGAAGCCTCCAGCGGTCAGCACTCCAACCTCAGCACCATTGGCTTCGCTATCGGCTTCGTGCTGATGATGGTGCTTGATGTGGTGATGGGATAGATATGTGCTGATTCCGTGACAGAGGTACCTGTGATACGGTCTGTCGTCCACCTTCACAATTTCCACATCCAATAAAGCAGAAATCTTGCAGATTGATCAGACTTCAGACATCATACACCCGCCCCCCCTCACCATCGTCCCCACGCCGTCCTAAGTACAATCATCTCTTTTTTGAATAAAAAACAGATAAATAGTTTGTAATTATCGAAATATTCACTATCTTTGCACCCAAATGGGAGAATTGCAAAACAAAGGGCAGGTAACAATACATATCGACGGGAAGTACGGTGGTGAGCCTCTTACTCCAGAAAACTACGATATCACTCTGATGCAAAACGTATTGGAGTATGCCATTGCATTGCTTGATCTTGACAAGAGAAAGGAAAGACCCATTACTACCTATCATATTGAGAGCGGCTCCGTCAGCAACGTCTTTACGACCAGCAAGCAGAAAGCCGTTGAGTTTGCATCTGTACTTGCATTGGTGGCCACTACATCATCCATTGATCAGTTGGATGCAAAAACGGCTGTTGCTTTTGAAGGATTGCAGAAATTTGCTATACAAAACAACTTCAAGGTAGATGTCTCTACATCCGAATCGAAAGAGCATATTGTCCATATCACACCTACCTCTTATTATAAACGGACAGATAATCTCTGGGCAGATGCCGAGGTTTACTACTATGGCACGCTTGTAGATGCAGGAGGAAAGAACAAATCAAATATTCACCTTGATACTAAAGATGGTCTTATTATGATAGATGCCGACAAGGAAATCCTTGCCAGTATCGAAGGCAATCCTTTGTATCGTAAGTTTGGTGTGCGTGCTATGGCTAAACAGAACATCATCAATGGAGATATTGACCGTAGTTCATTGAAGCTCATAGAGATGATGGAGTTTGAACCCAAGTTCGATATGGCATACTTGGAGAGAAAGATAGAAGCATCCACCCCCGTTTGGTCAGGAATTGATGCCGATGAGTTCTTACATGAAATCAGGGAGGGAAGCTATGTCGGACAATAAGATAGTATTTTGTGATACAGGCTTCGTCATCCGCCTATTAGACAGGACAAGCGAATTGCACGAAAATGCACTTGGCTATTTCCGCTACTTCCTTGAAAACGACTATCTCATTCGCATGAGCACCATTGCCGTCGCTGAGTTTTGCGTAAAAGATACAATAGAGCATCTTCCTTTGCAACAAATTCTTCTTTCCCCATTCAACGCCCATCATGCCAGCAAGACTGGCGAATGTGCTCGAATCCTATATAATGCTAAGGCCAAAGGTGTTATTGAGGTAGATGCCCGCATCCTCATCCAGAATGATGTCAAGTTGCTTGTTCAGGCAGAGTGCGAGTCTGCAGACTTCTATCTCACTTCCGATAGCCGCAGCAAGCGAATGTATGATGTCCTGAAGGAAGAAGGAAAGCTATCCTTTGACTTCACGGACATACATACGCCCTACACTGCTAAGTTTGGAATATTAGATTTTGAAAACATTCCTACTTAGGTTTCCTCTCTTCTATCTTTAGTCCCAGACGAAAATGGTCTGAGATACGTTCCAGGCGTACTGCTGCGAGGTGTCAGCGTCTTGGCACTCATAATCTCACTAATCTTTGTCTTACGGTTCAAAGTTATGCTGATAGCTTACCTGGGTGATACTCCACTACGAGCACCAAGTCGCGCTTGATGGGTTCCAAGCGTGGCGCTATAACATTGCCCAATGCAGGCAATATCTCTTCCTTGATGATACCCTCCTCCAGTTCCTCTACTTGCTGAAGAACATCCTTGCTCAGCTTTACTCCCACTTCGCGAGAGTTCTTCGCAGAGCGAAGCGACCAAAGGTCGAGCACTCTATGATGCTGTATAGTTTTTCGAGTTTGGTCATATTGATAGAATATTTATTTTTTTGTTCGCTATTAGTTGTATAATTCAAAAATTATGCTTAATTTTGCAGCGGAAGCAACTAAAGAAAGATGAATCATGACATTTCTCAACCAGTTCCACAAGGAAGTGACGGAGCGCAAGATGCGGAAAATAGCCGCATCGCAGCAATCGCCAATCAGCTCGAGCGACTTTGCGCAATACATGAAGCGCAACGTGGAGATAGCCTCAAAGATGTAAGCCGTTTTG
>CAMHIS010000085.1 GCA_946185285.1 uncultured Prevotellaceae bacterium
TTGAATTTGTAAGAAGCCGCTTCATCAAGCACTTTGACGGAAAAACTGGTAATGTGTACACGTCGCCCGGTCGTATCAACCTGATTGGTGAGCACACCGACTATAACGGCGGATTCGTATTCCCCGGAGCAGTTGACAAGGGCATCACAGCCGAGATGCGCGTCAACGGTACTGAAGACACCGTGATGGCCTACGCCATCGACCTGAAGGACCGTGTGGACTTCCACCTCGACGACCCCGCAGGCCCCAAGGCCTCTTGGGCTCGTTACATCTACGGTATCGCCCTCGAAATGCGCAAGCTCGGTGTTCCCGTGAAAGGTTTCAACATCGCCTTCGCCGGTGATGTGCCCCTCGGAGCTGGTATGTCGTCGTCGGCTGCCATGGAGAGCTGCTTCGCCTGCGGTCTGAACGACCTCTTCGGCGAGAACAAGGTGTCGCAGTGGGACATGGTGCTCGCCGGACAGGCTACTGAGCACAACTACTGCGGCGTCAACTGCGGTATCATGGACCAGTTCGCCTCCGTCTTCGGCAAGGCAGGCTGCCTGATGCGCCTCGACTGCCGCAGCCGGGAGTTTGAGTACTTCCCCTTCAAGCCCGACGGCTATCGTCTGGTTCTGCTCGACAGCGTCGTGAAGCACCAGCTGGCCGGCTCGCCCTACAACGACCGCCGCAACTCGTGCGAGAACGTCGTGAAGCACATCCAGGCCAAGCATCCGGAGGGCAAGTTCGAGACCCTGCGCGACTGCACCTGGGAGCAGCTTGAGGAAGTGAAGGACGAGGTAGGAGCCGAGGACTACAGCCGCGCCAAGTTCGTGCTCGGCGAGAAGGACCGCGTGCTCGCTGTCTGCGACGCCCTGAACGAAGGCGACTACGAGAAGGTCGGCGAAATGATGTATAAGACTCACGAGGGTCTGTCGAAGGACTACGAGGTCTCTTGCGAGGAACTTGACTTCCTGAACGACATCGCCAAGGAGTGCGGTGTGACGGGTAGCCGCATCATGGGCGGTGGCTTCGGCGGCTGCACCATCAACCTCGTGCGCAACGACCTCTACAAGCAGTTCATCGCTACTGCCAAGCAGAAGTTCAACGAGAAGTACGGCCACGAGCCCAAGGTCTACGACGTCGTCATCGGCGACGGTTCGCGACGTCTCTGCTAACATTTTTTTCAATTGAAAACAAGTCAGGAAGGACACCAGGAGTTTTGCTTCTGGTGCCTTTCCATAAAATAAGAAGAATTAGTCACATGGTTAAACACATTATTCTTTGGACACTGAATCCTGACCTGACTGATGACGAGAAGGCCGCTGTCAAGGCAGGCATCAAGGCAGGACTGGAAGGATTGGTCGGCAAGGTGCCCGGACTTATCAACGTGAAAGTACACATCGACGGTCGGCTTGACACGTCGAACGCTGACGTGATGCTCGACTCTACGCTGGAGTCGGAAGAGGCACTAAAGGGATATGCCCGGCATCCTGAGCATGTGGCAGTGGCCAACACCAAGGTGCGCCCCTACACCGTTCAGCGTTCTTGCCTGGACTTTAAGGTAGAAGCATAATGGGAAGGAGCAAGAAACCTTTACCTCTTTTGGAAGGGGTTACTATAGAGGCAACAGCAGCCGAGGGCAAGTGTCTGTTCCACTGGAATGACTTGGTGGTCTTTGTGCCCTTCTGCGTGCCGGGCGATGTCTGCGACGTACAGATACGGCGCAAGAAACACTCATTCGCTGAGGGCGAGGTGGTACGGTTTATAGCCTATAGCAAGGTGCGCGCTACACCGTTCTGTGAGCATTTCGGCGTGTGTGGCGGCTGCAAGTGGCAGAACCTGCCCTATGAGGAACAGCTCCACATGAAGCAGCAGCAGGTCTACGACCAGCTGACGCGCATCGGCAAAGTCGAACTGCCTGAGTTCCGCCCCATTTTGGGCAGCGTCAAGACACGGGAGTATCGTAATAAGCTCGACTTCGGCTGTGCCAACAAACGCTACCTGACGAGAGAACAGATAGCAAGTCTCCCGGAAGGGGCTAAGGGCATACCTGCCATCGGCTTCCACATCACAGGTGCCTTCGACAAGATTCTGCCGATAGAGAAATGCTGGCTCATGGACGACCTGCACAACCGTATTCGCAACGAGATTCGCGACTATGCCATCGAGAACCGGCTGTCGTTCTTCGACCTCAGGGCACAGGTGGGACTGCTGCGCGATGTCATCTTCCGAAACTCACAGAGCGGTGAGCTGATGGTCATTTTCCAGTTTCACTACGACGAGACGGGCGGTGAACAGGAAGCTAAAGCATTACTTCAACATATAGCAGACAAGTTCCCGGAAATCACGTCGCTTCTGTATCTTGACAACCAGAAATGCAACGACACCATCGGCGACCAGGAGATACTGGTGTTCAAGGGTACTGGCTATATCTACGAACTGATGGAAGACCTCAAGTTCAAGGTCGGTCCCAAGTCGTTCTACCAGACGAACACCGAGCAGGCCTACCACCTCTACAGCGTGGTGCGCGAGCTTGCCGGGCTGACAGGCAGCGAACTGGTCTACGATCTCTATACCGGCACGGGAACAATTGCCAACTTTGTGGCAAAGAATGCCAGGAAGGTCATTGGCATAGAGTACGTCCCTGAAGCTATTGAAGACGCCAAAGTCAACTCTGACATCAACGGCATTACAAACACGTTGTTTTTTGCGGGTGACATGAAGGACATTCTGAACGACGACTTCATTGCCCGTTATGGTCGTCCCGATGTCGTCATTACCGACCCGCCGCGTGCCGGTATGCATCCCGATGTGGTGAAAACCATCCTCAGGGCGGCTCCCGAGCGCATCGTCTATGTCAGCTGCAACCCTGCCACTCAGGCCCGCGACCTGCACGACCTTGATGCCGATTACCGCGTAGAGGCTGTGCAGCCCGTCGATATGTTTCCCCACACTCCCCACGTCGAGAATGTAGTATTGTTGACAAGAAGCCGTTGCCGGTCTTGATTTTCGTTACGTTCTTTGTTGTTTCGTTCATAGTTGTTATGGCTTGTTTTTGCGGTCATTAGAAGTGTTTGGAACGGTAACACACTGTTCAACACGGTTTTTATCCGTCAATCCGTCACCTTCGCCCTATCTGCCACATGCTGAGCGTGTTACGTGGTGACGGATGATGGTGACGGGTGACGGATGGCAATATGATCCGACGGCTGTAATGATGCACGTGCGGTGAACGATGATTCACCGCACGTGAACATTTGGCACAGAGGCTTGGCGCACGGGAATGCGCCGTGCATCAGTCATCCGTCACCATCATCCGTTATCACGTATCCACCTGATTGTCTGTCGTTTGCGTGAATGTGACGGATGTGACGGATGATTCTATTGCTGTACGTTCACCTTCCGCGTCGTGACCAGACCACTGGTGGTGGTGGTGCGCCGTATGTAGATGCCGCCCTTGGCGGGATGGTCCAAACGCTCGCCGGTAAGCTGGAAGTACTCCGTCTTCTTATTCTTGGCGGCATTGACACTGCCTACAGCCGTCGGCTCGGCGACACGCAGCACGCCCTTGGTGTAGAGCAGGCTGACGTCCCACTCCAAACCGTCAGCAGGAATGGCGGGAATGATTTCGGCGAAGGTGCCGCTGACACTGCCGCCTGAAAGCGTAAACACACGATACTCCTTACCCACCTCCTTCGTGGCGTTCATCATAGCGTCGTTCAGCCGTAGCACAGCGCCGTCCTTCAGCGTAAGCTTTCCCTTCAGGGTCAGTCCTTTGTCAGAGGCCAGCGTGTCGCCTACCTGCAGGGTCGCCCCGCCGCTGATGGTGACAGAAGCCGCTATGGAACCCTTTCCGGCCAGCGTGGCTCCCTCAGCAACGGTGACAGCTCCCGTGCCGCTATGTGTGCCGTTGACGACCAGCGTGCCGTCGTTGATCTTGGTGGTGCCCTTGTAGTCGTTGGAGCCGGTGAGTCGCCAGAGTCCTGTGCCCGTCTTGACGATGCTGACGTTGCCTGAATGGCCGCTGCCGCTGACAGACCAGTTGTTGATGATGCCGCGGAAGGTCTCGTCGGTATTGGCGCTGCCAACCGTCCACGTGCAGTTGAAGTTGTCCGTCTGCTTGCTGGAGCCGTTGAGGTAGGTGCCAGTGGTACCCGAGAGTCCTCCGATGGTCAGGTTGCCCGTCGTGCTCCAATAGCACAGGCAGGCATTGCTGCGCAGTTCGATGACGGTGTTCTCCAGCTTCGGCGACTTGTCGAGCAGCAGCAGTGAGCCGCGCTTGTCAGTTGATACGCCGTTGGCGATGAGCCGTCCGCTGAAGCCGCTCCAGTCGCCCTGCACATACTCACGCAGATAGGGGATGTTCAGCTGCAGGTTTCCCGTGCCGCTTACCTTGCTGTTTATGTAGCAGTTGCGGTTGGGCGAGAACTGCGACGTCGTGTTCTCCATCACCTCGATGGGGAATGCGTAGGTCTCGTAGCCGCTCGACTCACCCTTTGTCTTCAGGTGTCCGCCAGCCATCACCAGCTTCGACGACGAGCCGATGCCCGCCTTTGCGATGTCGGTGGTGCTCAGGTAGAGCGTTGAGCCGCGCAGGACGGTAGCCCCCTTGTAGCCGAATAGCTTTGTGGTGCCTACGGTCAGTTGTCCGCCGCCGTCGATGATGAAGTCGGCAGAGGCGTCGGCGCCTTCGACCGTTCCGTTCATCGTGACCGTGGCCGACTTGATGCTGAACGTCGACGTCTGCGACAGCTTGGCCGAGCGGTTGGTGGTGGTGTTGGCGCCCGTGTAGCGGTAGGTGCCGCCGTCGAAAATCCAGTTCTGGGCAAACTCCACGCTGCTGCCGATGGCACTTGCCTGTCCGCCGTTCTTCAGCGACGATAGCTCCAGCACGCCGTCGTGCAGGACGGTGGCTCCGGTGTACTGCTGGTCGCCCTGAATGGTCAGCGTTCCCGCTCCAGCCTTGTTCATCGAGGCCGTACCGCTGATGTAGCCTGAGCCGCCGATGGTGACGTTGGCGTCGGAATAGACGACGACCGCCGTCTTCGGGGTGGCCTCGGTGAGCGTGATGGTCTCGTCCTCGGTGGGGTTGATGAGCCACTCGCCTTCACCCTTGCCGGTGAAGGTCTCGACGTCGACGATGCCAACCTCAACGGGGCGGGTCGACATGTCGGTCTGTGCAAAGCCCGACTGCTTGTCGCCCTTGAAGGCGCTGATGCGTACACCGTATTTCGTGCCTGGTTGCAGGTTGGAGATGGTGCAGGCAGTGGTGTTAGCCGCTGTACGCGCAGCCTCCTGCCAGTCGCCGTCGGCCTTGATTTCCAGCAGGAATCCGTCCTCGTCGGTGGTGTAGTCGCGCCACGAGACCGTCAGCGACTGCGTGGTGGCCTTGTCGAGCACCAGCGCTACAGGTGTGCGCAGGAAGAACTGGCGGTCGGCCTCGGTTATGCTGTTGATGTAGTTCTCGATGTTGGCATAGCCGTTGGTGGCGATGGTCATCGCGTCGTCCTTCTGCGGGTTGGTGCCGTTAGCTTCCTCCCAGTCGTCGGGCATACCGTCGCCGTCAGCGTCGGCCCGCTTCTCGCCGGCGTAGACATTCCACTTGGAGGGTGCGCCGTAGACGAGCGACTCCTCGTTGGAGATGAGCGCCCCCTTCCTGCCATACGACAGCACCTCGTCGGCCATATAGAAGTCCACGGGGTCGCGGTAGGGCAGCGAGGCTCCCACCGTCGGCAGATTGGTCTCTAGGAGCGTGCGCCCGGGATTCAGCTCCAAGGCGGGATAGTCATAGGGTTTCGGCTCGCGGGTGGCGGCGTTGTAGTCGGTGATTTCCTTCGGGTTGAAGACGCCGTCGATGTTCTGGTCTTGCCAGTTGTCGTTGCCGTAGCAGTGGAAGTCGGCATTGCCGCCCGTAAAGGCAGCCCCGCCCTTTGCAGGGCCATTGATGAAGAGGTTCGACTCGATGTTGACGTAGGACTTTCCCTCGGAGTCGCCGCCCATGATATAGGCACCGTTCGACCAGTTGTAGACGATGTTGTTGGCATACTGGTTGATGCCCTTCACCTTGAAGTTGCGGGTGGAGTTGTCGCAGAGGAAGTTGCCGATGAGCGACACGTAGTTCGTCTGTATCAGTCCGCCCGCCGAGTGGGTCATCAGGCCCTGTCCCACCACGCAGTTCTGCAGCGTGATGTTCTGCGGCGTAGTACCCTTGCCGTCAGGATTGATGCTGAAGGTCTCGTCCAGTCCCCAGGCAAACGAGCAATGGTCGAAAATCATATTCTGACCGTTGGCGATGCCCGCACAGTCCTTGCCGTTGCTGCCGATGTGCCCCATGCGGAAGCGCATATAGCGCACGATGATGTTGTCGGCCCCTGAGAACGAGACGCCGTCGCCGTAGACGGTTACGCCCTCGCCGGGAGCCGTCTGTCCGGCCACGTAGAGATTCTTTGAGAACACGATGCGGGAATTGATGCGGATGACACCGGCCACGTCGAACACCACGATGCGGTCAGGCTGGCTCACGGCATCGCGCAAGGAGCCGCTGCCCGAGTCGTTGAGGTTGGTTACGTGATACACTTTCCCCGCACGTCCTCCTGTTGCAAAGCGTCCCCAGCCTTGTGCGCCGGGAAAAGCCAGCCGGTCAGCGGCATTCAGCCCCATGCTGCTCAGTGTCAGCCCGAGGCCCAAGATTAGTTTCGTAGCTGTTTTCATTGTAGTTCGTATGTGTTAGTCGATTGTTCCTATGATGTCCTGAATGGATTTGCACCCGTGGCGGTCGAGCCAGTCGCTGATGCCGTCGCGCACCTTGATGGTCACTGCCGGGTCGATGAAGTTGGCCGTGCCTATCTCGATGGCCGTGGCGCCGCACATCAGGAACTCGATGGCGTCCTCAGCCGTCATGATGCCGCCAAGTCCGACGACGGGAATCTTCACGGCCTTCGCCACCTGATAGACCATACGCAGCGCCACAGGCTTCACGGCAGGACCGGACAATCCGCCCGTGCCTATCGAAAGCACCCGGCGTCGCTTCTCAATATTGACGGCCATACCCATCAGCGTGTTGATGAGCGACACGGAGTCGGCACCTTCGGCCTCCACCGCCCGTGCTATCTCCGTGATGTCGGTCACATTGGGCGACAGCTTGACAATCAGCGTCTTCCCGTAGCGCTCACGGACGGCACGCACCACGGAGGCAGCACCCTTCGTGGTCACGCCGAAGGCCATGCCGCCGTCCTTCACGTTCGGGCATGAGATGTTCAGCTCGATGGCAGGAATACCGTCCAGGGCGTCAACGTGGGCCGCACACTCGGCATAGTCCTCAGGCGACGAGCCGCTGACGTTGACGATGTAGGTCCCGCCTGTCGGCTGTAGCTGCGGATAGATGTGCTTGCAGAAATAGTCGACGCCCTTGTTCTGCAGGCCCACGCAGTTGAGCATACCCATCGGCGTCTCCGCCATTCGCGGGTAGTCGTTGCCCTCGCGCGGGCGCAGCGTCGTACCTTTTACAATAATAGCCCCAAGCCCGTCCAGCGGCACAAAGTCCGCGAACTCAAGCCCGTAGCCAAACGTCCCCGAGGCCGTCATCACCGGGTTCTTCAGCCGCAGGTTTCCTATGTTTACGTTTAGATTTGCCATAACAGTTTCTTGATATTAAACACCGGGCCGTCCTTGCACACGCAAAGGTTGCCCTCCGTAGTCTTCTCAACACAGCACAGGCAGGCACCGAGGCCGCACGCCATCATATTCTCCAACGACGCCTCGCACTCCACGCCCTGTTGCCAGGCAAAGTGGGCAACGGCCTTCATCATCGGCGTAGGCCCGCACGTCTGAATCAGCCCGAACGTCCGCTTCTGCAGCACCGTGTGCTGCGTCACAAACCCGCGTTCGCCCTCCGAGCCGTCCTCCGTCGTCACGAAGACCTCACCGTACTTCCTGAACTCGTCCAGCATCAGCAGGTCCTTCGCCGTCCGCGCCCCCAACAGGAACACCGGCTCCAAGCCCGCCTCCTTCAGCACAGCCCCCTGATACAGCAGCGGCGCCACGCCGACGCCTCCGCCGACCAGCAGCACCTCACCCGGCCCAGTGCGCCAGGCGGTTCCCCCGCTTGGACCAGAGAACCCGTTCCCGAGCGGCCCCACGACGTTCACCACGTCGCCGGCCTGTAGGCGCGCCATCTGCCGCGTCCCTTCTCCGACCACGGCCACGAGTAGCCACAGCTCATTGTGCTCACGGTCGACGAAATTCACTGAAACAGGTCGTCTGAGAAACGTAGCCACGCTCCCCTCGACCTTCACCTCGACAAACTGTCCGGGCTGCATCTGCGGCAGTCGCTCCTCGCGCGTGAGCCTGATCAGCACATACCGCTCATGGAGCCTGCTGACCCCGACAACCCGCAGGTCAAGCACGTATTTTTTCATTTCACTCATGTACATTAGTTATAATTGAGTGCAAAATTACTAATAAGTAGGCAATTGGCAAAGAAAAACGGAGATTTCTTTTCTATTACCAAACCTTTTTTATAACTTTGCAGCGCATTTTTGTATATATATGAGACGCAAACTACTACTGACAACACTGCTGCTACTGACTTACACCGTGGTAATAGCTCAACAAAGATTACCCCAAGTCAGTATAGAAACCTATAGCGGCCGCCCCATCACAAGTAAAGATACCTACGTGCTGGCCCGCATGGACTATACAGACGAAAACGGCAACACCGTCAGCTATGACTCACTATGGATCAGAGGGCGGGGTAACTCCACGTGGGGACTCGCCAAGAAGCCCTATAAGCTGAAGTTCAACAAGAAGCAGAAACTCTTGGGCAAAGGCTATGCCAACGCCAAGAAGTGGACGCTGATGGCCAATTACGTAGACAAGACGCTGATACGCAACGCACTGACCAGTCTCATGGGAGAGCGTGCGGGGCTGAAGTTCAATCCTGCAGCCAAGTTCATCGACCTCACGTTCAATGGCGACTATGTCGGCAACTATCAGATTTCAGACCATGTGGAGGTAAGGGCCCACCGCGTCAATATCACCGAACAAGACCTGCCGCTCACCGAGAGCAGCGACATCACCGGCGGCTACCTGCTCGAAGCCGACGGATTCAGTGACTTCCATACCACAAGCTACTGGAGCGGCGAACTGCAGGAGACGCTGCCGCCCGACGGCTTCTATACGTCTAAAGCAAGCGTACCCGTACGCATACACTATCCCGACTCCGAAGACCTGGATAAACAGCAGACCAACTATATCCGAGATTACGTCAAGCAATTCGAGACGAAGCTCTACAGCAGCAGTTTCAATGATTCCGAAGACGGCTACCGTCCACTCGTCGACTCTACCTCACTCGTCAACTGGTATCTGTGTACGGAGATGTCGGGCAACGTCGACGGATTTTTCAGCACCTACTTCTACAAGGACCAATCAGACCCCAAACTCTATTGGGGCCCACTCTGGGACTACGACATCGCCTATAACAACGACAACAGGACCGACCGTCTCGGCACCAGCGACACAAGTCGCCAGCTGATGAAGGATGCCGGCTACGGCCAGATGCGGCTCTGGATAGGGCGTATGTGGAGAGACCCGTGGTTTGCGCGGCTTGTCAACAGGCGATACCGTGAGCTGATTGACGACGGTATGGAGCAATACCTCAACCAGCAGATTGACAGTCTCACAGCGCTGCTCGAAAGTTCCGTGGAGCGCAACTACGAGCGGTGGGGCATCAATCGCAGGGTCTTGCGCGAACGCGTACTCTATAACACCTACGACGAGTACATCGACAACCTCCGACAGTATATCCACGTCCATCTGGATTTTCTCAAGGACGCCTTTGCCAAACTGCTGCCCGACACGCCCGACACGCCTGAAGACCCCGACGCCACCACCCCGGACTTCACGCCCGACGCCAACCGCTACTACACCATCAGCAATGCCGGGACGGCTACCTGTGCCGAACCCGACGCCTTCACCGACAACATTGTCGGCAATGCCCGCCAGGAGACTTCCATGACGCAGCAGTGGCACATCACCACGCTGCAGAACGGCTACCAGTTCATCGTGAACCGCGCGACGGGGCGGGCACTCAACGACCCCACGCCTGGAGACCCCGGGACAGAAATGGCCGTGGGCACACAGCTGAATACCGCTGACGCCGACTCTACAGACACCCGACAGCAGTGGGACATCGTCGGCCAGGCGGACAGCCGCTACAACCTCGTGAACCATTATACCGGGCACGCCGGTAACCTCAGCGGAGGCGGACGCAACGACGGCACACCCGTTGTCAGCTATACCAGCGACGAGCGTAACGCCAGCTCGAACAACCGTCTCTGGCTGCTCCAGGATGCCGGCGACGCCGTGCCTTCAGCCATCAGCCTTCCGCAGACTGCTGACACGGACTACGCCCTGGCCTATAACACAGACACGGAACGGCTGCATTTCGGTACTGACGACCCTGCCGTGCTTGTCTTTAGTGTCAGCGTCTATGACGGTCGGGGACGCCTGCGGCGCAGTTTCAAGGCTGCCGACGGCACTACGCTGAGTGATTTGCCTAAGGGACTCTACTTAATCAGCTGGACGGCCCAGGGGCGCCAGCATACGGTCAAGCTCATGAAATAACGATATCCCGCTATTGCCAACCATGCAGACAAAGGTATTACTTATCTACACCGGCGGAACCATCGGCATGAACCGCAATCCGCGAACAGGCGCACTCGAACCGTTCGACTTCGAGCACCTGCTGAACAATGTGCCGGAGCTGAAGCAGTTTGACACGCTGATAGACACCTTCCAGTTTCAGCCGCCCATCGACTCCAGCGACATGTCGCCACAGCGGTGGACAGACCTGAGCCACTGCATTGCCGGCCACTACGACGATTACGACGGTTTTGTCGTGCTCCACGGTACCGACACGATGGCCTATACGGCATCGGCCCTGAGCTATATGCTGGAGAACCTGACGAAACCCGTCATCTTCACCGGGAGCCAGCTGCCTATCGGCCAGCTGCGCACCGACGGCAAGGAGAACCTCATCACGTCGATAGAGATTGCCGCCGCCAAGAATGCCGGGGGAAGGGCGGCGGTTCCCGAGGTGGGCATCTACTTCGGCGGACACTTGCTGCGCGGCAACCGTACGACGAAGCAGAGCGCCGAGGAGTTCAACGCCTTTGAGTCGTTCAACTATCCGCACTTGGTGGATGCGGGCGTGAGCGTCACCTATCACCATCACCGCATACTGAAGCCCGACTGGAACCAGCCCATGAAGCCCCACTTCAGGCTGGACAACAACGTCATCATCTTCTCGCTCTTTCCCGGAATCCGCGAAGACCTTATCCGCCATATCATCCATACGCCGAACCTGAAGTCTGTCGTCATGCGCACCTTCGGCAGCGGCAATGCCCCGCAGGCCCCCTGGCTGCTGGACGCCCTGAAGGAGGGCTCGCGGTGCGGCAAGATCATTGTGAACATCAGCCAGTGTATGCAGGGCCAGGTAGAGATGTCGCGCTACGGCAGCGGCTATCATCTGCAGGAGGCGGGAGTCATCAGCGGCCACGACTCGACGGTCGAGAGTGCTGTCACCAAACTGATGTTCCTCCAAGGCCGCTACGACGACCCCGACGAGGTGCGCGCCCTGATGCAGCAGAGCATACGCGGCGAAATCACCCTATAAAAAGCCCAAAAAGCCCATTCCCCCCATAACAATAACAACTAAAAAAAACAATCGCTTTATGAAAGAACTGAAAGGAACAAAGACAGAGAAGAACCTGCAGGAAGCATTTGCAGGCGAGTCAATGGCACGTAACAAGT
>CAMHIS010000086.1 GCA_946185285.1 uncultured Prevotellaceae bacterium
CCTCGCCGCAGGTCTCCTGTCCGCGTCCCCAGCGCGGGTCGCGGAAGATGTTCACGTTCGGGCACCAGAACGTCAGCTCAGGGTTGCCGGGGTAGTAGGTGACGCCCTGCGGCACGTTGAACTGGTTGTGGTCGGAGCGGTTCCAGTTGGCGCGGGCCTCGTCGCTCACCTGCGAGAAGACGTCGTAGACCAGCTGGGCGTTGAAGGCAGCGGCCATGCCGATGGGCTGTGGGTAGACGGTGTAGCCGCCCTGGCGCACGCCGTGGCAGGCCTCGCTCCACCAGTTGTAGCTGGGGATGCCGAGACGGTCGACGGATGCCGACTTGTTCATCATCAGTCCGACCTTCTCGTCGGGTTTCAACATGCCGAGCAGGCTCTCCACGCGGTCTGCGGTAGGCATCTTGGGGTCTTGCCAGGGGTATTTCTCCTGGGCACTTGTGTTGGTTAGGGTCAACATGGCGGTCATGGCCACCAGTACTGTTCTTTTCATATTGGTTGTTAAAGTTTTAATGTGTAATCAGGGATAATCAGAAACCGCCGCCGGGGAAGCCGCCACCGGGGAAGCCGCCGCCGAAGCCGCCGCCGCCGAAGCCGCCGCCACCACGACGGCCACCGCCGCCGGCAGGACGACCGCCGCCGAAGCCACCGCCGCCACCGAAGCCCGGGAACTGCGGGTCGGGCTCCTTGCCCATGTCGAGCAACAGTTTCACCAGGGCCATGCGGCGCTGAGTCCATGTGGGATAGTCGTCGGCACGGAGCACCTTCGGCTCGAAACCACGCATCTGTGGCATACCGCCGCCGCCCTGCTGCATGAACTCAAGGGCACTCGTTGTGATGATGCAGGGTTTTGTCTTCCCTTCTGACAGCAGACGGTCTGCAATGGCATCGGCACCGCCAACCTTGAACCAGCTCTCCATCGTGTCGTCCTTGCCGGGAATCAGCTGGACAAACCGGGGGAAGGACATACCGCCCTGTTGTGACATCGGTGACGTGTACCAGGCTTCCTGACGCTCGATGTCATAACTTGTGCGTCCATGCTCGATGTCGCCCTGCGATGCGAAGTTAAACGGCGAGCTGGGGTTGTCGGCCACGCTGTATTTGAAACCTTTGTCGGGCGAGAGATTCATGTTGCTGGGGTCGGCAACGGGCGTGCCGTCGGCCATGAAGCAATAGCGGAACGTCTCAAAGAGGTAGTCGGTGAGTGTGGTGCTCCACACGCCATCACTGTCGCGCTGCATGGCGATAGGCTCTGGCAGCATCTCGCACAGTAGCTCCACCTTCTTGGCCTCTGGAGCCTTGAAACGGAAAGTGATGCCCTGTTCGCCGTAGTCGGGAGATATGACGGGGCGCGGGAACAGACGGGCCATCACACCAGCCGTGAACTGCTGCTCCTGGCCGGTCTTGGCGGGCGCGGGCTTGCCCTCCTTCATGGCTGCCTCAGCGGCCTTCTTGTTGAACAGTAGCGGCAGGGTCTTCGAAAGGAAGTACTTGGCGTTCATCCAGGTGTGGCCGAATTTGTCGGTCGTGAATTCCTTTACGCTGGTGATGCCCTTCGTGTCGAGGAACTCCATATAGTCGCGGGCGTTACCGTAGAGGAAGTCGTCGGTGCCCACGCCGAGCCAGAAGAGGTGAATCTTCTTGTTCGTGGCATCGGCATTGTCGTAGACATTGGGAAGGGTCGTCGATGTGAACGAACTGTAGCTACAGAGATACGAGAACTTGTCGAGGTTTGTCAAACCGATGGAGAGTGCTTGGTTGCCACCACGCGAGAAGCCGCCGATGGCACGGTTGTCGGCATTGTTCACCGTGCGGTAGTTTTTCTCGATGTAGGGCATCAGGTCGTTGATGAGGTCCTTGCTGAAGACGTCGCCGCCGAACTGCATCTGCGGAGCACCGTCACCAGCGGGCTTGGCGGGCAGGAGTTTCGTCGGGTTGCCGTAGGGCAGCACGACAATCATCTCCTTGGCCTGCTTGTCGGCAATGAGATTGTCGAGGATATAGTTCACACGACCTACCTTGTAGTACACCTCCTCGGTGTCGGTGGTGCCGCTGATGAGGTAGAATACCGGGTATTTCTTCTGGTCGCCCATGTTAAACTGCATACCGCCTCCCATCATGTTGTTGTAGCTGGGTGGCAGATAGACGATGGCATTGTTGGTACCGCCGAGACTCTTGGAGTAGTAGTGGATATACTCTACGCGGCCGTGGGGCACGTCGCGGATGTCGTGTGGCAGTGGGCCGTTCTTGGACTTGATTTCTAACAGGCTGTTCTTAAAGCCCTCGTTGGGGAAGTACAGCGGATTCTCGGGGTCCATCACGCTGATGCCGTTGACGATGTAGCAGTAGGGGTACATATCGGGTGCTACAGGAGACTTCACATCCCCTTTGACACCGAGGGTAACCGTCCACAGGCCGTCGGCATTGCGGGTCATTTCGTGGCGCCCGGCAAACTGCACGTCGACCGAGACTGTCTTTGCCGAATCATTTCTGTACTGGAACGTTACCGTCCCGTCGTCATTACTGCGCGGTTGAGCGTTCACGCCTGCTGCGCAGAGCATTGTCGTCAGACAAACTAACACTTTCTTCATAGTCATGCGTTTAAGTTGATAATAATATTTGCGACAAAGATAAGCAAAATATTCTAATCTTATACCTTTCTTTAATGTTTTTTTGTTTTATATGCCTGTTTTGCGACATGTGAAAAACAATGTGAAACATTTGGCGGGTGTCGCGCGTCGTTTTCTTTTGTATCTTTGTAGCCAAATTATCAATACTAAAGAAATGAAAAAGAACGTACTGCTGATTGTGATGCTTATGCTGTCTGTGACGATGCAGGCAGAAGTCTTTCCATTCGGAAAGGGAAAACTGACCGTGACCACCGTGGCCCGTAATGCCGTGAGGATTCAGTATGCTGAGGGGGAAGTGAAAAACGACCTGCCCGACTGGCTCTATGTGAAGCACGGCGCCGTGAAGTCGAACGACGTCAAGGTCGACGTCGACAGCCGCCGCCAGGTGCTGACGGTCAAGAACCGGCAGGGTAGGGTGGTGTTCACCGCCACACGCCACCAGCTGGAGGGCGGCGAGGCTACGCTGACCTTCGCCTCGCCCAAGGATGAATACCTCTGCGGACTGGGACAGTTCCAGGACGGCTATGCTAACGTCCGCGGACTGAGCCGCCGCCTGACGCAGGTCAACACCCAGATCAGTCTGCCGATGCTCCTGTCGAGTAAGGGCTACGGCGTGCTGTGGAACAACTACGGCCTTGTCGACTTCAACCCAAGCGACCGCAGCGTCAAGCTGACGCGGCGTGAAGGCGAGGGTGCCAGCGAGGTCGTCAACGTCACCACCACCGAGGGCGGCCGCCAGGAGGTGCGCCGCCGCAACGTCTACGAGGCCACCATCGACGTGAGTGCTGCCGGCGACTACGCCCTGCTGCTCGACGTCGGTCAGAAGATGGCCCGCCGCCACAACCTCGTCATCGACGGTCAGAAGGTCATCGATATGCAGAACACGTGGCTGCCGCCCACCACGTCGGCCATCGTCCGCCTGACGGCAGGCCGCCACACCGTGACCGCCGAGCTCTCACGCGGCGATAACCCCGTCCTCTATTACGGTCAGGTGAAGGACGAGACCACCTTCCGCTCGCCCGTAGCTCCGCAGCTCGACTACACCGTCTTCGTGGGGTCTGCCGACGAGATTATTGCCTCCTACCGCGACCTGACCGGTCCGGCGCCGCTGATGCCCTCGTGGGCGCTGGGCTACATCCACTGCCGCGAGCGCTTCCACTCCTCGCAGGAGATTCTCGAGACCGCCAACCGCTTCAAGCAGGAGAAGCTGCCCATCAGCGTCATTGTCCAGGACTGGCAGTACTGGGGCAAGTACGGCTGGAACTCCATGCAGTTCGACGAGGAGCACTACCCCGACCCGAAGGCGCTGACCGACAGCCTGCACAAGATGGACATCCGCCTGATGGTCTCCGTCTGGTCGAAGATTGATAAGAACTCGGTCGTGGGCAAGGAGATGGTGGCCGCCAACCGCTATATCCCCGGCACCGACTGGATTGACTTCTTCAACCCCGAGGCTGCCGCCGACTACTGGCGCAACTTCGCCCAGCGGCTGGTGCCCCTCGGCATCGACGCCTGGTGGCAGGACGCCACCGAGCCTGAGAACGACGACCTCGCAGGCCGGCGCGTGAACAACGGTAAGTGGGCTGGCGAGCAGGTGCGCAACGTCTATCCGCTGCTGGTCAACAAGACCGTCTACGAGGGTCTGCTCAGCGCGGGCGTCGAGCAGCCGATGATTCTCACGCGCTGCGGCTTCCCCGGCATCCAGCGCTACGGCTCGGCCCTGTGGAGCGGCGACGTGGGCAACGACTGGGAGACGCTGCGCCGCCAGATTGTGGCGGGCCTGGGCGTCCAGGCTGCCGGCGTGCCCTGGTGGACGTATGATGCCGGCGGTTTCTTCCGTCCCGGCGACCAGTACACCAACCAGGACTACATCGAGCGCATGCTCCGCTGGATTGAGATCAGCGTCTACCTGCCGCTGATGCGCGTCCACGGCTACATGAGCAACACCGAGCCCTGGAACTACGGCCCCGAGGCGCAGCAGGTCATCGCCGACTGTCTGCAGGAGCGCTACAAGCTGAAGCCCTACATCGAGGAGTGTGCCGGGCGCATTGCCAAAGAGGGTTACACGCTGATGCGCCCGCTGGTGTTCGACTTTGCCGACGACCCCGTTGCCCTGCAGCAGCCTTATGAGTATATGTTCGGCCCCAAGCTGCTCATCAGCCCCGTCACCGAGCCGGGCGTCACCGAGTGGAAGACCTACCTTCCGAAGAATAAGAACGGCTGGGACGACTACCGCTCCGGCAAGCACTATGCTGGCGGTCAGACCGTTACTACGGCTGTCGACAAGGGCCACATTCCTGTGTTCGTTAGGAAATGAGGAATGGGGGAATGAGAAATGAGAAATGAGGAATGAGAAGTGAAAATGAAGAAGAAAATTAGCTACGTCATTGTCTGGTTCATTGCGCTGGCCGTTATTGCCGGAGCGCTGCTCATGTTTGAGAGCAACCTTCTGTGGAAGCTGCAGGAGATGAACCTCTTCCTTACCACCCCGATGTTCTTCCACGACCAGTTGTTGGTGCCGGGCGGTCTGCTCTCGTGGGCAGGCACCTTCCTGACACAGCTGTTCCGCTGGCCGTGGCTCGGCGTGCTGGTGCTCTGCGGCTGCTGGGGGCTGCTCATGTGGCTCACCAAGCGGGCATTCCGCATACCAGCCCAATGGACTGGTCTGCTGCTCATTCCCGTCGGAATGCTGCTGCTTACCATCGTCGATTTCGGCTACTGGCTCTACGTCCTCAAGCAGCCCGGCTACGCCTTCGTCTCGACGCTCGGCGCTGTGGTCGTGGCGGCCTTGCTCTGGGCTTACCGCTGTCTGCCCGCCAAGCGCTACCTGCGCACGGCGTTCATCGTCCTGACCTGCGTCGTGGGCTATCCGCTGTTCGGCATCTACGGTCTGGCAGCCCCGCTGCTGATGGCCCTCTGGTCGTGGCGGCTCAGGGAGCATGCACTCGTCGACACCCTCGTGGCGTTGCTCTGTGTCGTGGCCGTGCCCCTGCTGTGCTACCGCTTCGTCTATTACCAGACCAATCTGGCCAACATCTACTACGCCGCGCTGCCCCTCTATTTCGTCACCGAGGAGCGTCACACCTATTATATACCGTTCTACCTGTTGGCCCTGTTCTACGTCGCCATGATCTTTGCCCCCCTGAAGCCAGCCGCCAAACCCCTCAGGCCGCTGCTGCTGCAGGCTGTCCTGCTGGCGCTGCTCGTTGCCGGCGTAGCCCGCTACTGGTTCAAGGACGAGAACTTCCACCGCGAGCTGGCCATGCAGCACTGTGTTGAGCAGCTCGACTGGGAGGGCGTGCTCCGCGAGGCTGCCCAGCAGCAGGACGAGCCGACGCGCGCCATTGTCTTGATGAAGAACCTTGCACTGGCCCGGCTGGGGCGTCAGGCCAGTGAGATGTACCTCTATAAGAACGGCTCCAAGGCTTACGCCGCACCTTTTGGAATGCGTACAATGCTCGTTGTCGGGCCGCTCGTCTACTACCAATACGGCCTGCTGAACTACAGCAACCGTCTCTGCACAGAGATGGGCGTGGAGTTCGGCTGGCGCGCCGAGCACCTGAAGACGCTGGCCAAGTGTGCCATCCTCCACGGCGAGAAGGCGTCGGCTCGCAAGTATTTGGGCTTGCTCGGCCATGCACCGACATTCAGTAGTTGGGCTGCAGAGACAGCCAAACTCATTGGCGACTCAGCCGCCATCGCCCAGCATCCGGAGATGGGCTTTGTCACCCGGATGATGCACTACGACAACGCCCTTACCTCCGATCAGGGCAGCGTGGAGCATTTCCTGATGGAACAGTTGGCCGGCAATACCTATAAAGATGACCCTGTGTTTCAGGAACAGACCCTTCTGGCCTCGCTCTGGACCAGGAACCCGAAGCAGTTCTGGTATCATTTCTTCGACTACGTCACCTTGCACCCCGAAGGTCCTATGCCTGTCTATCTGCAGGAGGCTGCCTGTCTCTTTGGCACACTGGAGGGACGCAATCTCGACAATGTGCCCTTCAGTACGGGTATCAGGGATTCTTTCAACCGCTTCATGCAGGCAGCGTCTGCCTACGACAATGCCGATGTCGAGGTGGCCCGTCTGGGACTGTACCCTCTGTTTGGCCAGACTTACTATTACGAGTATTACCTGATGAACAACTTACCAGATTATTGAAGCTATGAAACACCTATTATATATTGTCTGTGGCTGCTGGATAGCACTGGCGTGCAGCACCTCGGTACCCGACAAGAGTACCGACAGCGACCGGCTGCCTAAGATTTATCCCGATTACATCGGCGTTACCGTCCCCGTGAACATTGCGCCGCTGACGTTCCAGCTCGACGAACAGGCCGACGAGATGATTGCCCGCTATAAGGCAGGCGACGAGGAGGTGGTCTGTGCCGGCAAGATGCAGCCCTCGTTCGGCGAGTGGCGCAACCTGACGGCTGCCGGCGGCACCATCAGCGTCGATGTCTACGCCCGACACGGAAGTGAGTGGACCCACTACAAGCCGTTCACCATCACCGTGTCGCCCGACAGCATCGACCCTTACCTGAGCTACCGCCTCATACCGCCGTCGTTCGTCAGCTATGAGGCCCTGACCATCAGCCAGCGCTGCCTCGAGAACTACGACGAGAGCGTCATCTACGACAATATGCTCTGCGGCTTCGAGAAGGAGGGTCAGTGCATCAACTGCCACCACTATCAGCAGTGGAACCCCGACCGTATGCAGTTCCATGCCCGCCAGAAGAGCGGCGGCACTGTCATTGCCTACGACGGCAAGCTCAAGAAGGTCAACATGCGCAACGACTCCATCCTCTCGGCAGGCGTCTATCCCGCCTGGCATCCGTGGCTCAACCTCATCGTCTACTCTACCGACAAGACGCACCAGAGCTTCCACACCACAGACCCCAATAAGATTGAGGTCTACGACATGGAGAGTGATATCATAGCCTACGACGTGGAGCGCGGCGAGGTGACCAACCTCGAGAACGATACGCTCGAGTTCGAGGTGTTCCCGGCCTGGGCCCCCGACGGCCGTACGCTCTACTACTGCAGTGCCCATTTCGACCGCCGCGAGGGAGTGCCCCGTTCGGCCGACGTCGTCAGCCGCTGTCAGGAACTGCGCTACAATATCTACAAGAAGAGCTTCGACCCCGACAGCCGGCAGTTCGGCCCGCGCGAGCTGGTGTTCGCTGCCGACAGCCTCGACAAGAGTGCCGTGCTGCCCCGCATCTCGCCCGACGGCCGCTACCTCGTGTTCACCCTGGCCCACTATGGTTATTTCCATATCTGGCATCACGATGCCGACCTCTGGATGCTTGACCTGCAGACAGATGTCGTCCGTCCGATGTATGAGGTCAACAGCCCTGATACCGAGAGCTATCATACCTGGTCTTCAAACGGCCGCTGGCTTGTCGTCAGCAGCCGCCGCGACGACGGCACCTTCACCCGTCCGTTCTTTGCCCACGTCGACAAGGACGGAAAGTGCAGCAAGCCTTTCGAACTGCCGCAGGCTGATCCCGACTACCACCGTCAGTTCCTTCGCTGCTACAACATCCCGGAGTTCATGCGCGGCCCCGTCACCATCAGTCCCCAGACTTTTGCCGATCTCCTTAAAGGCGACGGCGAGCCGGTGAAGTACGTGGGAGAATTGAAGAATTGAAGAATTGAAAAATTGAAGAATTGGAGAATTGAAGAATTGAAGAATTGAAGAATTGAAGAATTGAAGAATTGAAGAATTGAAGAATATACATCATGATGAAACGACTACTTTTTTCAGCGGTACTGTTGGCCACCGCGCTCGTAGGAGCAAAGGCCGACGTTGATCCGAACTTCTATATCTACATCTGCTTCGGACAGTCCAATATGGAGGGCAACGCCCAGCCAGAGTCTATCGACAAGACGGGCATCGACAAGCGCTTCCGCCTGCTCGCTACCTGCAACTTCAGCAGCCCCTCGCGTACGATGGGTAAATGGTATGTCGCCACACCCCCGCTGGTAAGTCCCGCCGGCGGCCTCGGCCCCACCGACTACTTCGGCCGCATGATGTGCGAGAACCTGCCCGAGGACATTCGCATCGGCGTCATCCCCGTGGCCATGGGCGGCTCGCCCATCGAGATGTTCGACAAGGACAAGTACAAGCAGAAGCTGCAGCAGAACCCCAATGAGTGGTGGGCCACCCTGGCCAAGAACCACTACGGCGGCAACCCCTACGGCCGCATCATCGAGATGGCTAAGAAGGCCCAGGAGGTGGGTGTCATCAAGGGCATCCTGCTACACCAGGGCTGCTCGAACTGCGGCGACCCCAACTGGCCGAACATGGTGAAGAAAATCTATAATGATATGCTGAAGGACCTCAATCTGGGTGCTGACAGTGTCCCCCTGTTTGTCGGTGAGGTGGAATATAAAGGTGCAGGAACTAATAATGAAAGCGGTGCCTGTGCCAGTCATAACAGTGTGGTGGCCAAGATTCCGAGTGTCATCCCCACAGGCCATGTCATCAGTGCTGAGGGCTGTCCCGGCAACAACGCCGACCCCTGGCATTTCAGTGCCCTGGGCTACCGCATACTCGGCAGCCGCTACGCCGCCGAAGGTCTTTACAGACTGGGCGTGCAGTATCCCTACTTCTCGTTCCATAACTACGACCTCGTAGCCAACAAGCACTGCACTGTCACTGAGAAGACGCGCACCATCACATTCAAAACCACCGGCGCCGGCATTGCCAGCTGGACCTATCCGCACTTCGTCGACTGGTCGGGCTACAACTACCTCGTCGTCAAGCTGAAGGAGCCGCAGGACCTCGGTGCAGAGGTGTGGCTCTACGGTAAGAGCAAGAACGTGTCCTACCGCGATACCATCAACGACCGCACAACCGTCGTCATCGACCTGCACAACCTGAAGTACAACAAGACCGTGATGGACCCCTCGAAGGTCTACAAGATGGCCTTCCGCGCCCCAAAGGTTGCTGGCAAGATAGTCATCGACGACGTCTACCTGACCAATGACGCTCCCGAGACCACTGCCATCAGCCGCGTTTACACCAAGGACACCCCGTTCCGTGCCCCGCTCTATTCCCTCGACGGCCGCCTCGCCGACCCGAAGGCCTTGAAGCCTGGCATCTACGTCCGCGACGGCAAGAAGTTTGTTGTCAGGTAAACTCAGAAGAATGGTAATTGGACAGGAAAATCAGGTGTCAGAAGGGAAACCCGCCGAAACCGCCACCGCCGAAGCCGCCAAACTGCGGCATCTTGACTTCCCTGAGCTCTTGGATGCGGGGTTGCCAGTCGCGGTCGAACCGCTCGATGTTGCGGTCGAGGAAGGCCAGACGGTCGGCTATCCATTGCTTCAGTACCTTGATCTCCTCGTCGTAGGAACTGACGCGATAGGCCGCGAACATACCGACGGCATTGAATCCGCCAAAGCCGCCGAAGTCACCAAAGCCGCTGAAGTCACCCATTGGCGGGAAACCACCACCCATCGGGGGGAATCCGCCGAAGCCGCCGAAGCCGCCGAAAGACGGCTGCGAGGCTAACTGTTCCTTCTCTTCTTCGCTGACGAGCAGTTCGGGATATTTCTCGAAGTGGCGGTCGACGCAGGGCGCCAGCAGACGGGCGTGACGGTCGATGTAGCTGTTGATGGCCTTGCTGCTCAGCACGCCCTTGCGCAATTCCTTGTAGCGCACCTTCACCGCCTTGCGGAAGGCGGGGTCCTGCAGCAGGCGCTGCCACAGGGCCGGTGTCGGGTTGGTGTTGGCTCCCTCGAAGCACCAGGCCTCCAGGTTGTTGGCATTGGCGAAGTTGCAGTTGCCGTAGGCCAGGTTGTAGTCCCACACGGGACCGGCCACGAGCTTGCCGCCCGTGCCGTCGGCCTTCTGCTTCTCCTTATAGAAGTAGGCGCTGCGCTTGTAGCCGTCGGCGTTGAGGCTCAGTTCGGTATGGATGAAGTAGTCGACGAACGAGGGCACGTCGATATAGCGGGCGTAGCCGCGCTGCGGGTCGGCGAAGTAGTTCGACTGTATCACCTGCTCCACGGTGTCCACATAGCTCTCAATGTATGCCAGCTGTTCGGGCCTGAGCTTCTTTTTCTTCGGGTAGATGCACGACCATGTTATCTGGCTCGTCATGATGCCGTCGCCGATGCCGGGCACCTTCGAGGGGAAGGTGGCGTCGTCCTCGTTGTAGGTGTCGATGCGCAGCAGGTAGCCGCCCGTCAGGTCGCGCCCCGCCGTGTCGCTCTTCTTCAGCTTGGCAATGTTCACGCGGTCAGTCCCGCGCTTGATGGCCTCCGAGAGGATGTAGATGCCGCGGTAGTCGCCGTTTACGGTCAGCTCCACCATCTTCGTGCGCGGTCCCCAGTGGCCCATGTCGCGCCACAGCTGGAAGGCCAGCGGGTCGCGGACAGCCGACACGTCGTTGTAGGGCGCCAGCAGCACCCAGTCGCTGTGGGCGGGCATGCCCAGCAGCGGGGCGTCGAGCTCTTTGCCCTGTTCGTCGCGCAGCTCGATGGTGTATTTCTTCTGGTTGAACGAGAGCGAGCTGTTGCCGCGCAGCTTGATGCCGATGGGGCCGTCGTAGCCGACGGTCTTCATGTGCGCCGTCACCTTCTGCCGTGCGTTGAGCACAGTGTCGGCTGTTATGATAATCTGTTCGAGACCGTTTGTTCCGTCATCCTTTCCCTGCACCGCCGTTGCGGTAAGAGCGATAAATAGTAGTGAAAGCAGTTTTCTTGTCATTTCGATGCGTTGTTAGTTGTGCAATTTAATACAATAGACGTAAAAACTGCCGCAATGTTTAATGGGTTGAGGTTTGCAATCAAAAATAAGCAGGAGGGAGCTTCGCTGCGGCTCGAGAGAACTCCAAATCTGCTGTCAATCTCACAAGTAAGAGTATTCTAAATCCGTCACATCCGTCACATCCACGCAAATGACAGACAATCAGGTGGATACGTGATAACGGATGATGGTGACGGATGACGGATGCACGGCGCATTCCCGTGCGCCAAGCTTCTGTGCCAAATGTTCACGTGCGGTGAATCATTGTTCACCGGTAAGCGTATCCGCTTTAGCATCTAACCTTGGCCATAGGTAGCCTTCCATCTGT